>CAXNDQ010000108.1:0-3012 GCA_964201275.1 Candidatus Planktophila sp. | reverse complement strand
TTAACTACGATGCGATCTTCGAGTGGCTTGATGGCTACTGCCATGGTTTTTTCTCCTTCAATTAGCAGTGTGGGGCTTAGAGTGCTAACTGTAGTTCTAGAGGGCAACTCGCTCAACTTGGAGGGCAGAATCAGCGTCAAAGGCCTGTGGGCCAGGTTTGCGCCCCGCTGCGACCATCAGAGAGCCCAAGGCAGCGACCATAGCCCCGTTATCGGTGCAGAGCGCCGGGCTAGGAATCCGCAAGCGAACCCCCGCGCTTTCACAGCGCTGCTCGGCCAGATATCGAAGTCTGGAATTAGCCGCAACCCCACCGGCAATTACTAAGGAATCAATTCCGGTTGCCTTACAAGCAGCCAAAGATTTTTGAAGCAATACATCAACAATTGATTCTTGGAAAGATGCGGCCACATCGCCCTTTGCATAATTCGGCGTACTTTCCAAATATCTTGCAACAGCTGTTTTTAAACCAGAGAATGAAAAATCGTAAGGGCGAGTTGCCCAATCATTGCTAGTTGTTAAGCCACGTGGAAAATCAATTGCTGTTGGCGAACCAGATTGCGCAGTCTTGTCTATTGCCGGGCCACCAGGAAAACCAAGTCCCATTACGCGCGCAATTTTATCGAAAGCTTCACCTGCGGCATCATCCATCGTTGCACCGAGTTTGGTTATCGATGATGTGATGTCATCTACTTGCAAAAGCGATGAGTGTCCGCCGCTGACTAATAGCGCAATTGTCGGATCGGTTGGTAGATCATGAGTTAAGTAATCAACGCTGATGTGCGCGGCTAAATGGTTTACTCCATATAAGGGTTTACCAAGGCCCAGTGCCAATCCACTGGCTGAAGCGACTCCAACCAAAAGTGCGCCAACTAAACCAGGGCCAGCAGTAACTGCAACAGCGTCCACATCTTTTAGCGAAATGCCGGCATCACGCACCGCTTTATCAATGCTGGGCAACATCGCTTCCAGATGTGCGCGGCTGGCGATTTCAGGAACAACTCCCCCAAAGCGCGCGTGTTCTTCAACGCTAGAGGCAATGACATTTGCTAACAACTTTCGCCCGCGAACGATTCCAATTGCGGTTTCATCGCAAGATGTTTCAATTCCTAAAACAATTGGCTCGCTCATTGCTTGAGCTCCTTACGCATTACAAAGGCATCTAAACCAGGTCCGTAATACCCTTTGCGAGTTGAGATATTTTCATAACCCAACTTTTTATATAACGTGATTGCAGCGGTATTTTCCGTACCAACTTCCAGCATCATCGCCGGGGCTTGCTTTGAGATCGACCACTTTTCTAGTTCAGCCATAAAGTGGGTAGCAATTCCTTGGCGCAGATACTCCGGCAATACGCCAACGGTTAAAACATCGGCTTCTACGCCAGGTGCCACAACCAAAACTCCGGCATAACCAACGATCTGATCTTCATCGTTTACCGCAACTAAGAAATAGCGCGAATTCGGCACGCCTTTAAATTCTTCTTTAAATTGCCCCATCGACCAAGGCGAATCGGCGAAGAGCACGCGCTCCATAGATACCAAGACTGGAAGATCAAGTTGCATTGCATCGCGGTAAGAAATCATGTTCGCTCCGCCGTCGGCACCGCATCAGGGCGACGCAAATACATTGGCTCAGCAATATTCTGCGAAGTACTAAGTGCAACCAACTTTTGTAAATTGGGGTACTGATCAATAATGAAGTTATCGACCTCAGCGGGTTTACTTACTGCTGGCCCTAAAACGCGGACTCCACCTTTATATTTTGCCCAGTAAATTTCTTTGCGCCGCGCATCGATCGCCACGGTGTATTCACTTTCCTTGATATCAATGGCATCAAGTGAGCAAACGCCAATCACCGGAATCTCGCGAGCCAGTCCAAAAGAATTCGCGAAGGTAATTCCCACACGAAGTCCAGTAAATGGCCCAGGTCCCATTCCAACAACTACCTGATCAGGCTGAGGGCAGACCTGTAATGCTTTCATTACTAGTTCAGTAATTGCAAAACCGTGTTCAGTCGCACCTTCGTGAAAGGCTTCAAATAAAACTTTATCGCCTTCAACAATCCCAACAATGGTGCGCGATGTTGCAGTATCTATAGCAAGTGAAATTGTCATAACTTAAACCCTGCCCAGCGAGGACCGATGGCACGCCAAGTTACAACGCGCTCTTCATCACTGCGATCGATATCAATTTCTAACCGCTGATCAGATAACCGAGCCGATTCCTCCCCGCCCCATTCGATAACGGTGACTGCATTTTCGCGCGCGGAATCTAGATCTAAATCATCTAAGTACAGCGCCGCTTTGCCACTTTCCAATAAACGATATGTATCAACGTGAATTAACGACAACGGACCTTTATGAATTCGTGAAATAACAAAGGTTGGGGAAGTTACTTCGGTAAAACCCAGGGCCGCACCCATTCCCTGAACCAGCACGGTCTTGCCAGCGCCAAGTGGGCCATTTAATAGAATCAAATCTCCGGCACGAAGTTGTGCGCCAAGTCTTTTACCGAGATCAAACATCTCTTGCGCTGATGCGATCTTCATAGTGGTTAAGGGTACTAGCGAAAAAGAAACAGGGGCCGCGCTTTCGCGCGACCCCTGTTTCGTAGGATCTTTACTTCAACTTATAAATTACTGATTGAAGTACTTTAGGTATGGATAGATCGTGTCACGATCTATCTTCAGACCCTTGGCGCGGTTCACCTTTGATAACTGCGCAGCGTTCCAAGGCAAGTCACCGTTCTCGGCTGCTGCAATTGCAGTATCGATTACGAGCTTGTAATGGGCCATTGTGAAGTTGGTGTGACCGGTACCTGGTGTATTAGTTAATGAGACTGGTGTTCCGTCAGCATTGAACTTAGACCAAGTCTTTGGAGTTACGCTCCATAGAACTTGCAACTTACGGACTGGTGGCTTGTAAGAACCGCTCTTTTGAGAAGCCTTCAAGGCAGCAGCCTTTTCAGCAGCGAAATCTACTTCGTAGAGATCAGAGTAACGCTGAACGATTCC
>CAXNDQ010000107.1:0-3042 GCA_964201275.1 Candidatus Planktophila sp. | reverse complement strand
TATGTGCTGTGGCTTCTCGCCGTGACCGTATATAACTGCAGGAACAAGACCTGCTACTCGCGCACGACGTGACGCACCCTTGCCAAATTCGGTACGTGTTGTGCCGGTGATCTTGATTTCTGCCATTTTAATTACTCCTGTTTGTTATTTTGCTTGGAAACTTCGGTTACTACACAAAGTCCCAGCAGGAGTTAAATCCTTACCGTCGATTACGGAGTTTTTCACCCTCGCCGGAAACTATAGGGCGATATTAGCCTGACTTAGCTGTGGCCGTCAAAAAGGCTAGTTACTGAGCCATCTTCAAAGACTTCGCGGATAGCACGCGCCAGAAGTGGCGCAATTGAGAGGACGGTGAGTCCATCGAAGCGCTTATCTTCATCGATTGGGAGTGAATCTGTAACAACTACTTCAGTCACCTTTGAAGCCTTTAGGCGTTCAACTGCCGGACCAGAAAATACAGCGTGGGTTGCGGCGACGATTACTTCTTTTGCACCAGCAGCAAATAATGCATCAACAGCTTTTGTAATTGTGCCTGCAGTATCGATCATGTCATCGATAACGACGCAAGTTTGGCCATCTACTTCACCAACAACTTTTCCAGTTACGGATTCATTTGGAACACGTGGATCGCGTGTTTTATGGATAAATGCAATTGGGCATCCGCCGAGAAGTTCAGACCAACGCTCGGCAACGCGCACGCGGCCAGAGTCTGGTGAAACAATTGTTAAACGCGTGCGATCTACTTTGCTGCCGACGTAATTCGCGAGCATTGGGAGTGCAAATAAATGATCTACTGGACCATCAAAGAATCCTTGAATTTGTGAAGTATGAAGATCAACAACCATTAAGCGATCAGCGCCAGCAGTTTTGTAAAGATCGGCCATCAAACGGGCGGTGATTGGTTCGCGGCCACGGTGTTTTTTATCTTGGCGGGCATAACCGTAAAAAGGTGCAACGACTGTGATTCGTTTAGCCGATGCGCGCTTTAACGCATCAACCATAATGAGTTGTTCCATGATCTGCTTATTTACTGGAGCGGTGTGGCTTTGAATAACGAAAGCATCGCAACCGCGGACAGATTCTTCAAAGCGAACAAATACTTCACCGTTTGCAAAGTCATAAGCAGATGTTGGTGTTAATGGAATTCCAAGTTCGGCAGCGACGGCATCAGATAGCTCGGGAAATCCGCGTCCTGAAAAAAGGCGGAGTCTTTTCTCTGAGGATAAACGAATTTCGCTCAAGGAAATTAGCCCTTCTTCTCGTCGCTATGTCGCGCAGCAGCTTCTGCAGATTTTGTTCCGGATCGCTTGCGCAGGACCCAACCTATTACATTTCTTTGCTTACCTCTAGCGACACCCATGGCACCGGGCGGAACATCTTCTGTAATCACAGATCCGGCGGCGGTGTAAGCCCCGTCACCAATTGAAACTGGCGCGACCAACATTGAATCACTTCCGATTCGGACGTGATCTCCAATAGTTGTGTGATGTTTTTCTACACCGTCGTAGTTAACAAAGATTGTGGCAGCGCCAATATTGGTGCCTTCACCGATTGTTGCATCGCCAACGTATGAAAGATGTGGGACTTTCGATCCATCTCCAACTTTTACATTCTTCATCTCCACAAATGCTCCGGCCTTTGTATCTGTTCCAAGCACTGTGCCTTTACGTAAATATGAGTAAGGGCCAACGTTGGCGCTCTTGCCGATAGTTGCCTCAAAGCAATTTGAATCAATGATCTTAGCTCTGCTTAAGACTGTGCAAGATTCGAGAATGGCGCGCGGGCCAATAATGGCGCCGGCGGCGATCGAAGTATTTCCGAGAATTGCTGAGCCAGGAAAAATTGTTACATCGTTTTCGATCTTTACCGTGGCATCTATCCAAGTTGTTGTTGGGTCCAGGATGGTGACGCCGGCACGCATAAACTCTTCGTTTATGCGATCACGAAGCAACGCAGCGCTTTCGGCTAATTGCACTCGATCATTTACTCCGAGAATTTCAATGAAATCTTCAATTAGCGCAGCTGCGATTGAGCCACCTTCATTGCGCAAGATCTCAATAACATCAGTTAAATAGAGTTCACCTTGCGAATTATCGTTGCTTAACTTTCCGATCGCACTTGATAACTTCTGGGCATCAAAAGCGTAAACACCTGAATTTATTTCGTAGATCGCTTTTTCGGAATCATCAGCATCGCGTTCTTCGACGATGCGCAGTAAGGACCCGTCATCGCCACGCACGATGCGGCCATAACCAGTTGGATCAGGGTGTTCTGCGGTAAGTACGGTTGCGGTGAAAGCACCTGCGTGGTGAATATCAAGGAGCTGCTGTAAAGATTCACCTGTCAAAAGTGGTGTATCGCCAGCTAAAATTAAAATGGTTCCTGCAAGTTTTGTGTCGGCGAGCGCTAACTGAGTTGCATGGCCGGTACCACCACGACGTTCCTGGAAGACTGTTGTGACTTTTGGTGCGATCTCTGAAAGATGTGCTTCAACTGCTTCACGCCCAGCACCAACTACAACACGTACTTGCTTAGGTGTAAGTGATTGAACTGCGTGAAGTACGTGGCCAACTAGAGAGCGTCCCGCAATTTCGTGCAAAACTTTTGGTGTTGCAGATTTCATTCGAGTGCCTTCACCTGCGGCGAGAACAACAACCGTCTCTAGGTTTGCACTCATATGGGTAAGTCTAACTGGTCGCAGTTCATCCAACGGGTGGCTCCGCTAGCTTGATCAGCGGGCAATTAAAATTGCTCCGCCACCAGGTATCGATCCTGGACCCTGGGCTTCAAAGGCCCATGTGCTAGCCACTACACAATGGCGGAACGCATATTCTCCCTCATAAATGCGAGTGCTCGCGACCATCAACACTTCCCAGCAACACTTCCGAGCCAGTTATCGCCGCTAGCCTTTACCTCTATGAGCGCTAATCGCGATGAAGTAGACCGCCTAATTGCGGCCTGGAAGCGCGAACGCCCTGATCTTGATCTAAGTCCATTTGCTGTTTTAAGTCGCATCTCTCGTATTTCGCGCAATCTAGATAT
>CAXNDQ010000106.1:0-3140 GCA_964201275.1 Candidatus Planktophila sp. | reverse complement strand
CGAATGGAGAGCGCGATGACCGAGCAAGTAATCCTCGAATCCACACCTCTTAATGCACTAGATCGTTGCGATCGTTGCGGCGCTCAGGCGTATGTGCGAGCAACCCTCGCAACTGGTGGCGAGTTAATGTTCTGTGCACACCACGGCAAGGAATATGCCGAAAAGCTAAAGGCTGTGGCAGTTGCGATTCAAGACGAATCAGAACGTCTGGTTGAATCTAAGAACTAAATAATATTAAAGAAAAACCCTTGGGCCGCATTTGGCTCAAGGGTTTTTCTCATTAATAGAGCTGGTTTTAATCTAGGTAGTCGCGAAGTGATTGCGAACGTGATGGGTGGCGCAACTTCGACATTGTCTTAGATTCGATCTGGCGGATACGTTCGCGAGTTACACCGTGAACCTTGCCGATTTCATCAAGTGTCTTTGGTTGTCCATCTGTGAGTCCGTAACGCGCCTTAATTACATCTGCTTCACGGTTTGTGAGGCCCCCAAGGACCTGCATCAACTGTTCTTGCAAGATTGTAAATGTCACAGATTCTTCTGGCTTAACTGCCTCAGAGTCTTCAATGAGATCTCCGAATTCAGAATCACCTTCTTCTCCGAGTGGAGTGTGAAGCGAGATAGGTTCGCGGCCGTATTTCTGAACTTCGACAACCTTTTCAGGGGTCATATCTAGTTCTTTAGCCAACTCTTCTGGAGTCGGTTCGCGGCCAAGATCTTGCAACATCTGGCGTTGTACACGTGCCAACTTGTTGATGACTTCAACCATGTGGACCGGAATACGGATTGTGCGGGCCTGATCAGCCATTGCACGAGTAATCGCCTGACGAATCAACCAAGTGGCATATGTTGAGAACTTGTAACCCTTTGTGTAGTCGAATTTTTCAACTGCGCGGATCAAACCGAGGTTTCCTTCTTGGATCAAGTCAAGGAAAAGCATTCCGCGGCCGGTGTAACGCTTGGCAAGTGAAACCACCAAACGTAAGTTCGCTTCAAGCAAGTGGTTCTTAGCGCGCTTGCCATCTTCAACGATCCAATCAAGTTCACGCTTTAACTTCTTTTCCATTTTCTTATCTGCCTTGAGCGCTTCTTCGGCAAATAGGCCAGCTTCAATACGTGTCGCAAGTTCTACTTCGAGTTCAGCATTTAGCAGCGCTACACGGCCAATCTGCTTTAGATAGTCCTTAACTGGATCGGCTGTTGCACCGGCTGTCATAACTGTTTGTGCAGGAGCATCATCTTCTTCAGAGGCCTTTAAAGTAAAGGCGTTTTCTTCATTTCCTGAGGCTTCCTCCGCCAAGTTAACAACGCGTGGCTGGTTTGATTTATCTTCAGCCTCGGTATCGATAATGTCAGTTACTTCTGCAATCAGAGTTTCTACATCTTCAAGTTCGATCTCTTCGACAACAATCTCGTTGCCTTCATCATCTAGAACTACTGCAGCTTTTCCGGCTTTGCCTTCTGCGGACTTAGGCGCAGCAGCAACGGGTGCTGGAGGTGGTGCAATCAGTGCAAGTTGTGCCTTAGATAAAATACGACTTGGTCCGCCAAGTCCGGCCTTACGTGCTTTCTCAATATCAATTGGAAGAGTCTCATCGAAATGGCGGGCTTCAAGGGCGAGCGCCATAAATTCTTTCTTAACCGCCTTTCGGTAATTATCAATTCCGCTGGCAGCAAGAGTTTCAATGATTTCTTTCTGGCGGGCAACATCGTTCTTAAGATTTACGAGTTGTTGAACTTCTTTGGCGGTGAGATCTTTCTTCATCGCAACTTTTGCAGGTGCGGCTTTCTTTACTGGGGCTGCTTTCTTAACAGGTGCGGCTTTCTTGGGAGCAACTTTCTTCGCTGGCGCCTTTTTCGCGACCGCTTTTTTAACTGGAGCTGCTTTTTTCGCAACTGCTTTCTTAGCAGCTACCTTCTTAGCAGGAGCAGATTTTTTAGCGGCGGCTTTTTTCGCCTTTGCCTTGTTTTTGAGCGCACTAAATACAGCCACAATTGTCCTTTGGTTTTTTCGAACTATCTTCGAAACTTTTGTTTCGAACTGCCCGAAGCGATGGCTATATTATACTCAAGGCTTGGACGATCGCGGCGCCAACTGCCTCTGATTCCACTAAAAAGCCATCGTGTCCGAACTCTGATGAGATCGTAATCAACGGCGCAGCCTGCGGAACCAGCTCGACAACCTCAACCTGAAGTCGAGGTGGGAAGAGGCGATCGGTATCAATTGAGACCACAACCACGGGAATTTTGATCGATTCCAGCGCTTTGACTACCCCGCCGCGGTCGCGACCAACATCGTGGGAGGCCATTGCTGAAGTTAGCGAGATATAGGTATTGGCATCAAAGCGTTTGGCTAATTTATCGGCCTGATGATCAAGATATGACTCAACGGCGTAACGCCCGGTCTCATCCCCCTGCATTTGGCGCCCAAAGCGCACATCCATCTCAGATTCGGTGCGATAGGTCAGGTGCGCAATGCGACGGGCGATTCCCATTCCCTCAATCGGACCAGTTTCCTGCTCGTAATAATCGCCGCCGTTAAAGTTTGGATCTGTTTTGATTGCGCGGATTTGTACAGAGAAACCACCGATCTGATCACCAGTTGCAACGGCGGAAGAACCAATGGTGCAGATCGCGCTAACGCGATCAGGATGTTCGATCGCCCATTCCAGCGAGCGCATTCCACCAAGTGATGGGCCAACTGCCAAGCGATATTTCTTAATGCCGATCGCATCTGAAAATAAAATTTCCGCTTTTGCCATATCCCGTACCGTCACAGTTGGAAAACGTGAACCGTAGCGCTTTCCATCTGGTGCAATGCTTGAAGGCCCAGTACTTCCCTGACATCCGCCGATCACATTTGGGCAGACGATGAAATATTTATTGGTATCAAAGGGCAGACCAGGTCCAACCATATTTGGCCACCACGACGTTACATCTGACCAACCGGTCATCGCGTGATTAATTAAGATCGCATTATCTTTGGCGGCGTTTAGCTGACCCCAAGATTGATACGCGATAGTTATATCCGGCAGTGTTTCGCCGTTTTCAAGTAAGAGGAATCCGATCTTTACAAATTTGCGCTCTCCCACATCATGGCCATCAAGCCACGCTCCGGTTACTTGCGAAGTTATCTCTTT
>CAXNDQ010000105.1:0-3180 GCA_964201275.1 Candidatus Planktophila sp. | reverse complement strand
ATTGCTTGCAATAATCGTTATCTCTCGTCCAGCATCAACAACTGATGATGCAGCACCTGTTGCAACTGAATCAGCTGCTCCAGAAATGAGTGAATCAGCTGCTCCAGAAATGACTGAAAAGGCAACGCCTGAAGCAAGTGAGCCAGCAACAACTGAACAAGTTGCTGCTGTTGAAGCTCCAGGACGTTTCATAGGAAATTGGAAAGATGCTGAGAAATCAGTAATGGTAATTACCTGGAAAGCACCAGCTGCAACTGCTGGGTTAACTGGATATAAGTTTGAAACTCGTTCCGGAATGGGCGAATGGAAAGAATCAGGAGTGTTGCCAGCAACGCAACTATCAATTGAATTCACTAAGGGATCAGCAGATGGATCAACTTCATTCCGTGTTTCATCTGTTTACTCGGATGGTCAAATTGCTACTGCCAAGGCATTCGGATTTAGTGGCCAGTTTGCATAAATAGTTTTAAATTAAAATAGCCCCAGCCAATTGGTTGGGGCTATTTTTTGCTAATTTTTCTCGAGATTGCTGGTAATCGCTGCAACATATGCTCGCGCACCAGTCGGCACTAAGTGGACGCCATCGGGTGCAAAGTATTCCGGGTGACCTTCTGAGATTTGATCCCATCTAACTACTACCGCATTCGGATAAGTCGTTGCTATTTCGTTTATCAATTCATTATTTGCATCACGCCATGGCCTTGGAACTGCGGTATTTACAACGATTATTTGGGGGGCTGCCTTTACCGCCTCAAATATCGCGATTACCTGCGCTCTGGTGAGTGCGTTGTTGTTGCCGATGTTAAATACAACAGGCGAGTCAAGAACTAGTGGCCCATCGCGGAGCATCACCTCTAAAAGTTCAGGTGCTTGTCTTCCAACTCGAGCATTGATCAAAGCGATCGGATGGTTCATTTCCAATATGTGGCGAATACCGAGAATTACCGAATCACCGGTGACCCAAAGACCTGGATTAGCAGTGTCCACGATTGGAGTGATGATTGGCTTGTCGGCATCTTTAAGGATCTGAATAAGTTCTTTATTTTCCCTATCCACTCGCACAATTGCGCTTACGCTAACCATCGCTGAAGTAGCCAGAATAATTGAAAGGGAAAGCGCAACCGTCAGCTTCTGTTTTCTGCGAACTGCCTTAGTTCTATATTTCATACCACCGAACCAATAAGCAACAGCGCCGCTGCGAATCGGAAGTTCAACTAAACGCAGAGAAATATCTGCCATTGCAAGAACGAGCAAAATTCTTAACGAAAAGAGCGCCCAATTTTCTCCATCAAGATCAACTTGTGGGCGTGAGATTTGAAAAATAACCCAGTGCCAAAGATAAATTGCATACGAGCGCTCACCGATCCAGAGCAATACTTTATTTCGCAGCAGTGGCGCAAATCTAGATGCAGGGTGGACAATCGAAATCAATATGGCAGTGCCGAATATTCCAGCGAGTGGAAAAGCGATTCTATATAGCGTTGGTTTACTTTCATCAATGAGTGCAAATGTTGCCAAGATCCCAATAAATCCAAATACACCAATGCCGTCAATGAAATCTTGGGCACGACGCGTTACTTGCAGGTTAAAGTTTTGGGGAATCCAACTAACCGCGAGTGCAGCTCCTAAGAAGAGCCCGATGCTGTGGGTATCTGTTCCAAAGTAGATGTGGCTAACTTTGGAAGAGTTTGTGGCATCTAGTTGAAAAGAAACCAGCATTAAGGCAACACCAGAAATCGCCGCAATAGTCAGCGCAGCAGCAGGAATTACTCTTTTGCCGAAATACTTTAAAACTACTAGGAGAATCAGCGGCCAGAGGAGATAAAACTGCGCTTCCACCGCTAGGGACCAAGTGTGTTGCAGAAGAGGTGGTCTGCCGCTACTTTCAAAGTAATCCTGTTGATTGAAGACCAGCCACCAATTCATTCCGCCAAAGATTGAAAATGGTGCATCCGTTAAGAATTTCTTAGTTGTATCTGGAGCCCATATACCAACCACGATCGAAGTTACAACGATCATAAAAAGAAGTGGAGGAAGTAAGCGCCGAATGCGCGCCATATAGAAGTCACGGAGATCTAATCCACCGCGTTCTTGGATCGAATCTAAGAGCAATCTGGTGATTACATATCCTGAGATTACAAAGAAGAGGTCAACGCCAAGAAATCCGCCAGGTATCCAAGAAATCCCTAAGTGATAAAGAATGACTGCAATGACTGCAACTGCTCGCAGTCCATCTATAGCAGGGATGTATTGGATACCGCGCTTGGTAGCCACTTTAATTACCGTCGCTTAGTAGGCTTTTTCTTTGCAACAGCTTTCTTTGCAACAGCCTTCTTTGCTGGAGCGGCAAGCGCTGGCTTGGTGCGTTGACTTACAACCTTCTTTGGTCCCGTATCAATCACAGAATTATCGGCATTTAAATTTTCAGTTACGTTCTTATGTAGTTCGGCTAAACGCGAATATGCGCTATCTAAACGAGATCGACTCTGTGAAATTGCTTGCTCTGCCGCATCAAGTGATTGGGTTTGAATTCGATATAAACGCTCGGCTTCAGAGATAACTCCACTTAACCATTGACGATATTCGGCGACTTCACCTGTTGCTTCGGTGATGATTCTTTCGCCTTCACGACGAGCCGCTTGTGCCAGTGTTGCTGCCTCGCGACGCTTTTCATCATAGATAGATTGTGCTTCACGTTCTGCTTGAGAAACTCTCTCAGCAGCCTCTGCCTCGGCGACATTTATATATTTACGCCCGCGCGCTTCAGCGCCGGAGAGAATTGAACGCGCCTTTGTCTCTGCGCTTTCCAAGGCATCTTTTACTTGGCGGGATGCCTCTAAAGTAATTCGTTCCGATGCCGAAAGAGCTTTAGCTTCACGGCTTTGGGCAGATTTGATCATTGACATGGCGGTTTCTGTCGCCAAGATTTCAAACTCTTCTTTGCTTAGAGTTGTGATGTCGCGACGAGAACGCAGATCATTTAATTGAGATTCGAGTTCGCGAATGCGGTCAACCGATGATGGAGCAGCGCTTTCGCTCTCTTTAAATCCGACCCAATTTAGGAAATTCTTCTTCTCAGCCATGTGCCTAGATTAGGGCAAAGGCGCTAACTCTAAAAGTGGGTGATTTATTGGCGGTATATGGCAAATGAAACGGCGAGATATTGGGAAATCCACGCTG
>CAXNDQ010000104.1:0-3181 GCA_964201275.1 Candidatus Planktophila sp. | reverse complement strand
ACAGGCTTACTAGTAGCTGTAGCAGCTGTTGCACTTGCAACATTCTTCTTGGTACTTGATTTTGATCAGATTGAACGCACTATCGCTGCAGGCGCTCCACAACAGGAGTCTTGGCGTATGGCATTTGGTTTGATGGTCACAATTGTTTGGCTGTATATGGAAGTTTTGAGATTGCTCTCAATCCTTCGTAACAGTGACTAATAAAATCAGCTAGAAATTAGCGAGATTGCCCGAGATGCGAAGCCCGCGTCTCGGGCAATTTTGTTGCCGCAAAGAAGGCAATAAACATTAGAGCGGCGCTGACTGCAAATGCGGGGCGGAAGCCAAAGTGATCAGCGATAAATCCAAGTGTTATTGGTGCAACCATTGCACCGGCATCGCCAGACATTTGGAATACAGCGATTAATTGTCCACCTTTACCTTTCAAAACATCTCCCACAATTGCAGCCGTTGATGCAAGGAAAATTGAGCCAAAGGCTGCGATTACCATTGATAGTAGGAACATCCAAGGCTGAACGGTTCCTACCAGAACTAAAACAGAAATTCCTAAAAGAGAGGTTCCTAAAAGGGCAGAGTATTTTCGCCCCTTTGAATCTGATAGCCCGCCGGCTTTTAGTAATAGAAAACCTTGAATTACTGAAGAGATCGTAAAGCCAAGCCCAAGATAACCAGCCGTTGATTTCATCTCTTCCACCATAAACAAAGGCAAGATCGAACGCGACATTCCGAAGAGAATTGATGAACTGCAGAATGTAATCGTAAGAGCGATTAGATATGGCCTACTAGAAAGCGCTTCACGTATCGAACCCTTCTCATTAATTATTTTCTCAGTTGGGCGCGCAGCGAGTGTTGAGTTACGTAATAAAAATCCACCAGCAACACTGGATACAACTAAGAGAGTCGCATATACAAGAAGCGGAGCACGAAGTGAGACCGCAGTTAGAAATCCACCGATTACTGGTCCCGCCATCATGCCAATCAAGAAGCTGGCGTTATAGAGAGATTGTGCCCGCGCCCGTTGAGTGTCATCAGTAGCTCGTAAGAGAATTGAACCAGCCGCGACGGAGAACATTGAAGATCCAAGCCCACCTGCTGCGCGGTAGATCAAGAGCTGTTCGTAACTTTGAGAGAAAGCCGCGGCAAAAGATGAGACAGATACAAATGCGATTCCGACTGTGTAAACCAATCTTTCACCGAATAAATCAACTAACTTCCCTGAAATCAGACCGCTGGCAAATCTCGCAAATGCGAATGCTGACAGGATTGAGCCAACTTGTGCATTGTTTACGCCAAATGAGCGCGCAAATAGCGGCAACGTTGGTGCGATGACTCCAAATCCAACTGCTACAAAGAAAGAGGCAAAGACAAGAACTCCAACCTCTCGCGGAAATTCCGCAAAAGGATTGGAGAACCTACTTTTCTCTTTATGAGTCAATTGGAATTAACCGATCGCCTCACCAGCAGACTCTTCACGAGCCGCCGCATAATCTTTATTTGTACGAAGTGGGGTTTCGCGAAGGAAGAGAGCTAACAAGAATCCAAGAGCTGTTATTGGCGCAGCCATAAGGAAAACTACTTGGAATGAATTAACAAATGCATCAAGAGCTGTGGTCTGGGCTTCCGGAGGAAGCTGCGTGATCACACTTGTGTTCTGCTTGATTTTTTCAATATCACTCTCGTCGAAAGATAACGCTGCGGTTGGATTAGCCGCTGCTAATTCATCTCGCCCCACGATCAAGTAATGTCCGAGACGGTTGGTCAGAATTGCCCCAAAGAGGGCGGTACCGAAGACAGAACCCAAAGAACGGAAGAAAGTATTTGAACTCGTTGCGACCCCCATATCTTTGTAATCAACTGAGTTTTGCAAGGCAATAACAATTGTCTGCATAGAAAGACCCAGGCCGGCTCCAACCAAAATGGAGTAGATAGAAAGTTGCCAGAAAGGAGTTGTGGCAGTCAAGGTCGACATAAAGAAGATTCCAATAGTCATCACAACAGTTCCAATAATTGGGAATCGCTTGTAATAACCGTGTTTTGTAATGGCCTTACCGCTGTAGATAGAAGTGGAGACGATTCCGAGCATAAATGGAATCAACTTCAAGCCCGCTTCAGTTGCTGTGTCACCTTTAACGACCTGCAGATAAAGAGGCAACATTACGATTGCTCCGAACATACCTGCGCCGATGATAAAGCCCAGAGCTGAAGTCAGAGAGAAAGTGTGGTTCTTGAAAAGTGAGAGTGGAATAATTGGTTCTTTAGCTTTTCCTTCCCAAACTAGAAAAATTAACGTTAGCAAAATGCCCGCGGCTAAATATGTAAGCGTTGTTGAGTTACCCCAACCGCGTTCTGGGCCGTAAACCGATACTGCAAGCAGTGTAGAAGACACTGCGGCAACCATAAGCAGCGCACCCAGGTAATCAATATTGTGTTCCCGTTTAACTTTTGGAATATGCAATACCGCCGAAGTAATAACCAGCGCTGCGATTCCAAATGGGATATTGATATAGAAAATCCAGCGCCATCCAGTTATCCCAAGAATTGTTGCGTTATCGGAAAAGAATCCGCCTAGCAATGGACCAGCAACTGAAGAAAGACCCCAAACGGCACCGAAATAACCTTGATAACGCCCGCGTTCGCGCGGAGGAACTATGTCTCCAATGATTACGAAAGTCAGTGCCATAAGCCCACCTGCACCAAGACCTTGAATTGCGCGCGTTCCAATTAACTGCGCCATGTTTTGCGATGCACCGGCAAGGAATGAGCCAATTAAGAAGGTGACGATCGCAAACTGGAAGACAATGCGGCGACCGTAAATATCAGAGATTTTTCCGTATAAAGGCGTCGATGCTGTTGATGTCAGAAGGTACGCCGTAACGACCCAGGTGTAATGGTTAAGACCGTTGAAGTCTTCGACGATGCTCTTAAGAGCAGTTGAAACAATGGTCTGATCAAGGGCTGCTAAAAGCATCCCGGTCATCAATCCGCTGAGGATAATCATTATCTCTTTATGGGAATGCTCTTTCACTGGACCATGGCTGGACATCGGGACCTCTCGAGAAACGCTATTTTTGTTTGCAATAAGTAATGCAATATCGGTAAGTTTACTCCGTGAAATCAGTAATAGCCGAAGACTTAGTAAAAACTTATCGCAATGGGGCTGTTCGTGCGCTAGATCACCTCT
>CAXNDQ010000103.1:0-3181 GCA_964201275.1 Candidatus Planktophila sp. | reverse complement strand
ATCGATTCAGTCGGAATCGGAACCGAAGTACGCGCGACTGCACGATGCATCGAAGTTGTGGATCGCACCATGATCTTTGAATGCGATGTTTATGACGGCGAGCGTCATATCGCTTACTCCAGAATAGAAAGAACGGCGGTCGAGCGAGTATCTTTCCTCGCGCGTACCGCCGCTCAATCTTTGATTAACAGCTCAGATAATTAAGCTTTCTTGGTGGCCCAGAAGATTTCAGCGATTTCATCGATCTTTGCGATCAACTTATCTGCAACTGCCACATCTTGTGTTCCCTTTGTACCAGCTGCGCCAGCTAGCTTTGTCGCCTCATTGAAGAGTGAATGAAGTTGTGGGTAGGCCTCAAAGTGTGGAGCCTTGAAATAATCTGTCCAGAGAACCCACAGGTGCTCTTTAACTTGATGTGAACGCTCTTCTTTAATTGCAACTGAACGTGCGCGGAAATCAACATCTGGGTTAGCTGCATACTTTTCCATGCAAGCCTTTACCGATTGCGCTTCTATTTTGGCTTGTGCAGGATCGTAAACTCCACATGGCAGATCGCAATGTGCGTGGACGGTTACCTTTGGTGTGAAGAACTTCTTCATTTTCTCTCCCTTTATCTTTTCTTTATTTCAAAACCTGTATGTGTGAGACTACCCTCCGTGGGCATCTTTGGCATCTTTGGACGGGTAGTCGTAGAGGGCACTTCTATGCAGCCCACTTATAACCCACAGGATTGGCTCCTGATTCGTTACCGAATCTTCAAGAAGCACCTATCCCTGATAGAAGGCGATGTTGTTGTCATTGAGCGCGAATTGCAACCCGGAATCTATTACATCAAAAGGATTGCAGGGATTAAAAACGAAAGCGCTGGACTGGTCACTTACTTCGTGCGCAGCGATAATGAATCAGGTACCGATTCGCGAATCTGGGGTTATTTGGAACACGAAGAAATAGTTGGAAAAGTGCTTATGCGAATAAAGCGGGGAGCGCGTTAACTATTTTTCTTATAACCAGTCGGACAGACTGGCTTTGTCCCAGTAACCATCTTTTTCGTTTTCCCTTTAATACAAGTGATAGTTACCTTCTTTACTGCCGCTTTGCTCGGAGTTGGCGAAGGCGTTGCAGAGGGAGTTGCTGCAACTTTCTCTTGAGTTAATTTGATTCTAATTGTTGGGTCAGAGAAGGTGAAGTTATTAGCACTTAAGTTCATCCAACCCTTCTGAATTGAAAGTAGCTCAGTTGCGATATTGGTTGTCTCGCCACCTTCTTTAGTAATTGAAACAGTTGCCTGAATTGGTGCGTCAGTAAAGCCATAGATGCATTTTGCGGAATCTGCATTCATTGACAAGTTGTAAGTACCTTTATAAACGCTGCCATCTGCATCGAGGTGGGCACCGGCAACCTTGTAAGACAGGAAACCATCTTTTAGCGCCGGTGGTGACCAGCTATAGGCCATGGCATTTGTAGTCATTAAACCGTGCAACTTTGTCTTATCGTTTACGGTACAACCCCAAACTTTATTGGCAGAAGTTTGATCCATTCCCCAGAATGAAGATGGCGACATACCTTGGAAGCGCCAAGTCGGTGTAGTGCTAATCGTTTTTAACCAGGGTTCGATTCCGACAAACATGCCAACACCGGCAACAGTAGGGCTAGGTTTAAATCTCTCTCCGCCCAATAGACCTGTTTCAGTAAATTGAAAGAGATCAGCGTGATTAGACGGTCTACTCCAATTGAACCATTCCGAAGTTATATCGTTACCGAGTATTTTCTGTAAGCGAGCGAACTCTTGCAGCGATGGGGTACCGGTCGGAACATCCTTCAGCGGAACCCAAGCATGCCCGAATGGCACGTTGATGGATGCGCCTTCAACGGTTAACAAAGATGAATTACTTGAAATAGGGACCGAGGAAACCTTCGTATCTTTCATTCTGCCAAACATCCAACCAGTTACGGTGTTATCCATTTGGAGTGAGAGTTCAATTTTCTGGTCAGCATGGAATTTATCAGCCATTGCGCAACGTCCTTTATCAACAATTACGCAGTCAAACCAATTGTCATAGGAAGTTACACCAGCTGGAAGTTGTGGCTCAGAAGATATGAATCCACTTGGTTGGTTATATTTCCAATATATCGGATAGTAATTTCCGCTTTTGATTTTTACGGGAATTACTTGAGCGCTATAACCGACAACCGACTTTTGAGAGTTCGCTAGCCCTGGTTGAGGAGTTCTGAACCAGTTAATCTGTAAATCAACGACCACTGCATAATCGAGCGTTCCACCCTTAACGTTGGCGCCTCGCCAAACACTTCCTCCACCCCCCGCTGGAAGTTGATTTACAGTATCTTTTACAAACTTATTCGTATCTGCTTCGTATTGCAGAGTTGCGTTCTGAAGTGTGCCCGTTGAATCGGCAGTTCTTAAACTCTTGATACAGACATCGGTAGCGTCATAGTTTGCTGGACAAGGTGGAACAATTACCGAAACGCGCAAATTATCCGCTTCAGCACATTTTGGATCAGAGACAGAGGTGCACTCCACATTTGTTGTGAATCCGCCGCGCTTTGCACCTGAAATTGAAGAGTATGCGCCGTAACCAGAGAAGTTATCGTCGTAGATTGAAAATCCAAATGATGGTTCTGTGGGTTTGGTGGAACGATCAATTTGAATAGGTTGAGCTGCATTCGCGCTGACTACTCCCGCTAATAAAACCGCAGAGATAGCAAAAGCGATAAGCCGGCGAATTTTCATTCCAAAAGTGTAGTTTAAGAAGGAAAATTAGCGAGTAAAAGCCTCATACATCAAAGCCTTTGCCTCTTCCTCATGCAAATGGTGATTACCAGTCGCAGGAGATGCCGAGGCGCGTCGTGAAATGCGACGAAGGACTCTCGCATCGATCGCTTTACCGCCAAGAATTTCGGTAGTGCTTAGCGCAACGTGTGGCCAAGGTCCTTGGTTAGCTGGTTCATCTTGAACCCAGAGCAAATTAGCGTTTGGATGTTTCTTCGCTTCAACTTCCATCTGTGCAACTGGAAGTGGATATAAACGCTCTACTCGAACAATTGCTGTGCTGTTGTCATTTAGACGAGCACGCTCTGCAACTATGTCGTGGTAAATCTTTCCAGAGCAGTAAATCAAGCGAGATGCATTACTTACTGTTGGATCGCCAATAACTGGCAAGAA
>CAXNDQ010000102.1:0-3183 GCA_964201275.1 Candidatus Planktophila sp. | reverse complement strand
GATCAGCAGCGAGTGCTCGAAACCTTTAGAACTCATTTCGATACTTGGTTCTCAGAGCGATCTCTACACGATGGCGGAAGCGTCAAACACGGTTTAGATAAGTTGCGCAAACAAGGACACGTCTTTGAAGTTGATGGCGCAACCTGGCTGCGAACAACTGATTTCGGCGATGACAAAGATCGCGTTCTGGTAAAGGCCAACGGCGATTTAACTTACTTCTCATCTGATACTGCTTATTACATAAATAAGCGCGAACGCGGCTCTGATATCTGTATCTATATGTTGGGCGCTGATCATCATGGCTACATCCATCGTTTAAAGGCTATTTCTGCCTGCGCCGGCGATAATCCCGAATACAACATTGAAATTTTGATCGGGCAACTTGTAAAGATTATGGAAGGCGGGGAAGAGGTAAAACTCTCAAAGCGCGCCGGCACAATAATTACTCTGGAAGAGTTAGTTGAAAAAGTTGGCGTAGATGCAGCCCGTTACACGCTAATTCGCTATCCAGTTGATACCCCAATGGTGATGGATATCGATGTCTTGAAGCGGAACACTAATGAGAATCCTGTTTACTACGTTCAATATGCCCACGCGCGAATTGCCGCGGTATTGCGCAATGCCGCAGAGTTAAAGATTCCATCAGGCCTAGAAAACTTTGATCCCGCACAGTTAAGCCATGACCGCGAAAATGAACTGCTTGGCTCACTCGCCGAATTTCCAAGAGTCGTTGCTGGCGCAGCTGAACTGCGTGAACCGCACAGGGTGGCGCGCTATCTCGAGGAGTTAGCCGGGGTTTATCACGGCTTCTATGCCGATTGCCGCGTGCTGCCTATGGGCGATGAGCCGATTACATCGCTACATAGCGCACGAATTAATTTATGTGCAGCAACTCTGCAAGTACTGAAGAATGGTCTTGAGCTGCTGGGCGTCAACGCGCCGGAAAGGATGTAAGCCATGTGGTCGAGAAATATCTCAATTACTAATGGTGAACTACACCTGTCTGGAATATCTGCGTCGAAGTTAGCGAAAGATTTTGGCACACCAGCCTTCTTTATCGATGAAGCAGATTTCCGTGAACGCGCAATCGGATGGAATAACGCGCTGCGCGATGAATTTGGATCTCACGCCGGAACTGTTTACTACGCGGCAAAGGCATTTATCTCTGTTGCAGTTGCGCAGTGGATAAAGGATTGTGGAATCGGAATTGATGTCTGTACTGGGGGAGAGCTAGCAGTAGCCCTGGCTGGCGGCATCGATCCCGCGAAGATTGAAGTACACGGCAATAACAAATCTTTAACAGAGATTGATAAGGCAGTGTCCGTTGGGGTTAAGACCATTGTTATGGACTCACTACACGAAATAGATCGTGTGGCGGCAATGGCACGCAAGCACAATAAGGTGCAAGGAGTTATGTTGCGTTTAACTCCCGGAATTCAAGCCCACACCCACGAGTCAATCTCAACAGCGCATGAAGATGTGAAATTTGGATTTTCAATTGCAAGTGGTGCCGCTTGGGTGGCCGTTGAAGCTGTGCTTGCTCACCCAGATCTTGAATTACGCGGATTTCATTCACATATCGGTTCGCAAATATTTGGGACCGAATCATTTCAACTTGCCGCAGATCGCCTGATCTCACTTCTTGCCAAGTATCGCGACGCTTATGGCAAGGAACTACCTGAGCTAGATCTAGGTGGTGGATATGGAATTGCCTACTTGCCTGATGATGAAACTTTAGAACCCGGTGAAGTTATGCCCGCTCTGCGTAGCGCTGTTACTGCCGCCTGCGAAAAACATAAATTAAACATTCCTCTGATTTCAATCGAACCGGGGCGTGCGATCGTAGGACCAACAACTTTTACATTGTATGAAGTTGGAACAACTAAGGATGTTGTTCTTGAAGATGGTGCGACGCGACGTTACATCTCAGTCGATGGCGGAATGAGTGACAATATCCGTCCATCTTTATATGACGCGCAATATCACGCAGTAATTGCTCAACGCGCTTCAACCGCTAAATCAATTTCTTCTTGCGTAGTTGGCAAACATTGCGAAACTGGAGACATTGTTATTCGCGATATTTCACTGCCTGCTGATATTGCCCCTGGTGATTTAATTGCGATTCCCGCAACTGGTGCTTATGGGCGCAGCATGGCAAGTAATTACAACCACGTGCCCCGCCCCCCAGTAATTGCGGTAAATAATGGAAAAGCCCGCGTAATTGTTCGTCGTGAAAATGAGGCAGATCTGCTCGCACTTGATGTGAAAGAATAGGCAGATGAGCCCAGCAGATAAGCCTGTACGTATCGGCATGCTTGGTTGCGGCGTGGTCGGAAGTTCAGTCGCGCGCCTTTTGCTGGCAGATTCCGCAGAACTTTCAACTCGTGCTGGAGTAAAGATTGAATTAGCACGCATTGCAGTGCGCACAATAAAGCCTTACGAAGGAATTAACCCAGCGCTCTTTACTACAGACCCATTTTCAATCGTAAATGATCCAGAGATCGATTTGATTATTGAGGTAATTGGTGGAATTGAACCTGCGCGCGAATTGATTATGACTGCGATTGAAAATCGCAAATCTGTAGTCACTGCAAATAAAGCGCTCTTGGCGAGCCACGGTGCCGAAATGTTTACCGCCGCATATGCCAAGGGTGAAGATATTTACTACGAAGCATCGGTTGCTGGAGCTATCCCAATTATTCGCCCAATGCGCGATTCCCTTGCCGGCGATTTCGTAACTCGTTTGATGGGCATTGTTAACGGCACAACTAATTACATCTTGACCAAGATGCACGAAGATAACCGTGAATTTGCCGATGTCTTAAAGGAAGCACAAGCGCTGGGTTACGCCGAAGCAGATCCAACTGCTGATGTGGAAGGCTTTGACGCTGCAGCTAAAGCTGCAATCTTGTCAGGTCTTGCTTTTCACACACGTGTCACCGTTGATGATGTTTACCGTGAAGGAATCTCCAAGATCACTCTTGAAGATGTAAATATTGCTAAATCTATGGATCACGTAATTAAGTTATTGGCGATCGCAGAGTTAACACCTGCCGATGAGATTTCAGTTCGTGTGCATCCAGTTATGTTGCATAAGAGCCATCCTTTGGCCTCCGTTCGCGATGCTTATAACGCGGTATTTGTTGAAGCCGAATCTGCCGGTTCGCTCATGTTCTATGGCCG
>CAXNDQ010000101.1:0-3215 GCA_964201275.1 Candidatus Planktophila sp. | reverse complement strand
TATTTTTAGTACATGGATTCGACACTGGCTATTGCAATTGCGGAAGTTATCGCAGGCTTAGAGAAGCCGAATGAATTTGTTCGCTTAGTCTTATCTGGGCGTCGTCGCAATATGCAGACCCCATCCGAGCGAGTTGATGTGAAGCCAGTATTAATAAAGGATGCGATTAAGTATCAACTTTCGCAGAGTGACGGCCGCGCAATGACGACGAAAAACTATGATCCTTCAGAATTTATTGCTTTAAATCTTCTGGATGCTGGTTTCGCAAATATTTTGCTAGAGATGAGGAATGGCTCAATTTCTATTCGTATAACCAAGAAAAGTGAGGCGTTAGTTCACAGAACCAACGAAACCTTTGAAGCCGATCTTTCACACGATCGCGCCAAAGCAAGGCTGCTAGATTCAAACGACCCATTTTTAATTGAGGTTGGTATTTCTGATAAGTCTGGAAAAGTTAAAGTGGGCAAGAACGATAAGTACTTGCAGGTCGAAGAATTCCTAAGACTATTAATACCTTCTCTAGAATCTGCAATTTCGGCTGGGCATATATCTAAACCAAGTGCAGATTCGCCTTTGTCGATAGTTGATTTAGGTTGTGGGCACGCCTACCTAACTTTTGCAGCCCACCAATATTTGATGGAGCAAGGAATTCCAGTGAAGGTGGTAGGGATCGATGTGCGCGAGAGCGCACGCGTGCGCAACAATCAGATCGCCGAGAAGTTAGGGATCTCAAAGAGCATTACATTTTTTGCTGAAGAAATTTCCCAGACCACTCTAAAGTCAGCCGATGTTGTGATCGCACTTCATGCTTGTGATACTGCAACAGATGATGCGATCGCTTGGGCGGTAAGCGCTGACGCAAGATTAGCTTTGATTGCACCTTGTTGCCACCACGACATCCAAGCCCAGATGAATGAGATCCCTGAACCTTGGCAAATCATTTCCCGAAATGGAATTATGAAAGAACGTCTAGGTGATTTGATTACCGATGCTCTACGCATGCAAATCATGAAGTTATTGGGCTATCGCGTAGAGGCTATTGAATTTATTGGGGGAGAGCACACGCCCCGCAATTTGATGATTCGCGCAGTAAAGACTGGTGCTACAGCCGATAGCGCTGAGAAATCACGTTATGACGCAATGATCGCGCTCTGGAAAGTAAAGCCTGCGCTAGCAACCCTGCTCAACCGTTAGACTTACACGTATGTCTAAAGTACTCGCATCCCTTCCGGTCGGAGAAAAAGTAGGTATCGCTTTCTCTGGTGGCCTCGACACTTCTGTCGCAGTTGCTTGGATGCGCGAAAAAGGTGCGATCCCTTGCACTTACACAGCAGACCTCGGCCAATACGACGAATCTGATATCGATTCAGTTCCGGTGCGCGCAAAAGAATATGGCGCAGAAATTTCTCGCTTAGTAGATTGCAAGAGTTCTCTAGTAGAAGAAGGTTTAGCCGCGATTGCTTGTGGTGCTTTTCATATTCGCTCTGGTGGCAAGCAATATTTCAACACAACTCCACTTGGCCGCGCAGTTACTGGCACTTTGTTGGTGCGCGCGATGCTCCACGATAAAGTCGAAATTTGGGGCGATGGATCAACTTACAAAGGTAATGACATTGAGCGCTTCTACCGTTATGGATTACTAGCTAATCCAAATCTGCGTATATACAAGCCATGGCTAGATGCCGATTTTGTTCGCGAACTCGGTGGCCGTAAAGAGATGTCCGAGTGGTTGGTATCTCATAAATTCCCTTACCGCGATAGCGTCGAAAAGGCTTATTCGACAGATGCAAATATTTTAGGCGCAACTCACGAAGCAAAAGATCTCGAAAACCTTGATGCCTCCATAGAAATTGTTAACCCAATTATGGGCGTTAAGTTCTGGGATTCATCAGTGTCTATTCCGAGCGAAGATGTGAAGATCCAATTTGTGCAAGGCCGCCCTGTTGCCATTAACGGTAAAGATTTCAGCGACATAGTTGCTCTTATGCAAGCGGCTAATGATATTGGTGGACGCCACGGACTTGGTATGGCCGATCAAATCGAGAATCGGATTATCGAAGCCAAGAGTCGTGGAATTTACGAAGCACCTGGAATGGCCTTGCTGTTTATTGCTTACGAGCGTTTATTAAGTGCGATCCACAACGAAGACACCATTGCTAACTATCACGCAGAAGGTCGTCGCTTAGGACGTTTGCTTTATGAAGGGCGCTGGTTAGACCCACAATCTCTTATGCTGCGCGAATCGCTACAACGTTGGGTCGCCTCTGCTGTTACAGGTGAAGTCACAATTCGCCTACGTCGTGGAGATGATTTCTCAATAATTAATACAACCGGCCCAGCCCTGAGTTATCACCCAGAGAAACTTTCTATGGAACGAACTGAAAATGCCGCTTTTGGACCGGCTGATCGAATTGGGCAGCTAACTATGCGCAACCTAGATATCGCAGACACCCGTGCCAAGTTAGAGTTGTACCGTGATCAAGGCCAATTAGGCAGTGGTGAGTTTAAATTAATCCGAGAAATTGGCGAAGGAGAGAAGAAATAATGAAACGCAGTCTTGCCGGAATATTAGCTTTTTCATTGGTACTACTAACTGGATGTGGAGATAAAGAAGTGAGCGCAACCGCAGATAATTTGCCGACAGTTACAACCAATATTGGTGAAGCTCCAACAATTGGCGCACCGAGTGGTACCCCACCAACAACACTTGTGACTAAGGACATCATTGTTGGCGAAGGAGCAGAGGCTCAGCCGACTTCCACAATGACAGTTCATTACACATTGATGACTTGGTCGAATGGCGCGCTAATCGAATCTTCTTGGAATAGTGGTGCGCCTGCCACATTTCCATTAGCGAATGTAATTGTGGGATGGCAGCAAGGTATTCCCGGGATGAAAGTTGGCGGTCGTCGCTTACTAGTAATCCCACCTGATATTGGATACGGAGCGCAAGGCAGCGGACCAATTGGTCCAAATGAGACCTTGATCTTCGTCGTTGACGCGATCGGTGTTGCTTAAAACTATCTAAAACCTTTAAAAACTTGAGGTAACCGCAACACTTCTTAAAGCGCTAGAATAAAGGTGTTGTTTTTCGGGGTCGATGTAATTTCGAACCGGCAGTTAAAGTCTGCGACCCGGTCAAGGCCATTGACCGGTGGATTGGGTGAAATTCCCGAACCGACGGTTAAAGTCCGGATGAGAGAAAACCAACATGT
>CAXNDQ010000100.1:0-3241 GCA_964201275.1 Candidatus Planktophila sp. | reverse complement strand
TTGGATGGAAAAGATGTTTATGCACCAGGAGTGGATGTAACAAAGATTCGTCTGCAAATCGGCATGGTTTTCCAGAAGCCGAACCCATTTCCATCTATGACTATTGGCGAAAATGTGCTTTCAGGTTTGAAGCTAGCGCAGCTTAAAGTCGCGAATAAAGAGGAATTGCTCGAATCTTGTCTAGTTCGTGCCGGACTTTGGAATGAAGTTAAAGACCGACTAGACGCACATGGTGGTTCTCTCTCAGGTGGACAACAACAGCGCCTATGTATCGCTCGCGCGTTGGCGGTTAGCCCTCAGGTACTTTTGATGGATGAACCTTGTTCGGCGCTAGATCCGGGATCAACCCTGCGCATCGAAGAAACGATCCGCGAGCTATCGGATTCAATGACGATCATCATCGTGACCCACAACATGCAGCAGGCCGCTCGTGTATCTGATTACACCGCCTTCTTCCTATCTGATGGCGGCCCAGGTGAAATGATCGAAGTAGCCCGCACCAGCGAAATATTCTCGCAGCCAAAGGATCAGCGAACCGAAAATTACGTCACCGGCCGCTTCGGTTAGTCGTTACCTTTTGTTCACCTAATAGTTGAGCAAAGTTTCCCGTTCGGGTGTGGTTAGTTCATATTGAGGATCTAGTTTTCCTCATAGCACGACACCTATCTCACTTAAGGGGAAAATTAATGAAAGTTTCAATGCTTGCAAAATCTGCAGCTGTTGCACTCGTTTTTGGGTTGGTCGCCTCGACTCCAGCCCACGCAGTTGATCTAACAGGTTCAGGCGCATCATTTCCAAATGCTTTAATCCAAGCTTGTAAGGCTGATTTTTCTTCTGCCACAGGACATTCGTTTACTTATGCCGATAATGGATCAGGACCAGGACGCACCGCCTCTGACAATAAACTTGGTGATTTTTGGTTCTCAGATGCGGCTCACGTAGGTGCAAATAAGCGCGCAACTGTTATTCACGCGCCAATAATTGCAGCTCCTATCGGAATTCTTCACAATCTTCCATCACGCAAAACCTTAAATCTCTCTGCGAGCACAATTGCAGGAATCTTCGCGGGAACAATTACTAACTGGAACGATCCAAAGATCGCTGCAGACAACAACCGAACAGTTAACAAAGTAACTTACAAGACTAAAAATGGTCAAATTCTTAAGGACTCAAAGGGTGATCCAATTGTCCTGAAGTCAACTCCAGTAAAGGTTTCATACAATCTTCCCAACAAAACAATCAAGGTAATTTACCGCTCAGACTCTTCAGGCACTTCTGAAAACTTCACAAACTACCTAAATAAGTCTGCTCCAACTGTTTGGACCAAAGCCAAGTCTTCAACTTTTTCCAGTTCGTTCCCTGGCGTTCTTAACTCACCAGCAAACTTGGGACGTATTGTAGGAGCTCAATCTTCAAGTGGTGTTTCGCTACTAGCAGGAAAGACTCCATACTCAATTACATATGCAGAAGTGAACTGGGCTACTCAAAATAAATTGAAGGTTGCAGATGTGATTAATCCAGCAGGTGCCGCTGTTACTCCAAACGCGGCAACCACTTCAGCGTTCCTTGCACAAGGAACTATGGATGCTAACGGAATTGTGACATTCAACTATGAAACGAAAGAGCCAGGTGCTTACACACTCGGTATCGTTTCTTATATGTTGGTAGAAACTGACTACGCAGATAAGACAAAGGCTGCTGCTGTAAAGGCTCTTGCCTCATTCGTTCTCTCACCAAAATGCGCTAAGGATGCAGGTGAAAATCTTGGATTCTCGGTTCTAGATGGTGAATTTAAGAAGAAAGCAGAAGCACAGATTGCAAAGATTGGTTAATTCTTAACCTATCCACGAGGGGGAAACGGCCAGGGAAACCTGGCCGTTTTTCTTTCCCCTAAACTCAACCAATGAAGATTCGCTTGGCGCAGCCCGCTGATGTTGAAGATATCCATCGCTTGATTTACGAGCTCGCGGTATATGAAAAAGCGCCAGAAGAAATGGTTGCCACAATTAATCAGATAAACACCTCACTTTTTAATGAAAGCCCAGTTGCTTTCTGCCACGTTGCAGAAGTCGATGGAAAAATTGTTGGGATTGCGCTCTGGTTTTTGAATTATTCAACTTGGCTGGGCAAGGCCGGTATTTATCTAGAAGATCTCTTTGTTCAGCCGGAATATCGCGGCCACGGTATCGGCAAAAGTTTTATGCAAACCTTGGCCGCACTTTGTGTAGAACGTGGTTACGAACGTTTCCAATGGTGGGTCCTAGATTGGAACAAACCTTCAATTGATTTTTATGAGTCACTAGGAGCAGTACCGATGGATGAGTGGACAGTATTTAGGCTTTCTGGGGATGCACTAAAGAAATTTGCTAGCGAAGGCTAACTACACGAAAATTCTCTAGCGTTGGATCTGTGGCATAAGCAATACGTACACCGGCTTTTTGCGAAGTAATTAGGCCACTGACAATCTGTTCGGTTAACACTTCACCGGGTGCAACAACAGCAACGCCTGGGGGATAAGGCGCAATTAGATCTGCAGAAGTTCTGCCGATTGCATTTGCAGCGCTAACTAATTCGGTATCTGCAAAGTAGGCCTCGCGCATCGATATTGCGACCTGGGGGATAACCGACCAGCTCAGTGCCGTTGCGCTCGGACGTGGAGTACTAGCGACCGACTTTAGGATTCCGATCAAGACCTTCGCTAGCTTCTGAAAATCTACTTTCGTATCGGCCAAGGTAGCGAGAAATACCAAGGTATCGCGATCCGCCATTTCAACTCTTATGCCTTGTTCAATCAGTAGATTCTCAATTTCAACACCAGATGCCCCGAGTTGATTGGCTCGTAGAACAATCTTTGCTGGATCAAAACGACCGACCGGAAAATCGCTGGCGTTTAAAAAGATAGGCAGATCAAAACTGCTTTGCACTGCAGCCTTGAATTCAGCGATATTCGTTAATAATTCGCCTAACAACTCCGGGCCGCGGGTTTGCAGAAGGGCGCGCACGGCATCAATGGATGCCAGCGGTGCACCTGCTGGCGAAGTTGTGTGAGTCGTTTCAAAGCTTTGTTCTAGGCGATCGGCGCTAAGCAAGTTTGTGCGGGCTAGCAATAGCGCTGATGCGCTGTAACCCGGAAGCGCTTTATGAACACTAGTAATTAGTGCATCGGCGCCCAATTGCAAAACGTGTTTTGGCAAGTCAGTATGAAAACCGAAATGTCCGCCCCAAGCGGCATCAACAATGA
>CAXNDQ010000099.1:0-3341 GCA_964201275.1 Candidatus Planktophila sp. | reverse complement strand
CCGGTGGATTGGGTGAAATTCCCGAACCGACGGTTAAAGTCCGGATGAGAGAAAACCAACATGTAGTCGACGCATGCTTTGTTTCTGGTTTATCCAAACAAAGTTTTATTGCGTCGGCTCGTACCGCTTTTCCACCCCGAGATGCAACACAGTTCTCGAATAAGGGTGTTGACGATGAAGCAAGTATTAAGCGCAGAAGCTGCGATGGCCCGTGCCATCGATTGTGCTCGCCTTGGTCTTGGCAAGACTTTCCCAAATCCAATTGTTGGCGCAGTGATCACCACAGCATCTGGAGAAATAGTCAGCGAGGGTTTCCATCAAGGGGGAGATCACGCGGAAGTAATTGCTATTAATGCCGCTAAAGAAATACCAGCAGGATCAATTCTCTATGTGAGTTTGGAACCTTGTAACCATCACGGCAAAACCCCTCCGTGCGTGGATGCGATCATCAAATCTGGAATCAAAAAAGTTGTTTACGCAGTTAGCGATCCAAATCCTGCAGCAGCCGGGGGAGCAGACCGCTTACGCGCAGTTGGCATAGAAGTGGAATCTGGTAACGGTGAAGAATTAGCGCGCCTAGAAAATCGTGCCTGGCTAACGAAGATAGAACTAGGACGTCCCCGAATTATTTGGAAGATTGCTTCCACAATGGATGGCAAAGTGGCCGCGAGTGATGGCAGTTCTAAATGGATTACTGGAGAACTCGCTCGAACAGATGTGGCACGTATGCGCTCACAATTCGATGCAATTATCACTTCGACAGCAACAGTAATCGCCGATGACCCGTTGATGACCAGCAAAGGATTTGGCAAGAATCCGATTCGCATTGTTATGGGCACAACCGAAATCAATGCAGGTGCGCAAATTATGGATTCCTCAGCTGAAACTATCTTGATCAAATCTCAAAACTTTAGGGATTTGATCGCGTTGGCCGACGAACGAGGTTTTAATCAAGTATTAATCGAATCAGGACCAACTTTCGGAACTGCTCTTTTGCGTGAAGATTTGATCGATGAAATTGTGCTATTCCAAGCGCCAACTCTCTTTGGTTCTGGGAAGCCAGCAATTGGTGATTTAGGAATAACAAACATATCTGGACGATTAGATTTTGAGATCTCTGATGTTGAGATGATCGGTTCGGATTTAAAGATAACGCTTATCAAAAGCGATAACGGGACAGAAGGTGGGCGTTAATGTTTACCGGACTTATTCAGGCGGTTGGACGAGTTACTGTGATTGAGCATCAGGAAAGTAGCGCGCGGCTAGTAATTTCCAGTGCAGATATCGCTCAACAAATTTCCCAAGGTGATTCGGTCAGCGTTAATGGTGTCTGCCTCACAGTTGTTTCCTTCGACAAATCTCAATTTGCGGTCGATGTAATGGTGCAAACGCTTAAGTTAACAACCACGGGATCACTTGAAATTGGATCAGATGTGAACCTAGAACTTGCAACCCGGACCGCAGATCGTTTGGGCGGACATATAGTGCAAGGACATGTGGATGGCGTGGCAACCATTTCGCTAATTACCGCTGATTCGCAGTGGACACGCATGGATCTTGCAATTCCAAAGGATTTAATGAAATACGTAGTCGCCCAAGGCTCTATCTGTCTCGAAGGTGTTTCACTCACTGTCGGTGAGATAAATGATCCAGCCGATCAAATCTCCGTCTGGCTAATTCCGGAAACTCTTGCAAAGACCAACCTTTCAAAGAAGATGCAGGGCGATCAAGTAAATGTGGAAGTCGATGTTCTAGCCAAGTACGTTGAAAGACTTATCGCACGAGGACAGGAAGGCAAATGAGCAATTTAGATCAAGTTCTTACTGACTTTAAGGCAGGTAAATTCATTGTCGTCACAGATGATGAAAACCGTGAGAACGAAGCTGATCTGATTCTCTTGGCAGAGAAATCAACGGCGGAGAATATTGGTTTTATGGTGCGCTATACCTCGGGTGTTATCTGTGGGGTTATCACCGCCGAAACTGCCAAGCGTTTGAAACTTCCGCTGATGGTTAAGCGCAACGAGGATAATCACAGCACCGCATTTACAGTCACCATTGACGCGATCGCAGGTCGTTCAACTGGTATTCCTGCCGAAGAGCGCGCAAATACTTTAAGAGCACTGGCTGATATCAATTCTCAACCAACAGATTTTGCACGCCCCGGCCATGTATTCCCACTGATTTCGGTCGCTGGTGGTTTGCACGAGCGTCGTGGACATACTGAAGCAAGCATCGCCTTATGCGAACTTTCCGGATCAAATTCAGCAGCCGTTCTATCAGAATTGGTAAACGATGATGGCTCAATGATGCGCGGGGCGCAGATCACCGATTTCGCAAAGCAACACAGTTTGCAAGTAATCTCAATCGAAGAACTCGCGCGTGTGGCTCCAAAACCTCCCATTAATGAAATTCATGGCTTGGATTGGGCTGAACTTCCATTAAATGATGCGACGTGGAAAATTTCTACATTTATCTCTCCAACGGGAGCCGAGCACGCAATTCTTAAATTTGGTGCTGAAGGAGCGAGTCAACCTTTGGTACGAATCCATTCAGAGTGCTTAACAGGAGATGTCTTTGGATCAAAGCGCTGTGATTGTGGATCGCAATTACAAGAGGCGACTCGTTTAATCCAAGAGAGTGGCTATGGCTACATTATTTACTTGCGCGATCACGAAGGCCGCGGTATCGGTTTAGCAGAAAAAATTCGCGCCTATGTTCTACAAGATTCTGGTCAGGATACGGTTCAGGCAAATATCTCGATAGGTCAACCCGTTGATGATCGCACATATGAAGATGCTGTGGATATTCTGCAATTGTTACAAATAAAGTCTTTAACGCTTCTGACTAATAATCCCGAGAAGATCGCGACGATCAAGGGCTCTGGAATTTCTGTGACACCGGCCGCACTTGAAGTAATTGCCAACAAAAATAATCAAAAGTATCTGGAAACTAAACGAGATAAGTTAAATCACGCGTTAGGAGCGCTCTAATGGCCGGCCACTCACCTGATATTAAAATCCCACAACTTCCCCACCTTAAAGCAGTAGTAATTACGGCAGCGTGGCACCCAGAAATTTGTGATGCATTAGTTGCCGGTGCGTTACGCGGCTTCAAGGCTGCTGGTATCAGTAACCCAACTACTCGCACTGTTGCGGGTTCATTTGAACTTCCACTTGCGGCGCAATTGGCGTTCGATGAAGGTTTTGATGTTGCAGTAATTGTTGGCCTAGTTCTTCGTGGCGAAACACCACACTTTGATTATGTTTGCCAAGGTGTAACACAGGGCGTTATGGATGTATCACTCAGCCGCTCTAAGCCAATTGGCTTTGGCGTTTTGAT
>CAXNDQ010000098.1:0-3386 GCA_964201275.1 Candidatus Planktophila sp. | reverse complement strand
GATGCGCGTAATAACGGGGATTACAAGGCTGCAATCGCCGCTCTGTAGTTAAGGTAGTATTTCCCAAGCAACAATCGGGTGCTTAGCTCAGTGGTAGAGCGTCTCGTTTACACCGAGAATGTCGGGGGTTCGAAACCCTCAGCGCCCACGTAAGAATATAAATCCGAGATTAAAGCGGAGCGCTAAATGAAGCCTGAAGAGATCCAATTTTCCTTAAACCTAGAAGCTTTATCCGCGCCGCAATGCCGTCGAATAATTGAAGCCCTAATGGTGGAATCCAGCGCAATCTCCGACTTATCAAAGACCTGCAAACTCACTCCAGCGTCAATAAACAAACACCTAGAGATTCTCAAGACATCTGGTCTAGTGAAAGTTCGCGCTATTAATGGCGTTCAGGTTGCTCAAATCCAGAAGTCGAAATTTAAACCAACGCTTGATTGGTTTGAACAACTACTTTCCTAGATATGCCTTTTTAATTGCAGCCAAGTCGTCATATCCATACGGGGACAGTAGGCGAAACTTTCGGCGCGATCAAGTAGAGTTAACCTCAGAATTCAATATCCGAAGCGCGGAAAAGAAGTCCTTTTAAAGGAGCGAGTTGTGAAGGCTAGCGTTAGCGATCAGCGCTCTATTCTCGATATCCAAAACTTCGACTTCACGACCACATCATTAAATGCCAAAGCTGCCGCGCTTCCTGAAATTGCCGCCATCTCCTCATTAACGATTAAGGCCAATAACGCTCGCGATCTCCGCATCGCGGCTGAGACCGAGCTAAGTGATGTAAAGCGTGAACTAAACCGCGCTGAAACTGATGTAGAGCAAGTTGTCTCACGAATTACCAGGGACGAAGCACGCCTAGCATCCGGAACGGGTGCGGCTAAAGAATTGGAACAACTGCAGCACGAACTAGTCTCACTAAATACTCGTCGCAGTGAGTTAGAAGAAGTAGAACTTGAAATAATGATGCGCGTAGATTCCATCAAAGAACGCATCACGACTTTGCAGGAAGAAGAGGCTGCGCTCGCCCTAGAGATCGCCAACTTGGAGATATCCAAAGAGAACGCACTAACCGTGATCGGCGCTGATTTAAGCGCCGCTGCGCAAGAGCGTGCCAAGACCGTGGCCAGCGTAAATCCTGAATTGATCGCCTTATACGAAAAAATTCGCACCGCAAACAATGGAACCGGAGCCGCTGCGTTAATCGGCAATCAGTGTAAAGGCTGTCACTTAACTTTAAATACCATCGAGCTGCAACGTATTGCTGGGCTTCCAGAAGATGAACTAGTACGTTGTGAAGAATGTCGGTGCATATTGGTGCGTGGCTTATAAATGTCTCGCAAATTTAAATTAACCGCCGATGGGGGATCCCGCGGAAACCCCGGTCCTGCAGGTTACGGCGCGGTAGTAACCGAAAATGGAAAGATAGTTGCAGAACTCTTTGATGTGATCGGTATTGCAACAAACAATGTGGCGGAATACAGCGGATTGCTTGCTGGTCTAAGCCATATTCATAAATTAGATGCTGCGGCCACTGTTGAAGTAGCGATGGATTCAAAGTTAGTTGTGGAACAAATGTCTGGTCGTTGGCAGATCAAGCATGCCGATATGCGCGATTTAGCTAAGCAATGCCGCAACGCTCACGATCCATCGTTGGTTACTTATTCTTGGATTCCACGTGATGAAAACTCACACGCAGATCGTTTAGCCAATAAAGCACTCGATGGCGGCTCTGCACATAAACCCGAACCACAAGTGCAGCAGAATTACTTATCCGAGCGTATGCGCAGTGACGAAGTTCCAACAATGATTTATATGGTTCGCCACGGCGAGACCGTTTTAACTCCTATGCGAAAGTTTTCTGGTGTGGGTCCGTTAAATCCGGTGTTAACCGAAAAAGGTCTCGCTCAAGCAGCTGCCGTAGCAGGAGCAATTGCGAAATTAAATCCAGAAGTATTAATCGCATCACCTTTAGCGCGTACTACTCAAACGGCTCAAGCGATCGCCGCAGCAACAGGTCTTGAAATTACTTTTGATGAGATTTGGTTTGAACTGTCATTCGGTGACTGGGACGGCCTTTCCTTTGAAGAAGTGAAAGAAAAGTTTCCTGATGAATTCCAGGGCTGGCTTAATTCAACCTCTTATGCACCCGCTGGGGGAGAGTCTTACGATCAAGCCGAAGTTCGCGTTGAAGAAGCGCTAGAAAAACTTGCCGCACTTTATCCTGGGCAGCGAGTTGTAGTAGTCACGCACAACGGAATCATTAAACTAGCGGCACAAATAGTTACAGGAGCACCAACGGAGGCGGTCTTTCACATAGATGCCGCACCTTGTTCGATAACTTCAGTATCTATTTGGCCATCAGATGGTTTGCGTGCCCTGCGCAGCCTTAACGAGACAGGACACTTTCGCACATGATCAGTTCAACCGAGTGGCTAATAACTATTGGTGGTCTTGCCGCAGTAATAATTTTTGATTTGGCACTGGCAATTGCTCATCGCAATAAAGAGACCAGCACAAAAGAGGCACTGGGTTGGACGCTATTCTATGTAGCAGCAGCGGTAACTTTTGGTTTGCTTATGCCACGTTGGACATCAGATCAACTGCGAACCGAATTTTTTGCAGGTTGGCTAACTGAATACGCGCTTTCGGTCGATAATATCTTTGTATTTATCATTTTGATTTCGACGCTTAAAGTAAAGAAGGAATCCCAGCAGCTAGTTCTTCTCTTTGGAATTCTTATCGCCATTGTCCTGCGCGTAATCTTGATTTTCGCTGGCGTTGCACTTGTAACTCGCTTTACCTCAGCCTTTTATGTCTTTGGAGCTTTCTTAATCTTTACCGCTTGGAAACTAATCAACGAAAAAGAAGAAGTTGAGAAGGATGAAGGTAAGTTGATTACCTTCCTTCGCAATAAAGGTTTAAGCACTTTTGCTATCGCACTAATCGCTTTGGGCGTTACCGATCTAGTATTTGCACTTGATTCAATCCCAGCGATCCTTGGATTAACAACAAGCACTTACGTTGTAATCACTGCAAATATCTTTGCCCTAATGGGGCTTCGCCAGCTCTACTTCTTGCTGCAAGGTGCGATGGACCGACTAGTCCACCTTGGTCGCGGTCTCTCATTTATCTTGGCATTTATCGGCGTGAAGATGATCTTGCACGCTTTACACGAAAATGGCGTGCATGTTCCGGATATTTCACTCGAAGTGAGCCTGACTGTCATTGTTTCCGCCCTGACAATTACTGCCCTCACAAGCCTTTATGCCACTCGTAATTCAACCAAAGAAGAAAAAGGCATTTCGTAACACTCAGTATTTCGCGTATCCTTATCTAGAAGAGTCGCCCGGATCACCGCGTTGTACTTGTACACCGAGGAAAGTCCG
>CAXNDQ010000097.1:0-3403 GCA_964201275.1 Candidatus Planktophila sp. | reverse complement strand
ATTGTCTTCCACCAGTTGACGAAAGATCAGATTATTCAAATCGTTGATTTGATGATCGCTAACTTGGATGAGCGCCTAAAGGCGAAAGATATGGGAATCGAACTTACTCAAGCAGCTAAGGATCTCTTGGCGGCTCGTGGTTACGATCCACTACTTGGTGCCCGTCCATTGCGTCGCGTTATTCAACGCGAGATTGAAGATTCGCTTTCAGAGCGAATTCTCTTTGGCGAGCTAAAGGCTGGCGAAATTATCGTCGTAGATGTCGAAGGTGATGCGGCGGAAGCTAAGTTCACCTTTGCTGGCGCAGCGAAGGCAACCACACCGGATTCACCAGAAGATTTAGCCGCAGCTACTAATTAAAAGTTAGCTGGCTTTCTTGACGGACTTGCCTGCTGTACTGCGCACTTTTCTGCGGACCTGCTTTTTAGCTTGGGCTCTCTGGGCGCGACGCGCAGCTGTGCGCTTTTCAGCAAGTATCCGAACCGGAATTGGCACTTCTGGAATTTCAATATCTTCGATGCCCATGCCGTTATCTTGGCTTAAACACCAACTCAAAAAGCCATTTTCTGCGTTTTGAGAGAGTGAAAAATGGGGGTTATTTAAGGAATCTTCTTGCCTGGATTCAGAATTGAATTCGGATCGAATACCTTCTTTACTGCGCGCTGTAACTCAATCACTTTTGCTGAGGTTTCGTTGGCGACAAATTGGGCTTTGATCGATCCGATTCCGTGTTCGCCACTTGCAGATCCGCCTAGTGACTGTGCTATTTCCACAATCTCGTTAAAAGTCTTTTGCGCACGTGCTGCGGCAGCTGCATCTCCGTGATCGTGGACGATCGTTGGGTGCATATTTCCATCACCGGCGTGGCCGAAGATTCCAATAACTAAATTAGCGCGCTTACTCAACGCCTCAACCTTTTCTACAAACTCAGCGATCTTAGTAATCGGCAGCGCCACATCATCAAGCAAAGTTGCGCCCATTCTTTCAAGTGCAGGATATGCCATCTTGCGAACCCGGATTAAATCTGCGGCATCATTCGGATTATCAGAATAAACACCGTCAATGAGATCAAAGCCTTTACAAGTCTCTAAAGCAACTTCACAAAGCGCATGATTTTCATCGAGCTGCATCAATAAAACAGCTCCTGCGACTTCAAAGCCCAGCGGATGCCACGCCTCAACTGCCTTGAGTGTTGTCTGATCAACGATTTCTAACATTGATGGTCGGTATTGCAGCAATGAAGCTGCCGCTGCCGCAGCGTTCTTTATATTATGAAATGTAGCAATTAAAGTTGCCGGCGGCGCTGGGCGAACCACTAGATTCAAAGTTAACTCAGTGATGATGCCCAGCGTTCCTTCTGAACCAATAAACAAATGAAGTAAGTCGTAGGTAGTAACAGATTTTTTGGTGGCTTTACCTAATTCAATGATTTCACCGCTTGCCAGCACAACTTGCATGGCACGTACGTGGGCTGAAGTAACGCCGTACTTAACACAGCACATGCCGCCTGCGTTAGTTGCGGCATTGCCGCCAAGTGAAGACCAATCACGACTGGCAGGATCTGGAAGGTAAGCCAAACCGAGTTTGCTTGCCGCGGTATCAAGATCAAGGTTAATCACCCCTGCTTGCACTCTGGCTATTTGATTTGCAGCATCTATTTGAATTATCTGATTCATCTTTTCGAGAGAGATAACTAGAGAATCTGCAGATGCATTGGCCCCGCCAGATAGACCACTACCCGCGCCACGGGTCACAACAGGAATCTTGTTTTCATTGGCATATTTCAGGGCAATCGAAATCTCTTCCGCACTGCGGGCGAGCAATACGGCAAATGGTGGAGCGCTCTTTGCAAATGGCGCTTGATCGCGTGAATAAGAAGAAGTGATATCAGGATCAGAGATCAGCGATGCATCTGGGCCAAGCAGTTTGGAAAGCGCTGCGAGATGGCTCATGTGTTAATTTTTACACGTTGTAGCGCTTGATCAAGGCGAGATACTTCAAAGATCTCCATGCCATCGATTTTTACATCACTGCCTGCGGGCACGAGTGCGCGTTTGAAACCTAAGCGATATGCCTCAGCCAAGCGACGTGAGACTCCGCTTACCTTGCGAATTTCACCGGCAAGACCAACTTCACCGATCGCAACTAAATCTGCAGGCAGAGCTAAAGCTTTTGCAGCAGATGCAACAGCGAGAGCGAGTGCTAAATCCGCAGCAGGCTCTGACATCTTCATTCCGCCAACTGTTGCGGCATATACATCACGACCACCGACGCGCACATTGGCGCGAAGTTCAAGTACTGCCAGAGTCATTGATGTTCGTGCTGAATCAAGTCCACTGGTGACGCGACGAGCATTTCCAAAATCATTTTCGCGACCTTGGCTAACTAACGCTTGAATTTCAGCAAGTAATGGACGGCGGCCTTCAAGAGTCACAGTTACACAAGTACCTGGTACTGGCTCGGCATGGCGTGATGTAAAGAGTCCGGTCGGATCGAGCACGCTTTCGATTCCGGTATCACTTAAATCAAAGCAACCAACTTCATCAGATGCGCCAAAGCGATTTTTAATGGCACGAATTAAACGAAGTCGTGAATGACGCTCGCCTTCAAATTGCAGAACAACATCAACTATATGTTCGAGCAAGCGTGGACCTGCGATAGAACCATCTTTTGTAACGTGGCCAACGAGAAGCAAAGTGATATCGCGATCTTTACAGATGCGGATGAGAGCACCTGCAACTTCGCGCACCTGCGTGACGCCACCTGGTGAGCCATCCGCGGCGGCAGAACCAATTGTCTGAACGCTATCGATAATTAAAAGTTCTGGCTTAACAGAATCAATATGTGCAATGACTGCGCCGAGATCGGTTTCGGATGCTAAAAATAATTTAGGGTCAACTGCATTAATGCGTTCAGCGCGTAAGCGAACTTGCGATGCGGATTCTTCACCGCTGATGTAGAGGGCAGGGATTCCTTTAGCAGCGGTTTGTGCAGCGACAGATAAGAGCAGAGTTGATTTACCGACGCCGGGTTCGCCAGCGAGCAAGATTGCAGCACCTGGTACTAAGCCGCCACCAAGTACACGATCTAATTCAGAGACACCTGTTGCGCGGGCACGTGCAGAAGAAAGATCAACATCGCCAATGGGTGTTGCCGCGTGAGTAACTTTTCCGGGGACAAGTGAGAGTTTCTTAGGTGCAGCAAGTTCTTCAACGCTGCCCCAAGCTTGGCATTCGCCGCATCGACCAACCCATTTTTGGGAGCCCCAACCGCATTCAGAACAGCGGAATGGATCCTTCTCGACTTTGGCCATACGCAAACTCTAGAGGGTAGGGCTGACTACTTCCCAGCGGCAACGGATGCTGGGTGTTGAATAACAAAGAGTGGAAGTGAGCGCGCTTTC
>CAXNDQ010000096.1:0-3425 GCA_964201275.1 Candidatus Planktophila sp. | reverse complement strand
GCAACTGCAAACTTTGCAATCGCCGGTGTCTTCATCGCGCGCTTACTTCCCGCAGTATTTCTCGGCCCAATCGCTGGCGTGATTGCCGATCGCTTCGATCGCCGCAAGTTAATGGTTTTCTCCGACGTTATTCGCGCCGGACTTTATATTTCTATCCCGTTGGTCAACACATATCTCTGGCTCTACACCGCCATGATCTTGGTCGAGTGCATGACTTTATTCTGGTCACCCGCCAAAGAAGCAACGGTTCCAAATTTAGTTGGCAAAGAACGGCTAGAAAGTGCCAACCAAGTTTCACTCTTAGCCGCATACGGAACTGCACCGATTGCAGCGATCTTATTCTCACTCCTAACTTTATTTGCAAATGCGATTGAATCACTCTTCCCATTTACTATCGGTGATTCAATTGATATCGCACTCTATGTAAACGCGGCCAGCTTTGCATTTGCCGCAATAACTATTTGGGGGCTTAAAGAAATCCCAAAGGGTGCAGCCGCTAAGAAGGCAAAAGATGAAGGCGTTTTAAAATCCCTTCACGATGGTTGGAAAGCAGTTAGCCAAACTAAGATCGTGCGCGGCCTTGTCGTCGGAATGATTGGTGCCTTCTTTGCAGCGGGTGCGGTCATCGGACTTGCGCGCACATTCGTGGGCGATCTCGGTGGCGGCGATGCGGCATATGGTGTTTTATTTGGCGCAGTCTTTACTGGCCTTGCAATCGGTATCGCATTTGGCCCAAAGATATTTGCACAATTCTCACGCCGCCGTTTATTCGGCGCATCCCTTACAACCGCAGGTTTCTTCCTCGTTTTACTCGCCCTGATCCCTAACCTTGTAATGGCAGTTTTCACGGTAATTATCCTCGGCACATTTAGCGGAATCACTTGGGTAACCGGCTTCACGATGCTCGGAATGGAAGTCCAAGATGAGGTGCGCGGTCGCACCTTTGCCTTCGTTCAATCCTTGATCCGCATCACTTTGGTCGCGGTATTAGCCGTTGCACCAGTTATTGCTGCAGCATTTGGTGTTCGCACCTACGAACTTGAGAACAGCACAATTAATTTCAGCGGCGCACAAGCCACGATTTTGGCAGCCGGCGTTATCGCCTCAATCATCGGTTCAATCTCTTATCACCAGATGAAAGATCGCCCTAATGTTTCGCTCTGGTCTGATATTTCAAATGCGCTTAAAGGCGAACTCGGTGGCATCACTGGCGCACCAACAGTTGGAACCTTTATCGCATTCGAAGGCGGCGAAGGAACCGGCAAATCAACTCAATCAAAGTTGCTAAAGAAGTGGTTGGAAGATCGCGGTGAAACAGTTGTTCTCTCTCGCGAACCTGGCGGAACAGATTTAGGTCAAGGCTTGCGCAAAATTTTGCTCGGTCACGAAACTGGCGAGATCAGCCCACGCGCCGAAGCTTTGCTTTATGCCGCAGATCGCGCACACCATGTTTTCTCTGTCATTCGCCCAGCCCTTGCTAAAGGTGAAGTTGTAATTTCAGATCGTTACTTTGATTCATCAATTGCCTATCAAGGCGCTGGTCGCGTTCTTTCCCCAGGTGAAGTCGCACGTATTTCACGTTGGGCAACTGAATCACTTTTCCCAACTCTGACAATCGTGATCGACTTATCCGCAGAAACCGGCATTGGTCGCTTAAAGAGCCACGATCGCTTAGAGGCAGAACCACTTGCCTTCCACGAGCGCGTGCGCCAAGAGTTCTTACAGATCGCCCGCCTTGACCCAGAACGTTATTTAGTTGTTGATGGCACGCAATCAATTGATGCGATCCACAACGAGATCATCAACCGCGTCGCTACCTTGCCTGCAATTTCGCACATTGCTAAAACACCGAAGATGAAGACACCTAAAAATCTGAGGAAAACAATCAAGATTTCCAAATCTAAAAAATCTCCGAGAGCATCTGATAAGTGATAGCGACATGAGGGCAATAATTACTGGTGCCGCCGGTCAAGATGGTTTGATTTTAGGCCAACTATTGAGCGAAAATGAGAATGAAGTTACCGGAATTGTAACTTCTGATTCTCAAAGAAACCTTATTGTTTCCTACAATCCAAAATTAGAAGTAAAGGTAATGGATTCACTTGATATTTCCGATATTGAAAGACTTCTTATTGATTTTTCCCCAGACTACATTTTTCATCTAGGAGCAAAAAGCTCTGTCTCTGATTCTTGGCAGAAATCCAAGGAAACTTTAGAAGCTAATATTTTTGTCACTTTAAACTGGTTGAACGCGTTGAAAAACTTGAAGTTATTCGATACTCGTTTTTATCACGCTTCCAGCTCAGAAATGTTTGGCCTGCCTGATTCATATCCACAAAACGAGAAGACTTTATTACATCCACGCTCGCCGTATGGGGTAAGTAAAGTTGCCGCACACCACCTAGTGGTTAATTACCGAGAATCTTATGGCCAGTATGCTTCAACTGGCATTCTCTTTAACCATGAATCCCCACTTCGCTCTACTAATTTTGTCACAAGAAAAATTACACAAGGCGTAGCCGCTATTTCATTAGGAAAAATCAAGTCTATAACTTTAGGAAACCTAGAAATTTCGCGGGATTGGGGTTGGGCGCCCGATTACTGCTCAGGAATGATAAAAATCTTGAGCCACACAGAACCTGATGATTTCGTTCTATCCTCTGGGGTCAGCCATTCATTGAAGGATTTTCTTGAGACAGCATTTGCCGTTGTTGGAATTGATAACTGGCAAGATTTTCTGACGATCGATAAGGATTTATTTAGACCGGCGGATGTGGTTGCGCTAGTTGGAGATAGCACCAAAGCAAGAGAGATTTTAAATTGGCAAACCCCAACAAATTTTGAATCTCTGATTAAAAATATGGTTGAGTATGATTTAAAGTGCCAATCTGATTCCACAACGCCAATTTGGAAGTTGAAATGAGCGCACCTTCCATCTTCGACGAATTAGTCGGCCAAACCCACATCACCGAAATCCTGCAAGGCGCAGTTGCCGCAGCTCGCAGCGGGCAAGAGTCGCAAGAAATGACGCACGCCTGGATCTTCACCGGCCCTCCTGGCAGCGGTCGCTCATCTGCAGCAGTTGCCTTCGCCGCAGCCCTGGTCTGTCCCACAGGCGGGTGTGGCACCTGTCAGGCCTGTCGCAGCGCACAAACCTCGGGACATCCCGACGTTGAAATCATCCGCACCGAAGGCCTTTCGATCAAGATCGATGAGATCCGCGAATTACTGACTCGCACTTCTTGGGCGCCATCAATGGGCGGCTGGCGCGTTGTGGTTATGGAAGATGCCGATCGCATGACTGAATCTGCAGCGAACGCACTCCTTAAAGCAATTGAAGAACCCGGCGCTCGCACAGTCTGGTTACTTTGCGCACCAACCCTTCACGACATCTTGCCAACGATTCGCTCGCGCTGTCGCCACCT
>CAXNDQ010000095.1:0-3454 GCA_964201275.1 Candidatus Planktophila sp. | reverse complement strand
TTAGTAAATCTATGTGCGGCATTTTCATAGCTAACACCAAAATAGTCGCGGAGGTCTTCAACAGATAACTCTCGCTTACTTTTCGCGTTCTGCAAGAATTCAACCGCATTTGACTCTGGCATAAGTAATGCACCGGCTAAATAGTTAGTCTGAACACGTTGTGATAAATACTCTTTATAGTCGCTGGGTGAAGGATGCTTCAGTACGTGACCCGCAAGTGCTTGTAACAAAATAGTGCGTGCATCGCGACCTTCGCGCCGCATCGGTAAGTAAATCCGCCCATTTTTCTCATCAGTAATTACTCGCGTTGACGCTGGTAAGTCTTGAACATAGTGCAGAGTAAAACCTAATTTATTGGCTAGCTCTGCTGTTAAGCGTTCCGAAAGAGGACCAGAACTGTGATCAATTTTCGCCAGTAGAGTTCGTGCCTCTTCTTCCAAGTGCGGGAAATAATTATTTATCTTTCGCATCTCTTGGCGAAGTTCAATATTAACGCGTCGCGCTTCTTCAGGGGTTGCAGAGCGCTGTAAGTGCAGTCTTTCAACTTCGCGCTGAAGGCCAAGAATGATTTCAATTATATTATTGCTGACTGTTTTACCTATGAATGCATCTGGCAAGCCAAGAGATGAGTAAAGGCCGCCGCGTTGCGCGCGTTCAATTTCAAGTTCATTTGCAGTTCGCTCACTTAAAATTTCAGAGTTAAGCAATTGCGTTAATGAAACACCAAGTGCTTGTGCGATCTTCTGTAATTGTTGAATTGGCGGAGTGCGTTTGCCATTTTCAATTGCTGAGATCTGCGATGGTGCGCGCTCAATTGCGCGAGCGAGTACTTCAAGGTTCATTCCTTGCTTGGTTCGCAGTTCTCGGATCCGGCGGCCGACGATCAGCGGATCGAACTCTTTCTCTAAATTGCTCATAATTAATTCTGGCATCCACAGCAGAATAGGGGAAGTTCTATTCTGTAGAAATATTGGATTATTTCTGTTAGGAAACGAATGCAATTCCTTGAAAAGTGCCCAATACTCAACTTATTCGACCAAAGGGCACAAAAACCCTTGTTTTTCACACTATAAGAAGGAGTCAGTAATGAAGAGCCAAATCGGGAGCAACGCCCAGACCGCAGAAGAATTGCAAAAAGAGTGGGATACCAACCCACGCTGGGCGGGGATCAAGCGTGATTACACCGCTGAAGATGTGGTGCGCCTACGCGGCTCGATTACTGAAGATTCCACGCTGGCTCGCCGCGGGGCCGAAAACCTATGGGATTTACTGCATACCGAGAAATGGGTTGCAGCCCTTGGAGCCCTAACCGGAAACCAAGCAGTCCAGCAGGTAAAGGCTGGGCTTAAGGCGATCTACCTTTCCGGCTGGCAGGTAGCAGGAGACGCCAACCTTTCGGGGCACACCTATCCAGATCAGAGCTTGTATCCCGCCAACTCGGTTCCGGCAGTTGTTCGCCGAATCAATAACGCTTTGATGCGCGCTGATCAAGTAGAGCGCGTTGAAGGTCCGGCGAGCCTTGATTGGCTTGTTCCGATTGTTGCCGATGCTGAAGCAGGTTTTGGTGGTCCGCTAAATGCGTATGAATTAATGAAGTCAATGATTCAAGCAGGCGCTGCCGGAGTTCACTGGGAAGACCAACTCGCTTCAGAAAAGAAGTGCGGTCACTTAGGTGGAAAAGTATTGATTCCAACACAACAACACGTTCGCACGCTAAATGCTGCACGCCTTGCAGCAGATGTTGCAGGCGTTCCAACGATCATCATTGCACGCACTGATGCGCTCGCTGCCGATCTGATTACTTCAGATATCGATTCGCGTGATGCACAGTATGCAACAGGTGAACGCACCAGCGAAGGTTTCTACCGAGTTAAGCCAGGCCTAGATGCTGTTATCACTCGCGGATTAGCTTTCGCCGAATACTCGGATCTAATGTGGGTTGAAACTGGTGAGCCAAATATCGAGCTTGCACGTAAATTCGCAGAAGCGATACACGCAAAGTATCCAGGGAAAATGTTGGCCTATAACTGCTCACCATCATTTAACTGGAAGCGCCACCTTAACGATGCGCAGATTGCGACATTCCAATCAGAGTTGGCAGCACTTGGTTATAAATTCCAATTCATCACACTCGCCGGTTTCCACGCGCTCAACCACTCAATGTTCACACTTGCAAAGGGTTACAAGACCCGCGCTATGAGCGCTTACGTTGAACTACAAGAGGCTGAATTCGCTAGTGAAGCCGATGGTTACACAGCAACCAAACACCAGCGTGAAGTAGGCACTGGTTACTTTGATGCCATTTCTACTGCGCTCAATCCGAATAGCGCCACTCTGGCTCTCGCCGGATCAACCGAAAACGAACAATTCCACTAATTATTTAACACAGTCATAAGGAGAATTAAATGTCACACATTTCAATTGCAGGAAAGATGCATCCTCGCTTTAACGAGATCCTCACTTCAGATGCGTTGGCATTTGTCACCGAACTTCACGAACTCTTCTCGGGTACTCGAAGTGATTTGCTTGCCCACAGAATGGTTAACCGAACTCACTTTTCCAATGGACGCCGGCCAACATTTTTAAAGTCAACGAGCCACATTCGCGAAGATGCCAGCTGGTTTGTTGCTGGCCCTGGCCCTGGCCTGGAAGATCGCAGAGTGGAAATCACGGGTCCAACAGATCCAAAAATGACTTGTAACGCGATGAATTCAAGTGCCAAGGTTTGGTTAGCGGATTTGGAGGATGCAACTAGCCCGACCTGGGAGAACATTATTGGGGGACAGGTCTCGCTATTTGATGCGATCCGCAGACAACTTACCTTTGATTCAGGTGAAAAGATTTACACAATCACCAATGAAAATGCGCCAACAATTGTTATGCGTCCACGTGGGTGGCATATGGTTGAAAAACACCTTCTCTTTGTGGATCAGGAAGATCGTGCACGTCCAACTGTTGCAGGGTTAGTTGACTTCGGACTTTACTTCTTCCATAACGCAAAAGAGTTGATTGCGCGCGGAGCAGGTCCATACTTCTACTTGGCGAAGATTGAATCACACCTAGAAGCAGAGTTGTGGAACAACATCTTTACCTACGCCGAAGAGCGTTTAGAGATTCCTTATGGAACTATTCGCGCGACAGTACTTATTGAAACTATTCCAGCAGCATTTGAGATGGATGAAATTCTTTGGGAATTGCGCGATCACTGCGCTGGCTTAAATGCTGGCCGTTGGGATTACATCTTCTCGATCATTAAAAACTTTGCCGGATCCGGAAAGCAGTTCTTGACTCCAGATCGAGCGCAGATCACTATGACGGTGCCATTCATGCGCGCCTACACCGAACTTTTGGTCTCAACTTGTCACAAGCGAAAAGCTCACGCTATTGGCGGCATGAGTGCTTTCATTCCTAATCGTCGAGATAAAGAAGTGACCGATCGTGCACTCGAAGCAGT
>CAXNDQ010000094.1:0-3490 GCA_964201275.1 Candidatus Planktophila sp. | reverse complement strand
AGTGGCAGGTCCCGCGTAAACATTTCCCCATTGTGTGGCCGGTCTAACTAAAACTTGAGATTGCGCAACGGATGGAGTTGTGAATCCAGCTAAAAAGATCGCAAAAGATATGGCGATTGCGAAGGATCGCTTCAAAGATCTCACTTTTTTGCTCGCCATAGCGCCCAACGGTATCAGGATGCGAGAATGTCCCCATGTCCTCCGAAAGCGCTAATACTGATTTGGATCAAGTAATTGCTCGTATGAAATCTGAGCGACCAGCGGTTCTTAATTTTTCCGGTGAATCAGCACGACCTGAACCCACTTTAGAAGAAGCCCGTGGGGAGTTAGCTAGCGCAATTGGTCAGTTGGCTCACACGATTTTCTCAAAGAAGTATGGCCCACTAGTCGGAACGGTTACTAAGACAACGGCAGAAACAGTTTTGAAAAACGCTGAAGATAATTTGTATCGCGCAAAAGGTGATGCAACCTTGGTTATTCAAGAGCTGGTCGATCGTGCATTTACCTCAAAGCAATCTAAGAAAAAATGAGTAACTTAATAACAATCTACTCGCGCCACGGGTGCCATCTTTGCGAAGTTGCTGAAACAACTCTCACAGAGCTAAAAGATGAACTTAACTTTGAGATAGAAGTTAAATACATTGATGGTTCTAATGAATTAGAAAAGTTGTACGGGCACGAAGTTCCGGTTATACATATTGATGGGGAACACCACGACTTTTACAAAGTCGATCCGATAAGATTTAAATCTTCCCTTGAAAAACATCGTCAGCGTCAATAATTCGGTATGAGTAGCCCTGCTCCGCGAGGAAGCGCTGGCGATTCTGTGCAAAATCTTGATCAATCGTGTCGCGTGAGACCACAGAATAAAACTTTGCACCGCGGCCATCAGCTTTTGGTCTGACGATTCGGCCTAGTCGCTGCGCTTCTTCCTGACGTGAACCAAATGCACCAGATACCTGGATCGCAATTGTCGCTTCCGGAAGATCAATTGAAAAGTTAGCGACTTTTGAAACAACTAGGCAAGTGATTTCACCTGTTCGGAAGGCAGCAAATAACCTTTCACGTTCTTTAATTGGCGTCTCACCTTTAATAATCGGAACGCCTAAAGTCTCTGATAAATCATCTAATTGATCGATGTATTGACCGATTACAAGTATTTGTTCTCCCGCGTGAAGATCCACCAATTTTTCAACGACATTGCGCTTGGTTCGAGTCGTTGCGCAGTAGCGATATCGCTCTTCAGGTTCTGCGGTCGCATAAGAAAGTCGTTCTGCTTCTGTTAGGTTCACGCGCACTTCAATACATTCTGCCGGGGCAATATAACCCTGTGCTTCGATCTCTTTCCAAGGTACATCAAAGCGCTTTGGCCCAATAAGTGAAAAGACTTCGCCTTCCATGCCATCTTCACGAACTAAAGTGGCGGTAAGGCCTAAGCGGCGGCGCGATTGAATATCTGCAGTAAATCGGAAGATTGGCGCAGGAAGTAAGTGGACTTCATCATAAATAATTAAGCCCCAGTCGTGGGTATCGAATAAATCTAAATGTGAGTAAACGCCATTCTTTTTCTTAGTCATAACTTGATAAGTCGCAATTGTTACTGGGCGAATCTCTTTCTTCGCTCCAGAATATTCACCAATCTCATCTTCATTTAAAGTTGTTCGACGCAATAATTCATCACGCCATTGACGCGCCGCCACTGTGTTGGTCACCAAAATAAGAGTTGTTGCCTTGGCGTGGGCCATCGCAGCTGCGCCAACAATTGTTTTACCTGCGCCGCAGGGAAGAACTACTACGCCTGAACCACCGTGCCAAAATCCTTCAGCCGCTAACTCTTGATAAGGACGGATCTTCCAATCGTTTTGCTTAAGTGAAATTTCATGGGCTTGGCCGTCAACATATCCCGCAAAATCTTCGGCTGGCCAACCGAGTCGAAGCAGCGATTGTTTAATAGCACCGCGCTGGCTGGGATGAACCACAATTGTTTCGGGATCGATGCGAACACCCAAGAGCGGAGCAATCTTCTTCGCGCGAATAACTTCTTCTAAAACTCCAACATCGGTTGTGATCAAAATTAGCCCGTGCACGGGGTCAGCTTCTAAGCGCAAACGCCCGTAGCGCGACATTGTTTCGGCAACATCTACAAGAAGAGAATGCGGAACCGCGTAACGTGAATACTTAATTAGAGTATCAATTACTAGCTCTGCATCGTGGCCAGCAGCGCGCGCATTCCATAAGCCCAGGTTGGTTAATCGATAAGTATGGATATGTTCTGGCGAACGTTCTAGTTCAGCAAATGGCGCGATAGCGCGACGACATTCTGTTGAAAGGGGATGATCGATATCTAGCAGAAGCGTTTTATCGCTCTGAACTATTAGCGGGCCTTCGCTCATTTCAGCAAATCTTTAATAAATGCGTGGAGCAAGGCGCTACGTTCTTCAATAGATTTCAAACTTAGCCATTCACTTGGCGCGTGTGCACCGCCACCGACGGCACCTAAACCATCAAGAACTTGCGCACCTGCAGCCGCCGCGAAATTACCGTCACTTGCTCCACCTACTTCGGCACAACCCAGCGGCGCTATTCCAATCGATTTCGCAACTTGTTCAACTCTTTCGTAAAGCGCTTTCGTAGAAGATGGCTGAAGCGGAGGACGATTTAGCCCACCTGTAACCTCTAAGCGTGCGCCAGAAACCGTCGCCTTAAGCGATTTGATTGCTGCATCAACTCGTTCAATTTCAGATTGTGCAAATGAGCGCGCATCGATTTCAAGAACTGCTTGATCCGGAACGGTATTAGCGCTATTGCCAGATTTCAATAAAGTTGGAACAACAGTTGTTCCGTGCTCTTTATTTTCTAGCGCAGCAAGTTGGAGAATCACGTGGGCAATTTCAACAGTTGCGTTAACGCCCTTTTCTGGTTCTAGCCCGGCATGCGCTGCCAATCCGTGCACAGTTACTTTGTACATCGCTGTGCCTTTACGACCAGTTTTAACTTTGCCATCGAGTGAGGCTTCTAAAACTAGTACTGCTTTGGCAGCCGCGGATAGCTCCATAATTAATTCTCGTGAAGCAAAAGAACCGGTTTCTTCATCGGTAGTTGCAACAAGAGCAACACGATCTGCAGCGCCATCAATATCCTTTAGTGCAAAGAGCGCTTGCACAAAGCCCGCCTTCATATCAAAGACCCCAGGGCCGCGAATGACATCGCCATTTACTTCCCAAAGTGGTTGATACGAACCGTGCGGCCAAACTGTGTCGAGATGAGCAAGCAAAAGAATTTCTGGTTGGCTAGCGCCCCACCAAAATACGGGGCGCCCCTTAATCTCTTTAATTTGTGCTGGCGTTCCAAGTACGCGAGTTGCGATATCACTTGCTAAACGAACTACATTTTGGCAAGCGGCAATATCTTCAGTTGGCGATTCACATCGCACCAAAGCTTCAATCGCAGCCAACATAGGGTCAAGTCTGCCGTATTTCGCCTCATTCGT
>CAXNDQ010000093.1:0-3505 GCA_964201275.1 Candidatus Planktophila sp. | reverse complement strand
TTGTATTGCTCCTTTTAACTAATTGAACTTTTTAGCTCATCTCAAGCCCGATTTGGGGTTGAGGCTGGTCTAACCTGAGTCGATCTTACCCGAAAGAGTGAGTCGGAGCGACTCAAGTTTGGACCATCCCGTATAACTCCCCGCCTTGCCCAGATATTCCCGCCCCACCTCGGTAACCTCGCGTTATGCGTATCGCCCTGGCCTCACTCTCGTATGCGATCACCGTTATCGCACTTGTACTCCTCGCTATTCGGGTGCCGCAGTTAATTGGGATCTACCGCAAGGGCCAACCGGATCCAACTCGCAGCAATGATCGTGGTTCGCGTTTAATGCATATGTTGCACGAAGTTTTAAGCCACACCAAGATGCTCAACTTCACTGCAACCGGAATTGCGCACTGGTTTGTAATGATCGGTTTCGGTGCGCTCTTTGGAACTTTGGTTACCGCATACGGACAAGTTATAAATCCAGAATTCGCTTTGCCGTTAATTGGGCATTGGGTTGTTTACGAACTCTTCGCGGAATTTATTGCACTTGCTACCGGAATCGGCATTGTCACTTTAATCGGAATTCGCCAAGTCACACGTTTTAGAATGTTAAATCGTTTCGCTGGTTCTGGAATGTGGAAAGCGTATTACGTTGAAGCAACAATTTTGGCAATTGTTTTCTGTGTATTTGCATTGCGTGGTCTAGAAGGTGCCCACGCTGGCGAGACTAACTGGAATTGGCATTATGCAATCTCCTGGCCGGCAGTTCTTGCATTTAATGGATTGAGTACCGCAGCTATTGAAAGCGCAATTGTTTATGTTGCAACCGCAAAGATCGTTGTTTCAATGACTTGGTTCATTGTTATTGCAAGTAATTTAACAATGGGAATCGCTTGGCACCGCTTCTTGGCCTTCTTTAATATTTATTACAAGCGCAATAGCGATGGCAGCCCTTCACTCGGCGCACTCCCTGAAATGCTTTCTAAGGGTAAGCCAATTAACTTTGAAGATCCCGCTGAAGATGATGTCTTTGGACTCGGCAACCGCCAAGATATTTCTTGGAAAGGTCTGCTTGATATGACTTCTTGTACTGAGTGTGGACGTTGCCAATCGCAATGTCCTGCTTGGCACACCGATAAACCACTCTCGCCAAAGCTTTTAATTATGGCGATGCGCGATCACGCAATGGCAAAGGTGGTTGAAAGTGAAGCGATAGTTGGCGAAAACGGCCCTATTTCACTTGATGTTCTCTGGTCTTGCACTATGTGTGGTGCGTGCGTAAATGAATGCCCGGTCGACATCGAACACGTTGATCACATTGTAAATATGCGCCGCTTCCAAGTTTTAGTTGAATCAGAATTTCCATCTGAACTCGGTGGAACTTTCCGTAATTTAGAAAAGGCTGGCAATCCTTGGGGGGCTAATAAACAAGATCGCGAAGGATGGATCGCAGAATGCGATTTCCCGGTTCGCGTTGTTGAAGGTGTCTTGCCAGATGACGTTGAATATTTGTTCTGGGTGGGCTGCGCTGGTGCATATGAAGAGCGCGCCAAGAAAACTACAAAAGCCGTCGCAGAACTTTTATGGATGGCTGGAGTTAACTTTGCGGTTTTAGGTAAGCGCGAGACTTGCACAGGAGATCCAGCGCGTCGATCAGGAAATGAATTCTTGTATCAAATTCTTTCTCGCGAAAACATTGAAACTTTTAACGAAGTCTTTGCTGGTCGGCCAAAAGGTAAGAAGAAAGTTGTGGTTACTTGTCCACATTGCTTCACGACAATTGGCCGCGATTATGCACAGAGTGGTTTTGAACTTGAGATGTTGCACCACACGCAATTGCTAAATACTTTAATTAAAGAAAAGCGTTTAAAGCCAAGTCCACATAAGAGTGAACAAAAGCTGACTTATCACGATCCTTGTTACTTAGGTCGTCACAATCAGATCTACGCGCCTCCTCGTGAATTACTAGAAGCATCTGGTTGCGATGTAACTGAGATGCCACGTAATCAAGAGCGTTCATTCTGTTGCGGTGGCGGTGGTGGACGTATGTGGATGGAAGAGAAAATTGGAACGCGCATTAATTTAAATCGCGTTGATGAAGCTATTTCAACTGGCGCAAAAGAAGTTGCAGTTGCTTGTCCGTTCTGTCGCGTAATGGTTGGCGACGGAATGGTTGCGCGACAGAGTGATGTTGAAGTTTTAGATGTTGCTCAGGTGCTGTTGCGCAGCGTTAAAGCCGCTGAATAGTTATCCACAGAACTTGTGCACAGGTGTGTATGAATTACACGCGTGTAATTCGCAGCAAAACCGCAGTCGTTAAGTAGCCCCCAACAAGGCCTCCCAGGTGGGCTCGCCAGTCCACTCCGCCCAGGATGAAGCCGAATACGAAGTTCAGACCGATGATTACATAAATGTCGCGTACGCCCTCGCTGATCATTTTGCGCATTGCAATAAATGCACCGAATAATCCAAAGACCGCACCTGATGCGCCGACGGAAACTTGAGCGGCGCTATTTAAATAGATCGAAGCTAGGGATCCGGTCAGAAGTGAAACTAAGAAAATTACAAGAAAGCGCGCTTTGCCGAGCGCTGCCTCTACAGGATTACCTAAAACCAGAAGCGAGAACATATTAAAAAATAAATGTGTGAGTCCGCCGTGAACTAGCGCAACAGAAAATAAACGCCAGATTTCACCAGATTTAACGTAAGGACCATAGAGCGCGGTGTATTCGTAGAGTTGCGGGTAGAGCTGGTCTGTAAGATAGGCAGCACAAATGATTGTAATTAATGAGAGCGTTACAGAACGCTTCATTTGAAACATCAGTTGCTAATTAAGCGATGGTGACGCTATTGATTACAACTGGTGTAACAGGAACATCTTGTGCACCTGTTGGTGTTGAACCAATCTTGTCTACAACAGCCTGAGAAGCAGCGTCTTTAACTGCTCCGAAGATAGTGTGCTTGCGGTTTAACCAAGTTGTTGGTGCAACGGTGATGAAGAATTGAGAACCATTTGTTCCTGGTCCTGAATTAGCCATTGCAAGAATGTATGGCGCATCAAATTGCAGTTCTCCGTGGAATTCATCAGCGAATTGGTAACCAGGTCCGCCGAAACCTTTTCCGAGTGGATCTCCACCTTGAATCATGAAACCTGAAATGACGCGGTGAAAAACAGTTCCGTCGTACAGCTTCGCAGTTGTTTTCTTTCCATCGCGCGGATCGGTCCACTCTTTTGCACCAGTTGCGAGTTCAACAAAGTTAGCAACAGTCTTTGGTGCGTGATTTGGGTAGAGCTCGATGACGATATCGCCGAGTGATGTGTGCAGAGTTGCTGTTGTTGACATGTTTTTAGCCAATCGTTTCAGTGGGTGATTAAAATAATTTAAAGAGTGGAGACCAGGGGAATCGAACCCCTAACCCCCGCCTTGCAAAGGCGGTGCTCTACCAATTGAGCTAGGTCCCCGTGTTAGAACGGGTGGGCCCAGGTGGACTTGAACCACCGACCTCTTCCTTATCAG
>CAXNDQ010000092.1:0-3581 GCA_964201275.1 Candidatus Planktophila sp. | reverse complement strand
CGCCAATTGCAAAGACATAGAAGACCAGCGCAAGCCACGGAACTGCGCCAGCGATGCAGCCAAAGATAAATGGAATCCAGCCGCCGTTACCTGGCTCTTCATATTTTTCTTGTAGCCAGCCAAATAAAATCATTGAAGCGTTCACGCCGAAGATTGAAATCAGCGCAGTGACCTCTGATATTCCAGTTACTTGTGCGATCAAAACGATCATTACCGAAGAGCTAATTGAATATTCAACCCAACGGAAGAAGTTTCGGTGGGCGGCAAGGCCTGCGATATATCGCGGAAAGAATTTTGGGCTAATAACAATAAAGTGAGCTAAGGATGAAAGTCCCAAGAAGATGGCAACACCGATTGCAAGTGGTGCGTTGTACAAGACAATTAGATCGCCGTAGGTGCTTCCCGGAGGACCAGACATATATCGCGCAGTGATTGGTAGCGTGAAATCAGATGAGAGCGCAAGAACCGCCAACATCTGTGCAAAGTGAAGAACGCCGGCAAATAAGTTGATGCGGCGTAAACCGCGATCTGTGATCTCTTTAGTCATACCAATAAAGTAACAGCCAAAAGTTAAATTCTGGCGTTATTGCGGGTTAAAGAACGGGTAAATAACGATCTAGCTCGTATGCGCTCACCTGGCGGCGATAATCCTGCCATTCAGCGCGCTTATTGCGCAGAACGTATTCAAATACGTGCTCGCCCAAAGTCTCACGGACTAATTCGCTTTTTTCCATAACCGCGATCGCTTCATTTAGATTGGCCGGCAAGGAAGCAGGAGCAGCAGGGTTATCAACCAACTCGTACTTTTCTTCAATACCTTTTAATCCGGCAGCCAACATAACCGCATAGGCCAAGTAAGGATTGCAGGCAGAATCTGGTGAACGAAATTCGATGCGGGTTGAATTCTCTTTATTTGGTTTATACATCGGGATACGCACCAAGGCGCTGCGATTGTTATGGCCCCACGAAATAAGCGCCGGCGCTTCTCCCCCGCCTTGCAAACGCTTATAAGAATTTACCCATTGATTTGTGACCGCTGTTATTTCAGATGAGTGCTTCAAGATACCTGCGATAAATGAACGTGCAACCTTCGATAAATTAAATTCCGCCGACGCGTCATAGAAAGCATTTTTCTCACCTTCAAAGAGCGAGACGTGGGTATGCATTCCGCTGCCAGGATGATCTGTAAATGGCTTTGGCATAAATGAGGCGTAGAAACCTTGCTCGAGGGCAACTTCCTTAATCACGTGGCGGAAAGTCATGATGTTATCTGCGGTGCTTAAAGCATCGGCATAACGCAGATCGATTTCTTGCTGACCAGGTGCGCCTTCGTGATGGCTAAATTCAACTGAGATTCCCATTGCTTCCAGCATTGTGATCGCTTGGCGACGGAAGTCCTGCCCAACAACCGCTGGTGTGTGATCAAAGTAGCCACCTTGATCAACTGGGATTGGTTGCTCGCCTTTCACGGGATTTGATTTAAATAAGAAGAATTCAATTTCAGGATGGGTGTAACAGGTGTAACCCATCTGCGCCGCCTTATTTAATGTGCGACGCAAAACATTGCGGGGATCGGCGTGCGATGGAGATCCATCTGGCATCGTAATGTCACAGAACATACGAGCGGCACCTGGTGATTCAGTACGCCAAGGCAAAATTGAAAATGTTGCGGGATCTGGCTTTGCCAACATATCTGATTCAGTAACTCGCGCAAATCCTTCAATTGCAGAGCCATCAAAGCCAATACCTTCTTCAAAGGCATTTACTAATTCAGCAGGTGCGATCGCAACAGATTTTAAATAACCTAAAACATCGGTAAACCACAACCGGATAAAACGAATATTGCGCTCTTCAATTGTGCGCAGCACAAACTCCTGCTGCTTGCTCATCTGTGAATCATTAGCGGACATAGCCCACATCTTGCCAAGGCCAAGTTACGGCTGTGTTACGAACCCTCTTGCCAGCGCGAAGTCATTGGAAGTCTGCGATCCTTACCAAAAGCACGCTTGGAAACCTTTGTGCCCGGCGGATATTGGCGACGCTTGTACTCGGCCTTATCGACCATTGCGATCACTCGACGGACCAACGCCTCATCAAAGCCCGCGGCAATTAACTCGGTCGACCCCTGATCGTCATCGACATAAGCCGTTAATACGCGATCGAGTAACAAGTAATCAGGAAGAGAATCCGAATCTTTCTGATCGGGGCGCAGTTCGGCACTTGGTTCTTTCTCAATTGAGTTAACTGGAATTGGCGCAGCCTCACCGCGTTTACCCGCAACCTCATTTCGCCATCTTGCCAGCGCCCAAACATCAGTCTTATAAATATCTTTTATCGGAGCAAAGCCACCGACTGCATCGCCGTACAAAGTTGAATAACCAACGGCTAGCTCTGACTTATTGCCAGTTGCTAAAACGAGATGTCCTTCTTGATTTGAGATTCCCATCAGAGTCGTGCCACGAACGCGCGCCTGTAAATTTTCTTCAGCCAGCCCCTTTAAAACCAAGTTGTTCATATAGGCATCAACCATTGGGCCAATTGCGACGGTGCGAAAATGTATCCCGGTGGCATCGGCTAAAGCTTGTGCATCTGAAATCGAATGATCCGAAGAATATTTACTTGGCATGGCAACGCCATTTACTCGTTTAGCACCCAAGGCATCGATCGCAATTGCTGCAACCAACGCCGAGTCAATTCCGCCAGATAAACCAACTACGACGCTACGGAAACCATTCTTTTCCACGTAATCTCGTAAACTAATTACCAGCGCCTGCCAGATCTCTTCTAAGTCATTTAGCGCCGGCGCAATTTCAGGAGTTAAAGGCTGCGCGATCTCTGCACCGTCCGCAGAGATAACGAGATCGGGCTGGCTGGTTTGAGTTGCCACATCAATATCAACAACTCTTAAATCATCGGCAAATTGTGGGGCGCGCGCAATGACTGCACCTTCCTTATCGACAACAATGCTGTCGCCATCAAAGACCAGATCATCTTGGCCGCCAGTCATATTCACATAGACAAGTGGAGCCGCGGCTTGGCGAGCGCGCTTAGTTACCAGAGCCAATCGCACATCATCTTTAGCGCGTTCAAAAGGTGAGCCGTTCGGAACAATAATTAAGCCAGGTTTGCGGGCCGCTAATTGCGCGGTGATTCCGCCATCGATCCAAAGGTCTTCACAAATTGCAATGCCTACATCAACGCCGTGGATGCGAACCACCAAGGTCTTATCCCCCGGAACAAAATTGCGGTACTCATCGAAGACGCCGTAATTCGGCAGATGGCACTTGGCATAACGCGCTTTGATCACACCGCCAGAAATCACCGCCACCATATTTTGAGGCGCACCATTTACTTGATCTAAATAGCCAACAATTGCCACGATTTCACCGGTTAACTCACTGGCCAGGTCTGCAATCGCGCTCTGGCTGGCGCTTTGAAATGATGGCCGCAGCGCTAAATCTTCTACTGGGTATCCAGTTAAAACCATCTCGGGAAAAACAACGATATGCGCACCCGCGGATTGCGCAGCGGCAACGTTCTGACGCACCAGCGCAGCATTGGCCGCCAGGTCACCGACAGTC
>CAXNDQ010000091.1:0-4099 GCA_964201275.1 Candidatus Planktophila sp. | reverse complement strand
CCTGGATAAGTCAGGAGCATTGTCATTGCTGCTAGGTGAGCGTTTCTGTCACCGAGTACTACAGTGCGAAAACGAGCGGTGTCGTGCGAATCAAGAATAAGCATGCTTGCAGTGAGGGAACGCCACGGAATAGATGCATTGAACTCTTGCATTGACGCGAAGAATTGTTCGCCATCGATTTTTGGCATCGCAAATGGAAGGCCTTGGAAACCACCAGTGATTTCTGGATTTCGATTCATCCAGTTCCAGAATGGGCGCATAAAACCTTGGTAATTCATGGCTCCTTGCCACCCGAGTCCATTTAAATCTGATGCTACAAAGTCACCATTTTCGGCAACCAACCAAGTATCCGGATCAACATCAGCCATCGCTTTGCGTATGCCTTGCATAACTTCGACGTGATGATTTTCCGCGCCTTGCACGCCAGTCATATTGCCAACATCGATACGCCAGCCAGCCATACCAAATTTTGGAGATATCCACTTTTTTACGATTGAGTTCTTTCCTTCATAAACGGCTTTTCGGAGAGCTTTGGATGAGTAGTTAAATTTTGGAAGAGATTCCAGACCAAACCAGCCAACGTAACCCCATTTAATGGATTTATCCCAATAGAAAAACGAGCGCTCTTTTGAAGACTTGTTTTTCTTCGCCGTAATAATCCACTCGTGGCCCACGCCGCAATGATTTGAAGTTAGATCTCCTAGGATGCGTATTTTCTTCTTCTTTGCGCTGTGAATTAGCGACTTAAAGGCCTTATCACCGCCAAGAATCGGGTCAACCTCATCAAAGGTGGTTGCGTCGTATCTGTGGTTAGAACTAGAAGGAAATATTGGAGTTAGGTAAATACCATTTACACCCAAATCGGTTAGGTAATCTAATTTGTCTTCTATGCCATAAAGGTCGCCACCGTAAAGTTCTTGGCCGGTGTACTTGCTTCGACCACGGGGCAATTCATTCCAATCACGAGGGTAGGCCCAATCTGGATTTATATTGATTTTGCCGGACCGCGCAAAGCGATCTGGAAAGATTTGATAGAAAACGGATTTATTAATCCATTTCGGATTTTCGGGAATTGCCACAATTTGGAAGTCGTTATTGCTGTGAACATCGTGATCGAAAAGCCCTTTGGCATTTAACCATTCGTACTTGTTCTCTCCGACAAATACAAAGCGATAGATAGTATGGATATTGATGATCTGGATTCTGACTTCAAACCAACGTTCTGTCTTCGAAGAACTTTTCTCTTCCAGTTTGTGTGTTCGAGGTTCGGCATCTTCGTAAAGACGAATATAGGCTTCATCAAAGGTGTAACCCTTTGGAACTCTAACTCTTAGCGTTACCTTGTCACCAATTTTGGGCGCGCTATTACTTACATATAGATCACTGCCATCATGGTGCGGCGCTTCTGAAAGTCCTGGTTTTGTAGCCATTAAGAATCTCCCGCATCTGAAGTCGCCCACCGACTAATAAAGTCTCCTGTCGGTAATCTACCTTTAGTAGCATTAATTTAGAAGAAAGTTACTCTGTGTATTTCAAAATTATGAGAGAGTTCTTCCATTGAAATGACGAGCTGGTAACTCAATTTTTAGTCATTTTGATTGGAACTGGTGACAAATACCCCGAGAGAATTCTTGGGGTATTTGCCTTTTGCGGAATATCCACAACCTCTTTGAATTTTTAATCGCACATCAATGTCACACAGCAATATTCGCACACGGACTGGTGTGGCGTAACGGCAGCGCATCAACTCTTACCAAGTTGCAGGTGCGGGTTCAATTCCCGTCACCAGTTCCGTATCTCCATTATGATTTCTCTATGAAATTCTTGATCTCGGTTATTGATATTCTGGACAATCCAGGAACTTCTGCAGAGATGGTTGAGATCGATATGTTCAATGATCGATTACGTGCGGATGGCCAATTCATCTTTGCGTGGGGACTGCAAGCGCCAGAAACTGCAACTGTTATTGATAACCGTGGCGGCGCAAATTTGAGTACAAGCGAACCACTTTTTGATTCTCCAGAAAACGTCAGCGGTCTTTGGGTAATTGATGTCATTGATGCGGAAACTGCTAGAACGTTAGCGTTTGCCGCATCCAAAGCGTGTAATCGAAAAGTCGAGTTACGACCCTTCCATTAAGGTTAATTTACTTATCGGGATTAGGCACTGTTACGTCGCGAACGAAGGCTTCCAAGTCGTGTGCGGACTGCAAGAATCCGCGCAAGGTACGCAATGTGGCACCGAAATTAGTAAATTCACTCTCCTTTAATCCATCAACGTCATACATCTTGTTGAATTCCGGCAGCGTTTGCAGAGTCTTCAAAATCACTGGATCAACAGGCTCTTCGATGCTATTCGGATTAGGAATAATTCCTGAATTGTTAATCTTTACCTGCCATCCAAATGGGGGAGAGATTACGGCATCCCCACCAATTATTTGACTCCAATGCATGTGATTGCGGAAGGCAGCACAGAGTAGGCGAGTGCGATAACCCCTCTGCTTGTATATCTGATGTGCGTGTTTGAAGACCGCAACGCCGGCCCATTCCATAACACCTGGGTCAATGAGAGTTCCAGATTTTTCAACAGAAACCTTTACCCAGTCATCAACGCGGCCAAGCATGATTGTGCAGACCGGTCCCATCTGCGAAATATCTAAACCTTCTGCTTCGCGACGCTTAAGCCCGCGCTCTATCGCTTCTGCTACTGCGATTGTCTGTGCGAGAGAAAAAGACACGGTCGCATTTAAGCTAACTCCGCGGTAGGTCGCTTCTTCGAATGCGCTGATGGCCTCTGATGTAACTGGGATTTTTACAATCATATTTTTTGCTAACTTAGAAAACTCAACGGCTTGATCGGCTAGCGCTTTTGCATCTCGGAAGTTACGTGGATCAGTTTGGATTGAGAGTCTGCCGTTACGTCCATTAGATTTTTCAAACTCTGGTTCAAGAATTTTGGCTGCGCTGACCGATAGTTCTTCAACCATTGCCCAACCAATTTGATCATCAGTTGCTGTGGGGTGAGACTTTGCATATTCCTTTATGCGGCCTACCCAGTATTCCTTGTCAGATTTAATAACGCTAAGTGCAATTATTGGGTTACAAGTCGCTCCGACGATGCCCCAAGTTAGGGCTTCCTTCAATTCTTTAGGGTCAGCGGAGTCATTCCAAAGCACTGTTTGTGAGTTTTCTTTCATAAACAAGAATGGTGACTGGGACATAATTCCTCCGTTAACGACCGTGATATCGCTTAAGCCTAATCATCTAGCGATTGTTAGTAAACCTTTTCGGGTGTCGGTCATCCCACAAGGAGAGTAAGAGCTAGCGAATAATTAAATTCAGGCCTGCGCCTGCTGCGGTCACCAAAGTAATATTCTGGAAAAGTTCTAAGTTAATCCTGGAAACAATCTTGCGCCCGACAATTGCGCCAAGCGGAACTGCGGGAAGCGCCGGAAGTATGTACTGAAGGGAGTTGAATTCCAAGATTCCCAGCCCCAAGGTAAATGGCAACTTAAAGACATTAACCGCAAAGAAGAACCAAGCAGTATTTCCCAGAAAATTCATCACCGTGTTACGTCGCATCAGCAAGTAGATACTCATTGGAGGACCACCGGAATTAGCAACCATGCTCATAAATCCGGCGGTTGAGCCGAGAATGATGCGCAGAGGTCTTGGATACCTCAAACTAATATCGAAGTCTCTCTTTTGCAGTCTCTGATTAATCGGATAAAGAATGACAAGAATCAACACAATCCAGCCGATGGTCTTCTTGAGCGATTGATCTGAGCTATTAGCAAGAAAATAGACGCCGACAAATACGCCGGCGATGACTGGCCAAATTAACTTTTGAAGTACGCGCCATTCGACGTGTTTCTTATAAACACCTATGGCAAATAGGTCACCTGTAATTAGCAAAACAAGCAGAACGCCGGTCGATTCTTTGGCTGGCAATATTGTCGCTAATAAAGCGGCGTTGATCATTCCAATGCCACCGATAGAGGTTTTGGAGAGGCCAATTAAAAAGCCAATAAAGATTAAGAGAAGAATTAGTCCTAAACTCATAATAGGTCGAGTCTAAGTGCGAATGAGGTTATTTACTC
>CAXNDQ010000090.1:0-4126 GCA_964201275.1 Candidatus Planktophila sp. | reverse complement strand
TATTTCCAATGCGCGGCGATACCAAATTCGGCACGTGAGTGCATATCAAAGGTTCTAATCTGGATTTCAATGGCCTTGCCGTTGGGACCGATTACCGTTGTATGAAGCGATTGGTACAGATTGAACTTTGGCATGGCGATGTAATCTTTGAATCGCCCGGGAATTGGAGACCATCTCGCGTGGATTGAACCTAAAACACCATAACAATCACGCACGTCGTTTACGAGAACGCGAATTCCAACAAGATCGTAAATATCATTGAAGTCACGGCCGCGGACCACCATCTTTTGATACACGCTGAAGAAATGTTTCTTACGACCAGTGACTGTTGCCGTAATCGCATCACGTGATAAATCGGACTGCACAGCATCGATCACTTCTTGAGTTAAGGCATCCCGTGAAGGTGAGCGCTCTGCTACCAAGCGGGAGATCTCCTCAAATTTCTTTGGCTCTAGAACCTCGAAAGATAAATCCTCCAACTCCCACTTAATGGCATTCATGCCGAGGCGATGCGCAAGGGGGGCGTAAATATCTAGCGTCTCGCGTGCTTTACGCTCTGCGCTTTCAGCAGATACAAACTTCCACGTACGAGCATTATGTAAACGATCTGCCAACTTAATAACCAAAACGCGAATATCTCGCGACATGGCTACGACCATTTTGCGAACAGTCTCGGCTTCCGCAGTTGGTCCGTAAGTTAACTTATCTAGTTTGGTAACACCATCGACCAAGTTCGCAATCTCATCGCCGAAGTCTGTGCGCAACTGCGCAAGCGAGTAAGGCGTATCTTCAATTGTGTCGTGCAGAAGTGATGCAATTATCGTCGTGTCATTTAAGCCAAGTTCCGCAAGAATCTGTGAAACGGCGACGGGATGAGTTATGTACTCCTCCCCAGATTTGCGCATCTGGCCAAGGTGGGCGGTCTTTGCGATTTCAAATGCGCGTTCTACATCCGCCAGTCGACTAGAAGGATGGTTCTCCTTCAGCGTTCCTAGAAGTGGAGCCACTAAAGCATTCATTTTGGCAGCCTTACCTCTGAAAAGATTTTACTTGCGGCCTTTGCGCTTTGGTTGATTACGTGGACCACGATTTACACTCGGTTGAATCGTAGGTCGCGTGCTCTGAGAAGAAGTCGCTTCAGCAGATGCGCTATTGCCACGAGATGCCACGCGCTTAGCAAGTGCCTGCATCGCAGGTTCTTTCTCGCGAAGTGACGCTAGGAATGGTGGAGCAATAAAGATCGAGGAATAAGTTCCCACTGCGAGTCCAATGAAGAGCGCGAGCGAAAGATCCTTAAGCGTTCCTGCTCCAAGAAGGCCAGCTCCAACAAAGAGAATCGAGCCGACAGGAATAAGTGCGATGAGGGATGTATTTGCTGAGCGAACGATTGTCTGGTTAACCGCCAAGTTTGCTGCTTGGGAGTAAGTATATTTACCAACCGCAGCAACCGACTTGGTATTTTCACGCACCTTGTCGAATACAACAACCGTGTCATAAAGCGAATAACCAAGAATCGTCAAGAAACCAATAATGGTCGCAGGTGTAACGTCAAAACCAACTAGTGCATAAATGCCAACAGTGATGAAGACGTCGTGTACAACCGCAACAATTGCAGCAATCGCCATCTTAGGTTCAAAGATCATCGCTAAGAAGATCATGATCACAATCAAGAAGGCGAAGAGACCGTAAAGAGCTTTCTTGGTTATCTCTTCACCCCACGATGGTCCAACTATTTGAGTATCAATTGATTCAATATCTACATTAAATGCCTGAGTTAGCGCGAGTTCAACTGCCTTTGATTGCTCGGAAGTAAGTGCTCCGGTCTGGATTTTGAGCTTCGTGTCGCCAATCTTCTGAACAATTATCTCGCCCGGAATTCCAACATCAGCTACAGATGCTCGCCCTTGTTCAACAGTAATGCCAGATTTATTGACCGTGTAAGAGGATCCACCCTTAAATTCGATTCCGAGGTGCAAACCTTGAATAATCAATGCGCCTATCGACATAAGAATAAACACAGAAGAGATCACATACCAGCGGCGACGATTTCCGATAATGTTAAATGAAGTTTCACCAGAGTAAAGCCGACCACCAAGACCTGAAAGTTTTGACATCGCTTACGCCTCCAATGATGTAGCAGGTTTAGTTGATTTCATACCAACACTCTTCGGTGATAAACCTGAGAGTGGATGACCGGAAGAGAAGAACTTCCATCCCGCCAAGAGGCTAACCATCGGTTTGGTGAAGAAGAAGACAATAATCAAATCCACGATCGTCGTTAGTCCCAGAGTAAAGGCAAATCCTCTAACTCCACCGACTGCGAAGAAGTAGAGAAGAACTGCCGCAATTAGTGAAACCATATCGGCGACAATGATCGTATGGCGAGCCTTCGCCCAACCAGCTTCAACCGCTGAGCGCAGAGATCGTCCCTCACGCATTTCGTCACGAATACGTTCAAAGTAAACGATAAATGAGTCAGCGGTAACACCAATTGCGACGATCGCTCCAGCAATACCTGCCAAAGTAAGAGTAAATCCGACAGTCTCTCCAAGAACTAAGAAGAGTAGATAAACCATTCCTGCCGCAACTGCAAGTGATCCAACGGTCACAAAACCGAGTCCACGGTAGTAAAGAAGTGAATAAATGACTACAAGGCCAAGTCCTAACGCACCGGCTAATAGACCAGCGTTTAATTGATCTGCACCCAAAGTAGGTGAAACTTGTTGTACTTCACCACGGTCGAAAGCTAGAGGTAGCGCTCCATACTTAAGGACGTTTGCGAGATCTTGCGCTTCAACTTGTGAGAACGATCCGGTGATTTGTGCATTACCTGATGGAATCGGTTCGTTAATTCGTGGCGCAGAAACGACTAGACCATCTAGAACAATTGCAACTTGATTTAAAGGTGATGGCAGAGATGTCACACGCGTTGTGATCGCTCCAAATGCTCTTGTTCCTTCTCCATTAAATGATAGAGATACAAACCAAGCTAAACCTTGGGTTGGGTCATAACCCGCCTCAGCGGATGAAACTTGTGTACCAAGAACTTCAGCTGGCCCAAGAATATATTTTGCTCCGCCATCGCGAGAACACGCGACAATTGTTTCAGCAGGCGCATCCGCACCTGTTCCTTCACGGTTAGCTGCGATGGTGCAATCGAGGGCTGCAAATCGGTTATTTAGTTCTTCAGTTACTCCAGCAACTGGGGTCGCTGCCGTTGAAGTATCTGTTGGATTAGCAACACCGGCGGTTTCAGCCAAAACTTGGCGGAAGCGAAGTTCTGCGGTCTGTCCTACAAGATCAACAACGCGACGTCCGCTATCTCCAGGAACAGAAATAACAATCTGGCGATTTGTTCCACTGCCTTGCGCAGTAACTTCGCTTTCGGCGACACCTAAAGAGTCAACGCGTTGGCGGATAATCGAGACTGCTTCATCAATGGCTTGTGGTGTGATTTTATCTGCATCATTAGATGCACGAGGTAACAGCGTCACACTCGTTCCGCCTCGCAGGTCAAGACCAAGGCGAACAGAAGATGCACCCTGGACAAAGGCGGTAGCAATTAGACCGAGCAGCATTATGGCCAGAAGTACTAGGGCGCGGCCAGACCGGGCAGGGCTCTTCACAGTTTTATTAGGTGTGGACATAGGAGCAGAGTCTAGGCGTCAACGGCGGGCGTGTCGAAAAGCGTTGCGGCTGCCGCAGGTGGCGTACGTCCCACATGTGCCCAACCTTGCGCTGTTGCAATTCGACCTCGAGGCGTGCGGGCCATAAAGCCATTTCGAACTAAAAAAGGCTCAGCGACGGATTCGACAGTCTCAGTCTCTTCGCCGACTGCGATCGCCAGCGTTGATAGTCCGACCGGTCCCCCATTAAATCTTTCGATTAGTGCAAGTAGAACCGAGCGATCCAATCTATCTAGCCCTTTCTCATCTACTTCATACATTTCTAACGCTGCCATTGCATCACTATGTGTTAGATGGCTAGAACCTTTCGCTCCAGAACGAACCTGCGCATAATCTCTAACTCGACGAAGTAATCGATTAGCAATTCGAGGGGTACCTCTTGATCTGCTTGCTACTTCTGCAACTGCCTTGGCATCAATTTCCAATTGCAATAAAGCTGC
>CAXNDQ010000089.1:0-4158 GCA_964201275.1 Candidatus Planktophila sp. | reverse complement strand
GCATTCTCAAGCATCTGCTTTAACTGGCGGATGCGCGCTTCCATCTTTCCTTGTTCATCGCGCGCAGCGTGGTAGCCGCCGTTCTCTTTTAAATCACCTTCAGCGCGAGCTGCTTCAATCTTTGCAGTGATCTCTTTACGGCCATCACTTTCCAGATGTGCGAGTTCACCGCGCAAACGATCAGCAGCTTCTTGGGTTAGCCAAGTTTGTGGGGTACTCATAAGGGGCAACGGTATACGAAGTAATTATTTAGCGCGACAACGCACAATTGCTGCGGTAACTGGGGTAGATCGTGCGGGAATTGCAGTGGTTTGCTCACTATAGGCACTGCCAGCAGCGATGGTGTCATCGATCTGCCCGATCACATTCTTATCGAGATCGCGCGCCGTCAAAGTACAAATAACAACTTGGTTCGAATCTGTGCGATCAATCCTGTAACGGATTGAAATTTCTCTTTCCGCGGTGACGTTAAATGAAATTACTTCGCTACGAATTGCTGGATCGGAATGATGCAAGGCTGCCCAAATCAACCAACCTCCGCCAATTAAGGCAAAAACGATCGCTGGTGTGATCCAACCTTTGGTTGAGCGCACGCCATAGCGGTCGTTGAAATCTAAATCCATGGCAAGATTATGGCATGCAAACAGAATTTGATATGGGTTGGGCTGGATCACTGACAGTTCTTACTCTCTGCATCACTGTTGCACTCTTGTTGCGCAGTTTCTACAAGCGCTACAACCGAATGAACGCTCGCAATAATGAAAACCAGAGCGATAATTAAAAAGTTTTTCCAAGGTCTTCTTGTACTTGCCCTTGTCCTAGTTTTGATCGGTCTCGGGAAATGGCAACTAGACCGTGCTGCGATTGTAAAAGAAAGTAACGCTGCTGCAAAGGTAATCGATCCAAACGTTTATACATTAGGAGATTTAGCCACAGCTACTATGCCCCTTGATTCGCGAAACGTTAATAAACAAGTTTCAGTAAGTGGATTCTATGTTGCTAATTTTAGAGCGCCACTGCAGCAAGATGCAGATGGAACAGTCAGCGACTGGGAAGTTGCCTTGTTGCAGATCGATGGTTCAACTCCGCCTTCTGGAATTTTAGTTGTACGTGGACTTTGGGAAGATCGATTAGCAAACCCTGAAGTAGCTATGTCTACCAATATTTCACTTGTCGGAACGCTGCAACCACGGCAATACGATGATCGCGCAGATAATCAGCCAGGGGTAATCTCCAGATTAGATAGCAGCGTCATCGTCGGGTTGGTAGACCTGCAGTTATACGATGGGTTTATTGCTGTTAAATCAGAGAGCACGCGAAATGGCGAGTTGCTGAGAGAACGAGTTGTTCCGCCGACTCCTGTTTCAAGAATCGCAGGGTATTACTGGCAACATATTTCCTACGTTGCGATCTGGTGGCTTATGGCCGCCATAGTTCTTTACCTTCCGTTCTATCGCCGTAGGATTGCCTCATGACCGGTGCCGTTAAGAGATTTCGAGTAATGGCGTTAATCGCCGGAGTAATGTCACTGCTTTTATGGTTTGTTGATCTGCCTGTGGCTTACCTATTAAATAATGATGATTGGAAGAGCAAGGTCGCCTGGATTCCTTTTGTCCACGGATGGGTATATGCCGTTTACCTATTAACTGCGCTGCAATTTTCAGTTAAAGCGCGTTGGGAATTACGCCGCGTAATCTGGTTGGCTCTGGCCGGAACTCTGCCAATCGCTTCATTTATTGCGGAACGCAAAATTGTTAAAACCTATTCGTAACGCAATTAAATCTGCGCTCTATCCCTTCTATGAGTCGCGCATTGTTCGGAGCCTTGATTTCTCTAAAACTCCGCGCCACGTTGGGGTAATCCTCGACGGCAATCGCCGCTATGCAAAGGCCAATCCCAGCGAGCTGGATCCAAAGGGTCATCGCCGCGGGGCGAGCAAAATTATTGAATTTCTTGGTTGGTGTGATGAAGCAAAAGTTGAAGTCGTTACTTTGTGGTTGCTATCTACTGAAAACTTTAAGCGCACACCCGAAGAGTTAGATGCTCTTCTTAAGATCATCGGCGAAACCGTGGACGAACTTCACGCAACCGGTAAGTGGAATATCAAAGCGGTGGGCGCCCTTGATCTTTTGCCATCTTGGCTCAGCGAAAAGTTGGCTAATTTGCCCCCTGTTTATGACGGCGGAGTAGAAGTAAATGTGGCAATTGGTTATGGCGGGCGCCGCGAAATCGTGGATGCGGTTAAGGGATATCTGCAAGATCAGAGCGCGCACGGTTCTAGTATTGAAAGCGCGGCTAGTGATTTAACTGCAGATGCGATTTCCAAGTATTTGTATACCGCTGGCCAACCAGATCCGGAATTGTTAATTAGAACATCGGGAGAACAGCGCCTGGGTGGCTTTTTATTGTGGCAGAGCGCACTTTCTGAGTTCTATTTCTGTGAAGCGTACTGGCCAGATTTTCGTCGCGTAGATTTTTTACGTGCACTTCGCGCATATTCACAGCGCCAACGTCGACTCGGTGCATAGCTTTAACCAAGCGTTAATAAATTGCTATGGCGTGTCGCACTTAAAAGAGGGCGGCGAAGTTCTATCTTTTTCTAGTCAGAAGCAACTCCCGCCGGATAAAACTAAAGAGAATGCGAGAGCTGGCCATTGGCTACTCCAGTATCTAATAGCAAGAAAAAGGCTGCAAAAAAGACCTATGTTTTAGATACCAGCGTTTTGTTGGCAGACCCGAACGCGCTCTCAAAATTCGAAGAACACGAAGTAATTATCCCGATCGCAGTAATTGGCGAACTTGAAACTAAACGTGATCACCCAGAACTTGGCTACTTTGCCCGCGCTGCGCTGCGATCTTTAGATGATCTGCGCGTTACTCACGGTCGACTAGATAGACCGCTAACGATTACTCCCGAGGGCGGCACTCTTTCGGTTGAGTTAAACCACACCGATTTAAGTACTTTGCCGCACGGCTTTTTGCGTGATGGCACAAATGATTCGCGCATCTTGGCGATCGCGAAGAATTTAATGTCTGATGGCAAAGACGTGGTCTTGGTTACTAAGGATTTGCCACTTCGCGTAAAGGCATCATCGGTTGGTGTTGAGGCCCAAGAATATTTAGCCGAACTAGTTTCAAATAGCGGTTGGACCGGAATCGAAGAGCTCAGCGTTGGCCATAACATCATTGACGAGCTTTATGCATCAGATCGCGCAGACCACGAAGCCGCCCACCAATTGCCGGTTCACACTGGAATTGTTCTGCACTCTGAAAAAGGAAGTGCGCTCGCTCGTGTAACTGCAGATAAGCAGTTGCAATTAGTCCGCGGTGATCGCAACGCCTTTGGTTTACACGGTCGTTCTGCAGAACAGCGAATCGCGCTAGACCTTTTATTGGATCCAGATATCGGCATCGTCTCACTCGGCGGTCGCGCCGGTACTGGAAAATCCGCGCTCGCACTTTGCGCTGGCCTAGAAGCGGTTATGGAGAAACGCCTCCATAAGAAAGTTGTTATCTTCCGCCCGCTTTATCCAGTCGGTGGACAAGAGCTGGGCTACCTTCCGGGCAGTGAAGGCGAGAAGATGTCGCCTTGGGCGCAAGCCGTATTTGACACTTTGGGTGCTCTCGTTTCGCAGGCAGTGGTCGAAGAGATCATGGCGCGCGGGCTGATTGAAGTTCTGCCGCTGACCCATATCCGCGGCCGCTCACTGCACGACTCATTTGTGATCGTGGATGAAGCCCAGTCGCTAGAACGTGGCGTCTTGCTCACCGTGCTCTCGCGGATCGGCCAATCCTCACGAGTTGTCTTAACCCACGACGTCGCTCAGCGCGATAACTTGCGCGTTGGACGCCACGATGGCGTGGTTGCGGTCGTGGAAACCCTCAAGGGACATCCGCTCTTTGCCCACGTAACCTTGACCCGGAGCGAGCGCTCGCCGATCGCAGCGCTGGTGACTGAGATGCTTGAAGGACCGATCTCCTAGCCGCTGATTAACTGCCCAAGTCAGCCCTTTTTAAATCTCACAGTCACAATTAGGACATTTAGGACTTTGCCCTAACTGAGCAGGACTTTTATCTGTCCACAGGCAACGACTTTCCTGAGAATTTGCGCCACACGCACCATTTAATTTGCGACAACTCACCCTGATTGCCACCCTT
>CAXNDQ010000088.1:0-4160 GCA_964201275.1 Candidatus Planktophila sp. | reverse complement strand
ATTCGTTCACTACTCAGCAATCCAAGGAAACGGTTACAAGTCCCTTGAAGAGGGTCAGTCAGTTTCATTCGAGGTCGTACAGGGTCCAAAGGGTCCTCAGGCCGATGCAGTGAACGCTAACTAATAACACTTAGTTTACTAAAATCCCCTATCGCGAAAGCGGTGGGGGATTTTTTTATCAATAACTTACTTTTTTGGAAGCGGTGGAATTTCACCGCTCTTCTTCTTTGCCCCAGCCACTGCATTTACCGGCGATAAATCTTTTCCGCTCTTCCAGGCATCTAAATATTTCCAAGGCAGAACAACGCCGCGACGCACCCACCAAACATTTGGTTGTGATGGAGTTGGCCAAGAAATTCCAAAGTGAAGATGCGGTGCGGTTCCTCGCGCACTTCCCGTTGAACCAATTTTTCCAAGTAGCTGTCCAGCAGTAACTGCAACGCCTGGCTGAATGTCAGCGGCTACAGAAATTAGATGCGAACCGTAATAACGAACGCCATCTTCGCCTATTACTGAAACATACAACCCGCCGCGATCAATACCCAAATTGGTTTTACCACTCCAATTATCTTTACGATTTACTTCATCTACAACCCCGTTTACGGGAGAGACGAATTTGCAACCTTTCTTCGCCAAAATATCGGTTGCCGCATAATCATGATGGGCGCGCGCGTAATTAACTGCGCAATCGGCCACTGGAAATATGTACTTCGGTGCAGCGTTGGCGGGTTGCAGCGTCAATAAGGTTAAAAGCGCGACTAGCAAAACTCTCAATTTAAAGCCTTTCGGTCTAGTCGTGCTGTGACAGCCATATGTGGAACGGTTAACGCCCAGACAATTACAAGAGTAATCCATAGGAATTGATCACTGACTGAGCCACCACGGAAGGCGATAACAATTCCTGCAATTACAAAAGTTCCAATGAGTGCAGGTAATCCCGGCCAGATAGCGCTTAAAAATGCATCAGTACTTCGACCTTCTGCAAATGCTTTCTGTGATCGGGGAAGTACCAGAGTTAAGCGCGCGGTGTGGCGCATGGCATGCCAGCACCCAAAGTAAACAGCGAAAGCGACAAGTGGCGGAGCGGTTAACGCCAATAGGTAGAGAAGGGATAAATCAATTCCATCCGAGATTCTGCGTTTTTGCAACAAGCGAAGTAGCGCAATGGCGAATATGACCAATGTAAGAAGCAGTAATTCGTCATTAAAACCTTGATTCCAATTGATAAGTGATGCATTAACGCGCTCAAGTGCGGCAGAACTCTTATCGCTAACTAGCGGGATTACAACAGGCAGCGCGCCACCGGCTGCGGCGTATGAATAACGCGGAAATTTCTTTGAATCAGAAGTTCTGCGATCGATTTCCGATATAAAAGCCGCATCCCCAATACCAAAGTGCACCGCGCTCATAGCCACAACGAAGATAAAGCCAGCAACGTTCCAAGTTAAAAGTGCGATAACCGCAATAATCGCCACTGATACATAGACCGCAATAAAACTAGCCATCTTTATCGCTGAGCTCTTGGGCAAGGTAACTAGATGATCCAGCGCACCATGTGGGATTCCGATGGCAAGGGCGATGACCGCGATGACAACCTGCCAGGTGTTATCGCTGCTTTCAATAACCTGAGCGAATATCAGCGAGGCGAGGATTGCCACCGCCACAGCCAACCTTGAGAATTTTCTAACTTTTTGGAATAGGGCTAACTCAATTGATCTCACAAGCTGCCCCTTTCTCATCTCGGTAATCTAAAAATGCGCGATATCTGTAACACTACCAAAGCGTAAGGCGCTAACTGGGTTCTTGCGTGAGAGGATCTACCCGTGCAAAAGTGGAATTACATGGCGATGCTTATCTTCACAGTTTGCGGTTCTTTTTGGCTTGAGATCGCGTTAAAAGTTGGAGTACTTCGCCGAATTAAACGAGTTGCTCTCAGCGTTCTCCCAATCAGCACGCTCTTTCTTATCTGGGATGCCTATGCAATATCTAAAGGTCACTGGTTCTTTGATCGTGAACAGATACTAGGAATTTATGGTCCGCTAAATATTCCACTCGAGGAATATCTCTTCTTTATTGTCATTCCAATGGCTGCAATCATGACAATTGAGGGTGTAACAACAGTTAAACCTCATTGGCGCAAAGATGAGTTCGGGCAATGAATTACAGCGATATCGCAATTACCGCCTTCGCCATTGCAGTTATGGCCGATCTTTTCCTATTTAAAAACTCACTGCTAACTCGTCCCGCCTTCTGGACTTCGTATGCAATTATCTTGCCGTTTCAATTTCTTACCAATTGGTGGCTCACTTCAAAGAATATTGTGATGTATCACCCTGATGCCATTGTCGGACTAAGAATTTTCTCCGCACCGGCTGAAGATCTTCTCTTTGGTTTCGCGCTAATTCTGGGCACGATGGATATGTGGGAATTTTGGGGACGTCGCGGAATGCAGCGCGATCCAAGACCAAATAAAGATAAAGGAATTTAATTGAAGAAGATCGGCTTTCTCTTCGACTTAGATGGCACCTTGATCAATTCGCAAGATGCGGTGATTAATTCTTGGGTAACCATGGCTAATGAAGCAGGCATTCCATTGGAAGCACTTGCTGGCCATCACGGTGTTCCGGCAGAACAAACTCTAAGAAAAGTACTTGCCGGCCGCGAAGAAGCTGAAATAAAACGTTGGATCAGACGAGTAACTGATTTAGAAATTGCCGATATCGATGGTGTTCACGCCGTTCCTGGAGCAATTGAACTACTCACTGAACTTACCGATCGTGAAATTCCTTGGACAATTGTCACCTCGTGCACAACTGATTTAGCAATTGCTCGCACTCGCGCCGGCAAAATTCCAATGCCGGCTAATTCAGTTACCTTTGATCAAGTAGCTCGCGGCAAACCATTTCCAGAACCATTTATTTTGGGTGCTGATCGTTTAGGTCTACAAACAGAATTGTGTTGGGCAATCGAAGATGCACCGGGCGGAGTTACATCAGCAAAAGACGCTGGCTGTATCGTCGCCGGAGTATTAACCACGCATACACGTGAAGAGTTACCTCACGCCGATCATCACCTTGAGCATTTAAACCAACTGCTTGGCAAAGCAGGTCTCTAAGTACAGTAAAGTTCGCATCAACCCAACCAGGGACGGTAGCTCAGTTGGTTAGAGCCCCGAACTCATAATTCGGTCGTCGTCGGTTCAAGTCCGACCCGTCCCACTTTCGCCTAAACGCTTGGAGGTGTTTCCGACGATGAGACCAATCAATGAGATTGCCGCAACACTTGGAATCGAAACCGAGAATCTTGAAGCCTACGGAAAATACAAAGCTAAAGTAAATTTGAAATACCTTGATGCACTTCCCGTGCGCAAAGATTCCAAATTGATTCTTGTTACCGCAATCAGCCCAACACCTGCGGGTGAAGGAAAGACAACGACCACCGTTGGCTTGGGCGATGCACTACGCCACATTGGTAAAAACGCCATGATTGTTCTGCGCGAACCATCCCTAGGGCCTGTCTTTGGGATGAAGGGTGGTGCAACTGGCGGTGGTCTTGCTCAAGTTGTCCCGAGTGAGGAGATCAATCTTCACTTCACTGGTGATTTTAACGCGATAGCTTGTGCAAACAACTTACTTGCTGCGCTACTTGATAACCACATTCACCACGGTAACGAACTCGCTATCGATATTCGCCGGGTGACTTGGAAACGTGTAATCGATATGAATGATCGTGCTCTTCGTGAAATCATTCAATCCCTTGGCGGCGTTGGAAACGGCTATCCTCGAAGTGATGGCTTTGACATAGTTGTTGCGTCAGAGATTATGGCTATCTTCTGCCTTGCGACATCAATTGAGGACTTGAAAGATAGAATCGGAAGAATTGTTGTTGGATATAGAAGTGACAAGACTCCGGTTCTGGCCAGTGATCTCAAAGCTCAAGGCGCGATGACGGTAATTCTTAAAGATGCCTTTCAACCTAACCTAGTTCAAAGCATGGAAAATACTCCAGCCTTTATCCATGGTGGACCCTTCGCAAATATCGCACACGGCTGTAATTCAGTGGTTGCAACAACTTCGGCTATGAAGTTAGCGGATTATGTAGTAACCGAGGCTGGCTTTGGGGCCGATCTTGGAGCTGAAAAATTCATCAACATTAAATGT
>CAXNDQ010000087.1:0-4180 GCA_964201275.1 Candidatus Planktophila sp. | reverse complement strand
CTCGCCACGATTACCGCTGCTCGCGCTGCCAGATAGGCGGGGATTTCACCTCAATTTGAGCCTGAACCCCTTGCGCTGATAACCTACGCATCTGCTTGGCAACCAAAAGGGTTATCACAGCCTTAGACATTCGGAGTAATACACGTGGCAAATATCAAGTCTCAGATCAAGCGCGTTAAGACAAATAACAAGGCTCAGGCTCGTAACAAGTCTGTTTCATCATCTATCAAGACCGCTGTTCGCAAATTCCGCGAAGCAGCAGCAAAGGGTGATGCAGCAACAACAACGACTGAACTACGCGCAGCTTCTAAGGCTCTAGATATTGCTGTTTCAAAGGGTGTAATTCACCGCAACACAGCAGCAAATAAGAAGTCATCAATGGCTAAGGCTGCTGCCAAAGCCGGCGCTCGTTAATTTCAGCTCCAGACTTTAATAGAGGCGGACGATAGTGCCTGCAATTTCCCTTGCTAAGGCCCCGCAACCTGCAGCAACTAATCCCGCGCAGATCCGTAACTTCTGCATCATTGCCCACATCGATCACGGTAAATCAACTCTTGCCGATCGCATGCTCGGCATCACCGAAGTTGTAGAAGCCCGCAATATGCGTGCGCAATATTTAGATCGTATGGATATTGAACGCGAACGCGGAATCACAATTAAGTCCCAAGCAGTTCGCTTGCCTTGGCGCAGCGGTATCGATGGTCAGGAATACATCCTGAATATGATCGACACACCTGGACACGTTGACTTTACCTACGAAGTTTCGCGCTCGCTCGCAGCCTGCGAAGGTGCGGTGCTGCTGGTTGATTGCGCACAAGGTATCGAAGCGCAAACACTGGCTAACTTGTATCTAGCAATGGAAAATAATTTAACGATCATTCCAGTACTAAATAAAATTGACCTTCCAAATGCACAACCCGATAAATTTGCAGCAGAACTCGCTCGCTTAATCGGTTGCCAACCTGAAGATTGCCTGCGCGTATCTGGTAAAACCGGTGATGGTGTTGCCGAACTTCTTGATCAGATCGTTGCTCAGATTCCAGCACCTGTCGGCGATGCCAACGCACCTGCCCGCGCACTTATCTTTGATTCTGTTTATGACTCTTATCGCGGCGTTGTTACTTACATCCGCGTAATCGATGGACGAATCAATCCACGCGAACAGATTCAGATGTTTTCTACTGGCGTTCGCCACGAAGCGCTCGAAGTCGGCGTTATCTCTCCAGAACCAGTACCAAGTAAAGGTTTAGGCGTTGGCGAAGTAGGTTACTTAATTACTGGCGTAAAAGATGTTCGCCAATCTCGAGTGGGCGACACAATCACTAATTATCAAAACCCAACTAAGACCGCACTTGCTGGTTACAAAGATCCAAAGCCAATGGTTTTCTCAGGACTCTTCCCGCTAGATGGCGCTGACTTCCCACTATTGCGTGATGCGTTAGATAAGTTGCAGTTAAATGATGCCGCTCTTGTTTACGAACCAGAAAGTTCAGCAGCCCTTGGTTTCGGTTTCCGTTGCGGTTTCTTAGGCTTGCTACATATGGAGATCGTTCGCGAACGCTTAGAACGCGAATCAGGAATTAGCTTGATCTCAACAGCGCCAAACGTGGTCTATCGCGTAACCCTTGAAGATGGCAAAGAATTTGTGGTTACCAACCCTTCAGAATTTCCTGATGGCAAGATCAACAATGTTAAAGAGCCGATCGTAAAGTGCACCATCCTGGCTCCATCTGAATACATCGGCACCATCATGGAACTCTGCCAAGAACGTCGCGGAACTATGCAAGGTATGGATTACATTTCAGAAGATCGTGTAGAAATACGCTACACATTGCCCCTTGCCGAAATCGTCTTTGACTTCTTTGATCAATTAAAGAGCCGCACTAAGGGTTATGCCTCACTTGATTATGAAGAACTTGGTGATGAAGAAGGCAATTTGGTTAAGGTTGATATCTTGTTGCAGGGTGAAGCCGTTGATGCCTTTAGCGCAATCGTTCACCGCGATAAGGCTTACTCCTATGGCGTGATGATGACCGGCAAGCTACGCGAGCTAATTCCGCGCCAACAATTCGAAGTTCCTATCCAGGCAGCAATTGGTTCACGCATCATCGCCCGCGAGAGCATTCGCGCTATCCGTAAAGACGTTTTGGCTAAATGTTATGGCGGAGACATTTCCCGTAAGCGCAAACTTCTTGAAAAGCAGAAAGAAGGAAAGAAGCGCATGAAGATGGTTGGTCGCGTGGAAGTTCCGCAAGAAGCTTTCGTCGCCGCGCTTGCCACAGATGCTGATATTGAAAAGATTAAAGCCGCGCGTAAGCAAGACTGATCGTGCTCTCTTTTTACGTACATATCCCATACTGCATTAAGCGATGTGGGTATTGTGACTTCAATACTTACACACCCAATGAGCTGCAAGATGGGGCTTCGCTTGAAATAGTCTCAAATGATTACATTGATGCGGTTCTGTTGGAGTTAGATGCCGCGCCTCTGGATGAAGTACCCACAATATTCTTCGGGGGAGGAACACCATCTCTGTTACCCGCAAAGGATCTGGGTCGAGTTATTGCTGCGATTAAAGCACGTAACGGGCTAACTGCAGATTGTGAGATAACGCTTGAGGCAAACCCTGATTCAGTAACGGAAGAGAAGTTGCAGGGGTATTTAGCGGCAGGGTTTAATCGGATTTCATTTGGTATGCAATCGGCACAGACGCATGTCTTGGCAGTTTTGGATCGTACGCATAATCCAGCCAATGTTAAGCGCGCGGTTGATATGGCACGTGCGGCTGGGTATAAAAGCATCAGCGTTGATTTAATTTATGGAACACCCGGTGAATCACTAGATGATTGGCGTGCCACAGTTACAGAAGCGCTATCTCTGGATATTGATCACATCAGCGCATATGCCTTGATTGTGGAAACTGGTACAAAACTTGCGGCGCAGATTAAACGCGGCGATTTAACGATGCCGATTGATGATTTGATGGCTGATATGTATTTGCTGGTTGATCAGATGTGTAATGACGCAGGTCTTGCTTGGTATGAACTATCTAACTGGTCTAAGCCAGGACATGAATGCCAACACAATATTGCATATTGGAAGAGCGCGAATTGGTGGGGACTTGGCCCCGGTGCTCATTCGCATGTAGATAAGAAACGTTTCTGGAATGTGAAACATCCAACTGCTTATAAGCAGAAGTTATTTGCTAAAGAATCACCAGTTGCTGAGTCTGAACTATTGACGAATGAACAATTGCGAGATGAAGCGATAATGCTTGCAATAAGAATGCGCACTGGTTTAGCGCTATCGTCATTAAATAAGCAAGGGCAAGATAATTTGCAGGCCTATGTATCAACCGGACACATCGTGATTTCGGATGAACATATTCAATTGACGGCGCAAGGTCGATTGATCGCAGACCGATTGGTCCGAGAGGCGCTGGGCTAGCGCTCTGTAGTACCTTTAGCCCATGACTACTAACGCAACCATCCTTTTAGCTTTTCTCGCTGTCGTATTTGTTGTATCTGGTTTGAGCAAGGCGAGTGGAAACGAAAAGGGACTATCTGGCACACGCGATGTAAATGTCAAAGATGGAATAGCTAGAGTAATTGGTCTCTTTGAAGCCCTCTTTGCTCTTGGATTAATCCTTGGCCTTAAGTGGACCTGGATGGCTTACTTCCCACTTCTGGGACTTTGGTTCTTTATGGCCGGTGCCATTTTTGTTCATTTTAAAGCGGGCAAAGCCAAGACTGCATTCCCAGCGTTCTTTTTATTAACTCTAATTTCTATCGCACTTGTTTTGATCTAAGGGAAGCACACTAAATAACTATGCAATCTCAACGTCGCCTGGAAATCTTGCGCGCTATCGTCGATGAGTACGTGGCGACGCAAGAACCTGTCGGCTCAAAATCAATCGCAGATAAGACATCTTTAGGTTTATCACCGGCAACGATTCGTAATGAGATGGCGGTTTTGGAAGATGAAGGTTTAATTACCCATCCGCACACTTCAGCTGGACGTATTCCAACTGATCTGGGTTACCGCGTATTCGTAGATAAGTTAGCAACTGTAAAACCTTTATCTGGCCCTGAACGTCGCGCCATTGAAACTTTTTTGGATGAAGCAAATAACCTAGAACAGTTGATGAAGAGATCTGCAAAGTTGTTAGCAGATTTAACTA
>CAXNDQ010000086.1:0-4185 GCA_964201275.1 Candidatus Planktophila sp. | reverse complement strand
CCGAGCTCAGATAGCGCCTCAGTGAAAGCGCTTCCCAGATGCGTTCCACCGCCAGTGACGATCGCAACGCGGTCTTTCATCGAAAAGAGATCTGTCATTGATCTATTGGTCATCTCGGCCACCGTTCCTTTTTCTCCAATCTCTATATTCCTCCATCAAAAGAGCATGGATTGGCAACGCGCCCAAACCCTTAACGCCCAAAACTCTTTTCGGTGAGAGGATTAAACGGTGGAGACCGCACTCGCATTAATCGCCGGTGGATTTATCGGTGCTGCACTCGGCTTAGTTGGCGCCGGTGGGGCAATGCTTTCGGTTCCGATTCTTATGTACGGATTTGGCTTTGACCCTAAACCCGCAACCACCGCAGCGCTAGCAGTCGTATTGCTTGCGGCACTATCTGGCTTGATTCCCAAAGCGCGTAAGAAACAAGTTCTTTATCGCGATGCCTTTGTCATCTGGGGTATCGGATCAATTACTAACTTAGGCTTTTCATCAATCGTTGATCAGATACCGGATTCAGTTATTACAACTGGATTTGCAGGCGTTTTAATCTTGGCAGGTGCTTCGATGTTGCGGCCGCCAAAGCTAGATGAACAGAAACGAATGCCGTTTCCGGTATTGGTTCTTTTGTCATTGGTAATCGGAACGATGACGGGGCTTTTTGGCATCGGTGGCGGTTTCCTTGCGATTCCAGTATTGGTTCTCTACTTTGGAACTCCACAAATTGTGGCTGCTGGAACTTCACTTTTAATTATCTCGGTAAATTCGCTCACCGCTTTTGTTGGCCATCGCTCACAATGGTCAGATGTGCAATGGCATATTCCGATTCTGATGGGTGCATCCGCCATTGTTATTGCCCAAATAGCATCACAGTTTTCCCATAAGACTTCGCCGGTACTTTTGCGCCGAGCGTTCGCCTATCTGCTATTTACGATTTCGCTCTTTACTATCTTTAAAACCTATTTATAAAGTCTTTAATTCTTGATAGCACGCGACATGAAGCCGGCTAGAACTAACATCAGTACCGGATAAGCCATTCCAACTTTAAGGTCTGTGTATTCGGCGATTAGCCCTGTAACTGAAGGTCCAAAGAAGAAGCCAGCGATCCCAATTACGCCAACTCTAGAAATTGCCACCGCCGGCGCTATTCCTGGTGTCTTGCTAGCGGCCAGAATGAATGCGGGAAACATAGGCCCGATGCCCAGGCCTGCAGCAATGAAGCCAATATTTACAATTATCAAAGCAGGGATTGGATATGAGTCTGACAATGGAATCGCAATCGCAATCGCAATCCCCCAAATGCTTCCACCTAAATAACCACCGAGTTTTACCAGGCGTGCTGGACCAAAATGATCAAGAGCGCGATCTCCTAAGAAACGGCTTACGATCATGGCCAGTGCAAAAGATGCAAAGGCAGATGCATAAACGCCTTTCTCGTATCCCATCTCATCACGCAATAAAATTGCACCCCAATCGCTTGCAGCTCCTTCACCAATCAGGCTTGCCATTAATCCAAATCCCAAGAACCAAAGTGGCATGACTGATTTACCAATTAACGGAATCTTTGATTCGTGTTCTTCTTCGCCTTTGTGTCCGTCAATGCTTGAAGGAAGTAAGTAATAAGCGGCAATTAAATAAGCAAAGACTGATACGACGGCGATTGCAATCAAATTAGCTTGAGGTGAAACATGTCGAGTAATTAACCCGCCAATAACAGTGGTTAAAAATGCTCCAGTACTCCACATCGCGTGAAAGGAAGACATGTAGCGACGTCCCAAGATTTTTTCAATAACAGTGCCTTGAAAGTTGTAACACATATCAATGAGTGCGTAACCGAGCCCCATTGTGTAGAGTGTTAGAAATAGCGTTAATGCATTTGTAGAAAGCGCCATCCCCGCCAAACCCGTGGGCATGATGAAAACGCCAAAGAAAATTGTGCGCTGTGAACCGTATGTATGCATTAAGCGGCCTGCTAGCTGTGCACCAGTTACCGAACCAAAAGCACTTCCCAATAAAACAAATCCAAAAGCGCCATTTGAAAGTCCGATGGCATCTTTGATTTCCGGGATCCTTGGGACCCATCCCATAGAAACTATTCCAAGCAAGAGGAAAGAGATCCACAGAGAATTTCGCGCTAATTTCGCTCGATGAATTTGATCAATTGTGCCGCTAGACATTTGCCAAGGGTATCCTGCAACCATGGAAGGCATCTTAGAAAAGGCAGCGGTAAAACGTTTTATTCAAGCCGCCTCAGATCTTGGAGTAAAGGGAGAAGTAACCGTTCTTTCAGAAACTGCCCGAACCGCTGTTGATGCAGCCAACGGTCTTGGCATTGAAGTCGGCCAAATCGCATCTTCGCTAATCTTCAAATTGCCTTCTGGCAATCCACTCTTGATTATCACTAGCGGCCGCCATCGCGTTGATACAGATTTAGTTGCAAAGAGTTTAGGAATCCCAGAACTGGCACGAGCCGATGCAAATTATGTTAAAGAAGTTTCCGGATATTCGGTGGGAGGTGTTGCGCCGCTAGGCTGGATCAATACTCCTGAGAAAATTCTGATTGACCTAGCGCTAAATGATTACGACGTAGTTTGGGCGGCATGTGGCCATCCACATGCGGTGTATCCAACAACGTATACAGAATTGATTCAATGCACTGGTGCACAACCAATGGTTGTCGGCGATTAGCTAAGTAATTCGGAAAGTAGCTTCTCTACGCGTACTTTAATTTCATCGCGAATCACACGAACTGGCTCAATCCCCTGCCCTGCTGGATCTTCCAGTACCCAATCTTCATAACGCTTGCCGGGATAGAACGGGCAGACATCTCCGCACCCCATGGTGATCACCGCATCTGATTCTTGTACTGCTTCAGGTGTTAAAACTTTTGGAGTGTTATTTGCGATATCGATGCCGACTTCAGCCATCGCCGCTACGGCAACTGGGTTAATGGAATCTTTTGGAGCAGAACCCGCGGAAAGCACTTCTACGCGGCCTTGTCCCAGTTCGCGCATAAAGCCTGCCGCCATTTGTGAGCGTCCTGCGTTATGTACACACACAAAGAGAACTGTTGGTCTACTCATTTTTTCCCTTTACTTTTAACGTTTAGTGATTGGCTCAGAAGAAGGCCGAGAACCGCACCAATTACTTGCGCTGCTATAAATGGCAGAACTGATGCGGGCGCTATGCCAGCGAAAGAGTCAGAGAGCGTTCTGGCCACGGTCACTGCGGGGTTGGCAAAGCTAGTTGATGAAGTAAAGAAGTAAGCGGCAGAGATATAGGCGCCAACAAGAACTGGAATCTTGGTTTCGTGCTTTTGAGCGATAGCGGTGAAGATAATAAAGACTAAGCCGGCGGTGGCCAAAATTTCGCTTACGAAGAGATCCGCGCCAGTGCGATCTTTCTGAGAGATTTCAATGATTGGTAAGTTAAAGATGACGTTAGCTAGTGCAACGCCAATTACCGCGCCAACTAACTGCGCTGCAAGATAGGTAGCTGCAAGAGACGGTGTTATGTTCTTCTTAAACATCTGAATTCCAGTTACGACTGGATTGAAATGCGCTCCGCTAATTGGGCCAAGTAAGGTGATTAAGATATAGAGAATCAGACCAGTTGCGGCTGAGTTAATTGTTAATTGCACTCCTACATCTTTTGAAAGATTGGTGGCCATTACACCCGAGCCGATTACCACCAGTAATAAGGTGGCGGTGCCCAGGAGTTCCGCGCCTGCACTGCGAATCTTCACATGCCCATCATGGCCTAACTTTCTCCAGGAAAAAGCCTGCGGCACGGAGTAACATTCGAATTAAGATGAACATCACGTTAACGCTCCACCCTTCCAAGGTAGAAGCTGCCCCCTATATAGCGCTTATTCACGGCATGGGTTCAGCAGCAAGCGCTTGGAAACCGCTAACGCCTCATCTCTTAGATCGCTTTAACGTCATAACAGTTGATCTACCAGGTCACGGAGAATCAGGATTTACACAAGGCCAGGCGATGGATCCGAGCTCTCTAGGAGAACAAGTTGTTCAACAGATTGAGAATGAATTCGAAGTAATTGAATTTCATCTAGTTGGTAACTCTTGGGGAGGATGGATCGCGCTGGATATGGCAGCGCATTTTCCAAAGAAGATAAGTAGCGTTACTGCGCTAGCTCCTGCGGGATTCTGGCTGGCATCTTATGTG
>CAXNDQ010000085.1:0-4284 GCA_964201275.1 Candidatus Planktophila sp. | reverse complement strand
AAAGGAGAAAAAGTTCAAAAGAGCTTTACAAAATGCGTGCAAATTGCAAAGTCTGCCCAAGGAATTGATGTGCTTGGCCAAGCTGTGAAAATCCGCGCCGCAAATAGCGGGCTGATCTGTGGCATAAATGGTTATCCAGCAAAAGAGTGTGGCGTTGAAATACCGACTCCTTACGCTCTAAAGAAATAACCTTTCATAAATGAAATCGTTGCATCCGCTAACTTGGTGGATCTGGTCGCTCTTGATAGTTGGCGCGGTAGTCAGCGCTAACAGTTCTTGGCTGGCTGGAATCTCCATAGCGGGTGCAACGATTCTGGTTTGGCGATTTGCCGCTGACGCACCTTGGGCGCGCAGTTTTTGGTTTTCACTAAAGATCGGTGCCTTTATTCTGATAATTCGCACCTTAGTTGGCATATTGATTGGCGTTCCGATACCCGGAACCAAACTCTTTGAGCTACCGATTCTGCCGCTGCCAAGTTGGTTGGCAGGAGTTCGCATAGGTGGAGTGATTACCCAAGAGCGACTACTTTCGTCGATTCACGAAGGTTTGATAATTGTCGCCGTAATCTCACTCTTTGGTGCCGCTGTCTCTCTAACAAGTCCACATAAATTACTTCGCGTAACCCCAGTAGTGATTTATGAGTTTGGTGTTGCAACCGTTATCGCTACTTCGGCTCTACCTAACCTAGTGCAAAGTATTTCGCGCATACGTCGCGCTAGATTGTTGCGCGGAGATGAGAATCCATCTTGGCGCTCAATCGCTCTACCGCTCTTAGAAGATTCACTCTCTAGATCTTTGGAATTAGCGGCGGCGATGGATGCTCGGGGCTATGGCGTAAGTCGCAAACGATCTAGATATCGTCCAATAAGTTGGCGAGGAATCGATTCAGTTGTGGTTCTTGCGGCATTTTTGATTCTCTCCTTTACATTGGCGGTCTTTAGATGATTAATTTCTCGAGAGTTTCACTGGTTTACCCAACTTCCACAAAGACAATTTTGGAAGATCTCTCCTTTGAAATCGCTGAAGGTGAAATGGTCTTGGTAATTGGATCTACAGGTACAGGTAAATCTTCACTTTTGCGTTTGATTAATGGCCTAGTCCCCCATCACACTGGAGGAATTCTCGCTGGAGATATAACAGTTGGTGGCGTTTCCACGCAATTGGTGCGACCAGGTGAACTGGCACATTTAGTAGGCATCGTAGGCCAAAACCCAGCACAAGGTTTTGTTACCGATATCGTTGAAGAGGAATTAGCTTTCGGAATGGAAGCGCTCAATATCGCCCCAGATGTCATGCGCAAACGCGTTGAAGAAATTTTAGATTTGTTAGCCCTTGCCCATCTTCGCAATCGCGCGATCTCGACTTTGAGCGGAGGTGAACAACAACGCGTTGCTATCGGAAGTGCGTTGGTCATGAACCCGAAGGTATTGGTACTGGATGAACCAACCAGCGCGCTCGATCCGATTGCTGCCGAGGAAGTTTTATCGATTCTACATCGCTTAGTCCACGACTTAAGTCTTACCGTGGTGATTGCCGAACATCGACTCGAGCGTGTGATCGGTTTTGCTGATCGCATAATTCATATCGCCGGTGATGGCAGCGCTGAAATTAATTTGCCAGAGGAAATATTAAAGCGCTCTGAAATTGCTCCGCCCATAGTTCATCTAGCTCGCGCTCTGGGACTCTCCGATGTTGGGCTTAGCGTGCGCGAGGTTAGAAGAATGACTGAAGAAATTCGCGCCAGCGGAAAAGATATCCCGAGAGAAGTAGGGCAACTCGGTGAGATTGCGATAAGAACGAATAAGTTATCACTGACTTACGGCGAGAAAAAAGCGCTCAATGAGGTATCAACTCAGATACACAGCGGAGAAATTGTGGCCTTAATGGGCAGAAACGGTGCGGGAAAGAGTTCGCTACTAACAACTCTAGTTGGTATAAATAAACTTTCCAGCGGTAGTTCTGAAATTAATGGGATTAAATCTGTCGACTTAAAAGGCCAGGTTAGGCGAGAAACAGTTGGTTTCATTCCGCAAGAACCGAGTGATCTTTTGTACGGACAGAGCGTTCAAGGTGAATGCCAACAAGCAGATAGAGATAATCAGAGCGCTCCTGGTTCAACCTTTGCCCTTTTAAAACGCATTGTTCCCTCAATAAATCCAGAGACACATCCGCGCGATTTATCTGAAGGTCAGCGTTTGGCGCTGGCACTTGCGATAGTCATATCCGCACAACCGAAAGTTTTGATTTTAGATGAACCGACCCGAGGGCTGGATTATCAGTCAAAGGCGTTACTAATCTCCTTGCTTAAGAACTTCGCCAAGGAATTAAACCGTTCAGTTCTGATCGCAACTCACGATGTGGAGTTGGTTGCGGAGTTGTGTGATCGTGTAATTTTCTTAGCAGAGGGCGAAGTCGTCGCGGATGGTCCAACCCTTGACATACTTCTATCTTCGCCTGCCTTTGCACCTCAAGTAGCGAAGGTAATGTCACCTCGACCGTGGCTTACCGTCTCAGATGTAATGCGGGCAGTTGCAGAATGAAGACATTTACATCTGATATCTATAAATTTTCTCGCTCTTCCAAGATAGCCCTAGCTCTTACTTCCGTATTTGCCGCAGCCGGCTTTACCTGGCCATTCTTTGCCTCCGATATGGAGAGCGCTCGTTTCGCGCAATATTTTTTCTGGGTTGCGATGCCACTTGCATTTGCTCTGTTGCTAACTCAATTAAGCGATCGCAGTCTTGATGCAAAATCTGTCGCCCTGCTTGGGATGCTAGCTGCACTTCTCGCTGCGCTTCGACCACTCGGGGCTGGTGCCATCGGTATAGAACCAATGTGGTTCTTGCTTATATTGGCCGCGCGAGTTTTCGGAAGTGCATTTGGTTTTCTGCTCGGCGCACTGGGAATGCTGGCATCGGCGCTATTTACGGGAGGCGTTGGTCCTTGGCTTACTTATCAAATATTTGCAGCGGGTGTGATTGGGCTATTGGCAGGCGCTTTCGCCAAAGATCTACGCGGCTGGCGTGAACAGATTTACCTCCTCCTCATCGCAATAGTTTGCGCCTTAGGCTACGGACTGCTGATGAATCTTCAGTTCTGGCCATGGGCACTCGGTACCAATACCCAACTTTCATTTATTCCCGGTGGCGATATTCAAATTAATCTGCGCCGCTTCATATCTTTTCATTTTCTATCTTCTATGGCCTGGGACATTCCACGAGCGATACTGACTAGCGTTCTCGTAGTAACAACTGGTCCGGCTGTCTTAGCCGCTCTTCGTAGAACTAAAAAGCGTGCGGCCTTCTTAACTCCAATTGAGTTCAGCGAACGTTTGAGTTAACCAAGGGAAGTTTAGATACTTCCGCTACGCACTCGCGCCCACGCACATCAATTACTACTTGATCGCCCAATTTAATTGAGTTGCTCATAAGGGCTAAAGCTATTCCTTTCTTTAACGTAGGTGAGAAAGTCCCACTGGTTACTACGCCTATCAATTCTCCAGCAGAATTCTTCACCTGCATACCTGCGCGCGGAATTCCACGGTCTTGGCTAACTAAAGCGCGAATTCGCGGATGAATCCCCGCGCTCTTTTCTTCCCGAAGTGCATCAATTCCACTGAAACCATTTTTATCCCAACCTATTGCCCAAGTTGCTGCTGCTTGAACAGGTGTAATTTCTAAAGTTAACTCGTGTCCGTGTAATGGGTACCCCATTTCGGTGCGAAGAGTGTCGCGCGCGCCAAGTCCACAGACCAGTCCCCCAAGTGGAGTGATTGCCGTTACCAAGGCATCCCAAACTTTTTCGGCATCTTTCCAGCTAGGAACAATTTCATATCCGTGTTCACCGGTGTACCCAGTTCGGCAGAGAATTACATCGCATCCCGCGATACTGACATGCTCAAAGGCCATGTAATCCATTGCCGGGTTGATTCCAAAACTCTTGATGACATCTTTGGAGAGCGGACCTTGTACTGCAATCACACCAAAAGATTCGTGCAGATTTACGATTTCAACATTTGTTGGTGCCTTGGCAATCAAATCGGCTACGACATCACTCGTATTTGAGGCGTTGGGAATCAGAAAGAGATCGCTCTGGGAATTGCGATAGACAATCAGATCGTCAATTACCCCTCCGCTTGAATTGCAGTGAAGGGTGTATTGGGCTTGACCATCTGAAATTCGATTTAAATCGTTGGTGAAGATTGAATTTAGAAATTCCAGCGCGCCCGGTCCCTTTACGCTTACCTTGCCTAAATGGGAGACATCGAAAATTCCCACTTTATC
>CAXNDQ010000084.1:0-4298 GCA_964201275.1 Candidatus Planktophila sp. | reverse complement strand
CCTTGCCTTAACGCGCAATACTCTTATCTCATGGCTGGCATATTCGGTAAGAAGCAGAGAAAAAAGGGCTTAGCACCTGTATATGACATCACCGCTGCTCCCGCATCTCTAACTCGCGATCAAGCCGGACGTCAAAGACGTTACTTCATCTCAATGATGATTCGTACCGCCTGCTTCTTGCTCACTGTTATTTTGCCCAGCCCATATCGCTGGTTTGCTTTATTGGGTGCGGTGACTCTTCCTTACATTGCGGTCGTTGTTGCAAATGCAGGTCGTGAAAGTTTTGCGCCTGGAGAATCCTTGGTAACCGATAAAGCTAAGTCTTTAGAGTAATTACGATTCGCTAGACTTCCCGCATGACGTCCAAGCCAGTTCAAGCTCGCGAGCCACTGGCACTTTTGAAATCCCTATTGGCGCTTATCTTGGTCGCGCTCTGCATATGGGCGGCACAATGGCAGTTTCAAAGAGGAATAGATCGCCAAGATCGCAATGACACCATTGAAGCTCAATTAACTCTTCCTACTTTGGGTATCACCGAAATACCCTCGAAAGATAGTTCGCAGATCGAGAAATTTGAATGGCGAACGATAAATGCGACCGGGACTTTTAAATCTGATCAACAGATCCTCTTAAAGAATAGATACTTCGAAGGTAAGTATGGTTATGAAGTACTAACACGCTTCTCATTGAGCGATGGCAGATTTGTCTGGGTTGATCGAGGTTGGGTTAAAGCTGGCAAAGACGCACAGACCGCACCTGTAGTAACCGCAGTTCCCAATAGTGAAGTATCAGTCGTGGCCAGAGTGCGACTTGATAAATCTTTACCCGTTGGCGCATTCTTCGCTCTTCCAGCCTCTGGGACCGGAATGATCTCTAAGTTAAATGCACAAACAGGTTTTGAAAGTGAAGGTTTTTACTTGGACTTAATTAGCGGATCAGATAGTTCGTTAACCCCAGAAGCGCCAGCGCAGATACCGCAGCTTAGCGATGGTCCTCACTTGGCTTACTCACTTCAGTGGGTCTTCTTCGCGGGCCTAGTTATCTACGGACGGATATTAATTAGACGTGGTCAAATCCTGACGCGCAAAGAGCTCTGAGTAAAGCCCTCCTGCTCGGACCAACTCTTCGTGCTTTCCACGTTCGCGAATCAGACCATTTTCTAAAACAATGATCTGATCGGCGCTCATCACTGTGCTCAAGCGATGGGCGATTACGATGCTGGTTCGTCCCTGTAAAGCGCTAGCCAGCGCACTTTGCACTAACTCTTCATTTTCGGAATCTAAATGCGCCGTTGCTTCATCCAAAATTACGATGCTTGGAGATTTTAAGAGCAACCTTGCGATTGCTAAACGTTGCTTCTCTCCACCAGAAAGGCGATGCCCGCGTTCTCCGACCATAGTCTCCAGTCCATTAGGAAGTGAGGAAATCAGATCCCAGATTTGCGCAGCCTGGCAGGCTGCTTTCATTTCATCAAGTGATGCATCAGATTTCGCATAACGTAAATTCGCCGTGATTGTGTCGTGAAATAAATGAGAATCTTGCATTACGACTCCGATTGAATCGCGCAGAGAGGCAATCGATAAATCTCGAAGATCATTGCCGTCTATTTTGATAGACCCCGATGTCACATCGTATAGCCGCGGCAAAAGTGCGCTGATTGTTGTTTTACCTGCACCCGATGGACCAACAAGTGCGGTCACAGATCCAGGTTTTGCGGTGAAAGATATCCCCTTCAATATCTCTTCACTATCTTTGATTTCGGGCAATGAGGCAGATTCCAGAGATGCTAGAGAAATCTGTTGTGCGTTTGGATAGGTAAAACGAACATCGCTAAAATCAATTTCTGGTGTTCTACTTTTCAAAAATTTGGCGTTAGGTTTCTCCTGCACCATAGGTTCTAGATCTAAAACCTCAAAGACACGTTCGAAAGAAACCAACGCACCCATAACATCAACTCGGACCGTTGCTAGAGCAACCAGCGGACCGTATAGACGCGCCAAAAGCGTTGTGATTGCGATCAGGCTTCCGACGGTAATCGCACCATCAATGGCAAGGTGGCCACCGATCCCGTAAGCGATTGCTGTGGCAAGCGCTGCAATGCTGATCAGTGCGATGAAAAAGAATGTGTTAAGCATCGCCATTGAGATACCAAGATCAGCAACTTTGCGTGCTTTCTTTTTGAAAACCTTTGACTCCTCGTTCAGATCACCGTATAACTTCACCAGAAGAGCGCCTGAGACGTTGAACCGCTCGGTCATAGTGGAAGACATTTCACCGTTGATTTCAAAAGAATCACGCGTATATCCCTGCAGTCGGGCACCGATCCACTTAGTTGGGGCTAAGAAAACTGGAAGTAGCAGAAGTGAAGCAACGGTAATTTGCCAACTTAGCGCCAACATTGTTCCGACAACCAGGATAAGAGTGAGCACATTGCTGATCAGCCCTGAGAAAGTAGAGGTGAAAGCACGCTGCGCACCAATAACATCAGAGTTGATTCGGGTTATCAATGCACCAGTCTGAGTGCGTGTGAAAAACGCAATAGATTGTTCTTGCACGTGGCGGAAAACTTGTGATCGTAGATCGTAAATCAAACCTTCACCGATCTTGGCAGAGATCCAACGGACAACGATATTTATTACTGCGGTCAATATCGCCAGAACAGCAACTGCAATCGCCATGGTTGTAACGACGGCTCGATCTTTCGGAATTACGCCTTCATCAATGAGTTCTCGTAATAGGAGCGGAGTTGCTACCGTTAAAACCGCATCAGCGATAAGACAGAAAAGAAAGAGTGCGAAAGTTGATTTATAGGGAATCGCATAAGTGAATATGCGTTTTAGCGTTCCGGGGCGTAACTTTGCGTTCTTTACAGATTGATCAGAACTTAGAGTTCTTAGCGCCATCCAGCCAGCGTGCATGGACACTTGAAACCCCGATTCGTAGATATAAAGAAAACCTTAAACAGTAAATCCTAATGCGCGTAACTGCTCGCGCCCATCATCGGTGATCTTATCTGGACCCCAGGGTGGCATCCACACCCAATTGATTTTTACATCAGAAGTAAGTGGAGCTAGCGCTTGACGAGTTTGATCCTCAATCACATCCTGCAATGGGCAAGCCGCTGAAGTTAAAGTCATATTTAAAACGGCGATATTGTTATCGTCGACCATTACGTCGTAGATCAAACCGAGGTCAACAACATTGATTCCGAGTTCGGGATCAACTACATCCTTCATCGCCTCTGTTACATCATCAACTGCAGCAACCATTATTGGTCCTCTCTCTTATGTTTATTAGTCTAGTTTAGATTTCGATTGAGCCTGAACACTGGCATCTTTAAAGGCCATCCAACCCAAGAGCGCGCACTTTATTCGTGCCGGGTATTTCGAGACACCGGCCAGGGCGATTGCATCTTCCAACACCGCTTCATCACCTGAAACGGTCCCCTTGCTCTGCATGAGTGCGACGAAGTGATCAAAGATGGAATAGGCCTCGTCGATCTTCTTGCCAATTAACAAATCGGTGAGGATCGAAACACTTGCTTGCGAGATTGAGCAGCCAACCCCATCCCAAGAAATATTGCTGATTGTTCCATCCGTGATCGTTAAATTCAGATCTATTTCATCTCCACAAGAAGGGTTGACGTGATGAACCTGTGCATCATATTTCGATGAGAGCTTTTTATTTTGAGGGCGTTTGTAGTGATCTAAAATCACTTCTTGATAAAGGTTATCTAATTGCATTAGCCGAAGTATTTCTGCGCATCGCGAACACCATCAACTAGGACGTCTATATCCGCCAAAGTGTTATAGAGATAGAAAGAGGCACGGGTCGTTGCGGGAACGCCCATCTTGCGAGTCAGTGGCCAAGCACAGTGATGTCCAGTGCGAACTGCAATTCCTGAGTTATCTAAGAACTGGCCAAGGTCATGTGGGTGAATATCTCCTAAAGTGAATGAAACCGCTCCCCCGCGCAGATTCATATCTACCGGACCAACAATTTTAAGATCTTGGATTTCCTGCAATTTAGATATCGCATATTCTGTCATTGCAATCTCGTGGTTATGAATTTTCTGCATTCCGATTGCCGTTAAATAATTTAGCGCGCTTCCCAATCCAACTATCTGCGCCATATTTGGTACACCTGGTTCAAATTTGCGCGGCGCTGGTGCCCAGGTGGCATCAGTCATTGTGACGCTTTCGATCATAGAACCACCAAAGAGAAATGGTGGGAGTTCATCAAGCAGGGTTGTGCGACCCCAAAGAACACCAACGCCAGTTGGGCCAACCGCTTTATGT
>CAXNDQ010000083.1:0-4316 GCA_964201275.1 Candidatus Planktophila sp. | reverse complement strand
GACCAGGAGATATCAGCGCAGCGCCCCTGTGCACTAGCCGAGGGCGAGGCCTAAAACTTTGACTGCGGGTATGAAAAAAAATTCACCCCGTGCTCATCAACTTGTGAGAGCCGGGGTGAATCCTTAAAGTCTTTAAGACTTGTTGGTGAAGTTACTGAGCCTTGCCAAGAATTCTGTTGACCTTGGTGCCACAGACTGGGCAGATGCCCTGTGCCATGCGACGACCAGAGTCTGAGATCTTCACAGTGCCTTCGAAGTCACGCTTCTCTTTGCACTTAACGCAGTAAGCGTCACCCTTGTATGTCTCTGCTGTCATAATTGCCTCCAATCGCCGAATGGGCTCTGAGCGCCCACGCGTGCAAGCCTGACGATACCCCTGACTACGCTCAATTGCGCCTATCTAACCCCCGTTTGTGCGTAGTTTTTTTAGCTCAACAGGCTCAGCCAAGGCGCGTTCGGCCGCCTCATAGCCATCAAGATAGGCGCTGGCCAGATCTGACTCCTCAAAACGGGCCAAAACCTCGGTGAAGGCCTCGCCGTGATCAAAGTGCTCAAGGTGGATCGCCTCGTGAAAGAGGACGTAATCAAGGGCGTAATCAGGTGCCAGCTTTAGGCGATCTGAGATTCGGATGGTGCGATCGACGCTGGTGCACGATCCCCAACGCTCGCGCATCGGCCGCCAATTGATCGAAGCAGGTCGCGCCGTTATCTCGGGGGCTAGGGATGCCAGTAGTTCGGCTGTGCGCTGCATCAGGGCTTCTTCACTTGGTATCCGCGAAGATTCTTGGCTACGTATCTTTGCGATCATCTCAGGGACGATGGCGTGCTCATCTGCCTTACTCATCCGCGCCGGAATTGAGACGATGATCCTTCCGCCTTGGCGATAAGCCGAGATATTTCGCTTACGCCTTGCAGAGCGAATCACAATTATCTCACCCTCTGAAATTCCCGGCAGGGTTAGATCACCTTCATCTAATTCATCTAGCGCCATAGATGAAAAGTACTCCTGAACTTTGCAAAATAGATTTATATCGACAATATCTCAAGTACGTGTTGAGAGATTTAGCTACAAGAATTTTTCCATTACATTGCAAATCACAGGTGTGTCAAATCCCAAATTATTTGATTCTGAGGACTTTTGGTCATAAGTTTCGCTTACGAAGTCCTCGGATAACTCTTTGAACTATCTGCAAGGGGAAGGCAGATAATTTAAAGTAGCGGCCGGGGACTTCGCTTTTCTTTGCCCAGGAATTCAAGAAATCTAAATTAGCCCTGAGAGATCATCGGGTATCGAAGTACTAGCTAAGAATTTTTCTGGGCTCAGCAAATCCTCAGCAGTTGGTAACAACCCGCTCCAGATCTGATCGCGTTCAGCGATTGATTTAACTTCGCGAATCTTCTTCCAGAATGCGCTCGCTTCACGAGTTAACTTAGGTGAGACTTCTAAACCAAGCATTGAAGAAAACAATTGTTGTGCAGGAGATGCCGCCGCACGACGTCGTCGCAGGGTTTCCCTTAGTTGTTCAATTGCAGGCAGGCGATCACCGGCAGCAAGTGCGGTTACTTCATCGGTCCAACCATCGATTAACGCAAAAACTGTTTCTAACTTTGCTAGGGCAATTTTCTGTGCAGGTGATTCCTCTGGTGTGAATATTCCGTTCTCCAAAGCAAAAGTCATGTTTTTTTCTATGTTTTCTTCGGTGTTTTCCTGCATGTTTTCGAAAGCGCTCTGTGCCTGACGTTGAATGGCATCTATATCTATATGAATTCCTTTTCCATATTCAACGATAGCGCTTTGAATATAGGAAACCAGCCACGGATTATTTGCAAAGAGGCGAGCAACTGCCCCCTCGCGAAGTGCGTGAAAAATAAATACCTCTGATTTAGGAATCTCTAACTCATTCGCCCAATTCTCAATGTTTTCGGGGATCACAACCGGATGCGCTGGATCTAGGAGTGAAAGGCCCACATCATGCGCACCAGTTACCGAAGAAGCCAGCGTGCCGATTGATTGACCCAGTTGCGTTGCGATCATTGTGCCGATGAAGGAGCGCAGCAGCATCGTGATCATTTCGATCGGCGGCTGGCCTTCAGGGCTTTCACCTGCCTGGGCATCCATGGCTTGATCAAGTAAGTTTGAAATTGCGCTGGAAAGCCCAGCGGCTAAAGGTTCGATCGTTTTATGCCAACCAGAAATAGTTTGATCAACCCAATCAGATCGCGTCGCCGAACTCGGTGCAATTCCGGTTGCCGGGAAAGAGAGCGCTTCATCTAGCCAAATCTCGGAAATTTCAAATGCGCTGGCGACCACTGCTAACTCTTTTGCACCAATTGGTTTTAACCCTTGCGCAGTTACAAATTTTTTGGCGGTCTCTCGAGCTGCAGAAATCGAAAGTACTTCTTCTTTTCCATCTTTACTCTTGCCACCCTGTGTGGCACCTTCGAAAAGTGTTGTGAATGGATTTACAAAACCAACTGGGTTTATTCCGAGTTGCTCAAATTGCGCTCTCATCTGTTCTTGCATTTGGCGCAACATCGCCTCAAAATCAGGACGGTTATTTTCTGGATCGTTAGAATCATTTGGGTCATTAGGGATAAAGCCAAAACCAGCCATAAGGTGACCCCAATCCCTAATTCGTATTTAAATGCTTGCTAATCCTTTAAAACACCACCGATGCGAGATTTCTTCCCACAAGAGATAGGCTACCTAACATGTCCAACGCTTTTGCGGCTCTGATCTGGTGGGTTGTTCCATTGACCGGGCTACTAGGCGCGCTTGGCTATGTTCTATGGGTTACTCAATTTAAATCAAAGTTTGAATCTGAAACAACTCGCTCGGTCACTCAATTTCAGCGATTCCAAGATTCATTCCGCGATGCGGAGATAACTATTGCCGGCGATGATGAGGCTACCGAAGACGTAGCCCTTACAGATATAGCCAATACGGGCGAAGCTAAAGCGAGCGATGCTCCATAATCGCCTTCCTCGCTTAGCCACCGCAACCCTTACTGTATTTTTCGGCCTTGCCCTTTTCGCGCCACTTCCATTTGTTGTACTGACACCAGGCAATGCTCAAGATGTCGTTGACAAAATAATCACCCCGTCGAAAACAGCAGCACCTGCATTGAAGTTCTATAAAGCAGATGGCCACATCTATCTTTTATCTATTTTGATTACCAACCCAGATGCATATGTAACCGGGGCTGAATTGATCTACTCGTGGGGCAGAAGCGATTTCTCAGTGATGCCTCGCTCACTTTTTTATAAGGATGGGGTTAACGCAAAAACAGAGAAAGCGGCCGCTAAAACCCAGATGGTTGATTCGCAACTGAGTGCCAAAGTCGCCGCCCTCAATTATTTAGAGAACAACTACCCAAATCTAAACGCCGGCGCGATTAAGCCAAGCGATATCTCGATCTCGCTGGCAAAGACTGGCGGCCCGAGCGGTGGCTTGGCATTCGCCCTAGGCATTGTGGAACTTCTCACTCCCGAGAATATTTTGCGGGGTCGTGGCGTTGCATCGACAGGAACCATTGATGCAGAGGGAAATGTGGGTGGGATCGGTGGAGTTGCAGAAAAGATCCTGGCCGCGGAAAAGGCAGGTGCTACTTTGATTCTGGTCCCGACAAGTAATTGCCAAGACCTCGCACCTGGTCTTGTAACTATTCCAAAAGGTATAAAAGTAGCGGCGGTGAGCACTTTGAAAGAGGCGCTAACCGCTCTTAATTCGGCCACCCCGCGCAGTTGCGCTAACTTAGGAGCATGATGAAGAAACCAAGTCCACTAGCCCTCACCTTTATTATTTTAGCGGTTATCGCTGGAGGTGTGGTTGCGCTCAGCGGTGTCTATGTTGATTGGCTCTGGTTTCAATCAGTTGGTTTCACTGGTGTTTGGTCAACTGTGCTTACGACAAAAATTGCTCTCTTTATCGTTGCCGGCTTGGTTACATCACTGATTATTTCCGCAAATGTTTATATTGCTTACCGTCGTCGTCCCTTCGATGTTTCAATGGCGATGGAATCCGATAATCTCGAACGTTATCGCGCCACGATTGATCCAATCCGTAAATTAGTTTTCCCTGGAATTGCGATAGTTCTCTTCTACTTTGGCGGAACCAGCGGTGTTCAACTCTGGGGCTCTTGGTTGCAATTTAGAAACTCGACAGATTTCGGGATTAAAGATCCGCAATTCGGAATGGATATCTCATTCTTTGCCTTCCGTTTGCCATTCCTACAAACACTTATTGGTTGGGCAATCTCAACTTTAATCCTGGCAACTCTTGCAAGCGTTGCAGTTCATTACATTTATGGTGGAAT
>CAXNDQ010000082.1:0-4495 GCA_964201275.1 Candidatus Planktophila sp. | reverse complement strand
TACGATGCAGCATTTGCAAAGGCAATTGGAACTGTTGATACTGCAAAGCGTAAAGCTGCTTGGTGTGAAGCGCAGAAGATGGAAAACCAAGAACTTCCGTTGATCACTCCATTCGTGTTCTCAGTTCTCCACGCAGCACAAGCAAACGTGAAGGGTTCTTGGGTTGAGGGAACAGGAACACTTCACCTAGAAGGCGCATCAATCAGTTAATCTGATTTATTAGCCATCTATAGTAAAAAGAAAGGAGTTACGTGGGTCGGTATTTGCTTCGTCGAGCATTATCTAGTTCGATCGTTTTGGCGACGAGCTTGATCTTTGTTTTCTTGTCGATTCGAATCCTTCCCGGCGACCCTGTGCTTGCACAATTGGGCGCAGCAACAAAAGTAACTCCTGAGGCACTTCAGATGTTGCGCGAGGAAGCGGGCTTAGACCGCCCGCTCCTCGTGCAACTCTTTGCCTGGCTTTCCCAAGCTTTCCGTGGAGATTTAGGCGTTTCCTATATTTCGCAATTTCCGGTTACTCAACTCGTCGCTGAAAGACTTCCCGTAACGCTTGAGCTAACCTTTTTCATTATTGTGCTTTCTTGTATTTTCGCACTGATCCTTGCGCCGCTATCGACTCTAAAGCCCGGCGGCATACTTGATAGATCAATCGGCAGCCTAACGTCTATTGGACTTTCAATACCTGGTTTCGTTTTTGGAATCATTTTTATATTGATTTTTTCTCTTACTCTTCAATGGTTGCCCTCACTTGGATTTGTGCCAATTAAAGAAAATTTAGGTCAAAATTTGCAGTTGATGATTATGCCTTCGATAACGGGCGCACTTACCGCGACTCCGTATCTAGTGAGATATTTGCGCGCCTCTATGTTGGAGATCAAGCAATCTTCATTCATTAGAACTGCTGAAGGTAAAGGGCTATCAGATTCTCGTATTTTGTTTAGGCATATCTTGCCCAACTCGCTTGTCCCAACTCTTACGATGTTGGGCTTGATTGTTGGCTACACCTTAAGCGGTGTGATTATTATTGAATATATGTTTGGCTTACCAGGTATTGGCTCACTTGCAATCGAAGGCGCGTTCAAGCGAGATTATGCAGTTATCCAGGGAGTATCTCTAGTAATTATCTCTCTCTTCATTCTCACCACACTTTTATTTGATATTTTGTGTGGACTTGTTGATCCTAGGCTTCGAGTGTCAAAGGAGAGACAAAATGAGATTTAAGATGAGATTTTCACTCTCCGGTTTAATTGTTCTCGCCATCGTGGGAATTACCTTGGCCGCACCATTGATTTCTCCCTATGATCCTTATGCAATTGATGGAGCAGAACCTTTCTTAGGACCTAGCTTGACCCACTTGATGGGAACAGATGATTTAGGGAGAGATCTTTTCTCACGAATTCTTTATGGTGGACGCATTACTATTTTGATTGCACTAGCAGCAACAATTATCGCTCTAATTATCGGAACTCTGTGGGGAATGATTGCCGGAGTTCAACGCGGTTGGGTGGATGAAATTTTGATGCGTACCGCCGATGCCACTATGGCGATTCCACAAATTCTCTTTGCGCTAGTGTGTGTTTCAGCAGTTGGATCAAGTGTGTTTTCTCTACCGATTATTGCCGGGCTTCTTTTATCTCCAACGACTGCTCGCATGGCACGCACTGCCGTGGTAGTCGAACTTGCATCAGACTATGTCGTTGCCGCTAAAGCGACAGGACTTAAGAAATCACGTTTGATTATGACTGAGGTACTACCCAATATTGCCCCACAGTTACTTGTACAGCTCAGCATTAACGCTGCGGCTGCGGTAATGATGGAAGCTTCGCTGAGCTTTATTGGTCTGGGCATTCAGCCACCAGATGCTTCATGGGGAACTTTGATGTTGCAAGGGTATGGAAATTTGTGGAACACCAGTTGGTTTGTATTCTTTCCAGCTCTTGTCGTTACCATAACAATTTTGGCATTTAATTCCTATGGAGAACGTATCCGCGTCTCACTTGATTCTAGAAAATCTTCAAAATGACGAATTTACTTTCAGTTAAGAACCTTTCGATTTCAGTACCTTCTGCAAAAGGGCGAGTATCCGTTGTCGATAATGTTTCCTTTGAAATTCCTGCAGGTAAGAAAATTGGAATGGTGGGTGAATCTGGAAGCGGAAAGTCGTTAACAGCGTATGCACTCATGCGCTTGATTAAGAGCCCTGTGTCCATTGATGGGGGAGAAATTTTCCTAAATGGGCGAGAAATTCTTGGGTTAAGTTCTAAAGAATTCCGGCTACTTCGAGGAAATGAAATTTCCATGATTTATCAGGATCCTATGTCGGCGCTCAATCCAATTATGCGAGTGGGGCAACAAATCATTGAGAGTATCCAATTGCATTCATCTGTGAGTAAATCTGTGGCTCGCAAAGCTGCAATTGACTTGCTGGCTAGTGTTGGAATTCCAGAACCAGAAAGTCGAATCGACTCTTATCCATTTGAAATGTCTGGCGGAATGTTGCAACGTGTTGTTATTGCAATCGCTCTTAGCGGAGAACCGAAGGTGCTAATTGCTGATGAGGCCACGACAGCCCTTGATGTAACGACACAAGATCGAGTGTTGACGCTCATTGATAAATTAGCGGCCGAACGCAATTTATCTGTTTTGCTAATCACCCACGACTTAGGTGTTGCCGCACAATTTAGCGATGACATTATGGTGATGTATGCAGGCAAGCTGGTTGAAAATGGTTCCGTAGAGCAGATATTTTCAAACCCAGCTCATCCATATACAAAAGCCCTTTTGGATTCGCGATGTGATTACACCATTGATGTAAACAAACCAATTAAATCAATCGCCGGCCAACCGCCACGCCCAGATAACCGTCCAAGTGGTTGCGTATTCTCACCTCGTTGTGCACACGCGGAACCGAAGTGTTCAGCATCAGTTCCGCCTTTAACTTCATCTCAAGGTCGCTTAACCGCCTGTTTTCGCTCCGACGAGCTTTTCCAGGTTGGAGCAGTGAATTAAATGAGCACAGAACTCAAAGTAGTTGCCTCCGCATCCGGCATCAGTCGTATTTTCCGCGGTGGCAGTAACGAAGTTCGTGCACTCGATGACGTTTCATTTTCATTGCACGAAGGAAAGACTCTAGCTTTAGTAGGTGAATCAGGCAGTGGCAAGACAACGGCGGCCCGAATTCTATTGGGACTAGATACACCAAGTGCTGGTTCTGTTGAGGTATTGGGCCAAACTCTAGGTACCCTTAAACACGAAGAGATGCGTCTTTTGCGCAGAGAAATTCAAGTGGTGCAACAAGATCCGTTTAGCCAACTCAATCGTCGCCATTCTGTGCAACGAATCATTGAAGGCCCGCTGCTCGCTTTCAACATTGGTGATAAGGAATCTCGCAAGAAGAAAGTAATCGAACTTCTAGAAGCAGTTGGACTAGAGAAAGAACATCTGCGTCGACGTCCACACGAGTTATCAGGTGGCCAATGTCAGCGCGTAGCCATTGCGCGAGCTCTCGCTTTGGATCCAAAAATTGTTGTTTTAGATGAGGCAGTGTCCGCACTGGATGTATCTGTGCGCGCTCAGGTACTTAACTTGCTTCGCAAACTCCAGCAAGAGCGTGGCTTGACATACTTTTTTATCACCCATGATCTTGGCGTAGCCCACTATATGGCTGATGAAGTTGCTGTGATGTTTCGAGGCCGGATAGTTGAACGTGGAACTCGCGAAGATGTATTTGAAAATTCTCAACATCATTACACAATTGGCTTGTTGGCATCGGTTCCATTGGCTAATCCGCAAGCGGTTAAAAGTAATAAAGAACAAGTTCAAACGTTACCAAGCCCTGAAGACGGTGACGCCTGCCTATATCGAACACGATGCGCAGTTGGTATGAATCGCCCGGATTGCAAATCAACCACTCTTACACTTACAAAAGGCACGGCCACACATTCGTGGCTCTGCCATTCACCGCAAGGGAGCTAATTAATATGAGTGATGTCGCAGTCGTTACAGGTGCTGGATCAGGAATCGGTCGCGCAATCGCTACAAAATTAGTAGAAGATTACCTTGTCATTCTTGTAGATATTAATCCCAAGGGGCTGGCCGAGGTTGAAAAAGAACTAACAAGTGCTGGCCATAAAGTATTTAGCCTTCTTGGAGATGTATCAATTCGTGAAACACATCAGAGAGCTCGAGCATTGGCCGAAGAAAAAGGCAAGCTGGTTTCATGGGTTAATTGCGCTGGTATCACTCGTGGCGCACCATTGCATGATTTTCCCAATGACCCAACGTTGATGGATGAAATTATCGGGATCAATCAAGTCGGAACATTTTGGGGTTGCACAGAAGCAGTAGCCTCCTTCATTACAGGAAAAGTTAAGGGAGCCGTTGTCAATATCTCTTCAGTCCATGGCCGCGGAGCGTGGCGAGATCATGCAGTTTACGAAATGACCAAAGGCGCAGTTGATGCATTGACGCGAAACGTCGCTACTACTTATGGC
>CAXNDQ010000081.1:0-4513 GCA_964201275.1 Candidatus Planktophila sp. | reverse complement strand
GACGAGATAACAGACAAGAATGTGGAATGCGATTGCAAAGAGAAGGAAATCTCGCTCACCGGTTAGTGAAATGACCGGACCGACAAGTGCCATACCGAGTGGCATCAATCCACTTGTACCAACCATGTCGATACTAAAAACGCGACCTTGCATCTCTTGTGGCACTTCGCGTTGTACCGCAGTTACCCAATATGCCTCCCAGCCGCCGATTGAAAGGCCGGCGATGAAGTATCCAAAAATTACAAAACTTGGAGAAATTGGAAATGCTAAGACAAGTGGTGCGAAGGCGAAGAGTGACCACATTGAGATAGCAACGAGTCCGGGTCTCTTAGTCTGAAATTTAATCGCGGCAATTGCACTGATCATTCCGCCGAGGCTAAACACTGCTGCAGAGATGGCAAAAACATTATTGGTATCGAATTCGCGTCTAGTGATGACTGGAAGTAATACAGTTTCAGCGGCGACAATCACCATCAATTGAAAAGAGGCCATGAAGATTGATGCTGCAATCCACTTAATCTTCCAGACCAGTTTAAAACCTTCGCGAAGTTCGGAAATGAAAGATGGTTTAACTTCAACTTGCCCTTGAATCGGTGCTTCAGTAATTCCCAATAAGAGAGAAGTGCCTACCAAGAAAGCAACTGCAGTTACAGCAAAGGTGTAATCAGCGCCTATAAGTGCGACAGAAATTCCACCAACTCCTGGCCCAACAATGGTTCCGATCTTGGCGACAATTCCACGCGCAACATTTCCTGCTGGAAGAAGATGATCGGGCAATAAACTTGGAACTATCGCAGCTCCTGCCGGTGCTCCAAAAGCATCTCCAAGACCCATCAGAAAAACTAAAAGTCCGATTGCCCAAAGAGGCATATTGCTTGCTGAAATAACGACCAAGACTAAAGCGACCAACCCACGGAATGCATCCGCGCTAATCATTATCCATTTGCGAGGAAGGCGATCAGACCAAACGCCGCCAACGAGTGTAAAAATCGTTCCCGCAAATACGCGTGAAGCAAGGATCAAACCAAGATCTGTCGCAGTCCCGCCGTTATCAAGAATGCTGATTGCAAGTGCAATTGGGAAAGCGGATGAACCGATTACGAAAATTAATCCAGAGATAAAGAAGTTTCGGTAGTCCTTATATGAAAAAAGAGCGCCGGGTTTGAAATATTTCTGCAACATTTCTAAACCGACGCCCCTTTAGTGAAATTATGCGGAAGGCTTCGCCTTACGAGAAGACATAACCTTATCTATAATTCCGTATTCCACTGCTTCAGCAGCGGTAAGAATCTTGTCACGTTCGATATCTTTTTCGATTTCTTCGATCGTCTTATTTGAATGCTTAGCCAACATTGTCTCGAGCAAGCCACGCATGCGCATAATTTCGCGAGCTTGGATCTCGATATCCGATGCCTGTCCCCCACCTTCTGATGAAGGCTGGTGGATAAGGATTCGTGAGTGCTCGAGTCCGTAACGCTTACCTTTTGTGCCACCAGCAAGGATGATCGCCGCAGCAGATGCTGCTTGGCCAAGACAAATTGTTGTGATGTCTGGGCGAACAAATTGCATAGTGTCATAAATTGCAGTTAACGCTGTAAATGATCCACCTGGTGAGTTGATGTAGATCGAAATATCACGATCGGGATCCATTGATTCAAGTGTCAGCAACTGTGCCATCACATCGTTGGCAACGGTGTCATCAATTGGTTGGCCCAAGAAAATGATGCGCTCTTCAAATAACTTTGTGTACGGGTCTAAACGCTTGTAACCGTAGGCGGTCTTTTCTTCAATTGTTGGAAGAACGTAGCGGTTTGTAATCTCTTGAATGTGTTTCATTACTTCTTACCTCCCGCGATTTGTCCATCGTTTGTGGCGATGTGATCGATAAAGCCATATGCAAGTGCATCTTTGGCATTAAACCAATTGTCGCGATCTGAATCAGCGATGATTTTTTCTAGTGGCTGTCCAGTGTGCTTGGCATTTAACTCAGACATGGTCTGCTTGGTAATGGCCATCTGCTCTGCCTGAATTCGAATATCTGTTGCAGTACCACCGATACCGCCAAGAGGTTGGTGCATCAAAATTCTTGCATTTGGAGTTGCGTAACGTTTTCCAGGTGCACCAGCAGTAAGAATAAATTGACCCATTGATGCAGCCATTCCCATTGCTACTGTTGCAACATCGTTCTTGATGTAATGCATAGTGTCGTAGATCGCCATACCTGCTGTCACAGATCCACCAGGTGAATTTATGTAGAGATAAATGTCTTTTTCAGGATCTTCAGCAGCTAACAGCAACATCTGTGCACAGATTGCATTGGCCATCTCGTCGCGAAATTCGCCAGCAAGAAAAATAATGCGTTCGCGCAACAAACGGTTATAGACATTGTCATCTAGCCAGTTACCGCCGTTTGCAGCAACGCGTGCGTTCTGCCCGGCCGACTGTGGGTCTTGATAATCCACGTGATCCTCCTGATTGATTACTTCTTTATATGTAGTGACCTTAACAATCCTTAAGGCTAAATGCTTCCCAAATATGGAAAATCGGGCGCAAATCTGCCTTTGTTCGCTCAGGGCAGAGCAAGATCTTTATAAGACGGTCAGTTTTAGGAAGTAGGTCTTTTTTCCATCGGTGAAGGACATTGTGGTTTTTCCCTTTTTAAGCGGGACTATCGAAGGATAAGTTTCATATGCAGAGATCGGTCCCCCGGCAACAAACTTCGCGATCTTTGGATCTACTACTTTGCCTTTCCAAATTTCAGGATTTTTCACTGTCAATACAACTGCGCTCTTGAGTTTGACCATAATTGTTTTAGTCTTTAGCGGGTTAACCATTTTTGGTGGAAGAACAGATGGGGTAGCCATTTTGGGTTGAGCTGTAGCCGTATTTGAATCAGAGCTGTTAGCGGCAAGTACACCAGTAAATGAGAGTAAAAGAGTGAGAGCGAAGGCAAAAGCGGAGCGAATCGCATTCAGGTGCATGTGCAACCTCAAATCAAAGTTGGAAAGACCAACGTACTCGGAAAGTTATGCCTCTGGAAGAGATTGCGCGGGTGGAGTTTGTGGGCGAAGCGCTTCTAGATCAATCTTATTTCCAGATTTATCGACAACGTTTACGCGACCGAGAACGCCAGCAAGTGCCTTAGTGCGAGATACCTCGGCTACAAGTTGTGTAATTTGGCCAGCATCCTGGAGTTGCTTTGCAAACTGCTCTGGAGGCATTCCGTAGCGCTGTGAAGTACGAATCAAATATTCGGTCAATTCAATTTCATTTACCTGAACTTCTTCAGCCTTCACGATTGCATCTAGCAAGAAATCAGATTTGATTGATACACGAACTTCGCCATCAACTTCAGCGCGATGTGCCGCATCTTCAAGCCGGCCTTCTCCTTCAAGATGTTGGTGGACTTCATCTGCAACCAACTTATCTGGAACTGGAATATCTAAATCATCAATCATCTTCTTCAAGAGTAGATCGCGTGCTTGTGCACCTTGTTCGAGAGCCTTCACACGCTTTAGACGTTCAGTGAAATCGGCTTTTAATTCTGCAATTGTGTCGAACTCAGATGCTAACTTTGCAAAGGCATCATCAACTGGTGGAAGTTCGCGTTCTTTAACGGCCTTCAACTTGATTTCAACATCACCCTTTTCGTCATCTTTTTGACCAACGAGCTGTGTTTCAAAGTTCTTTACATCTCCGGCCTTCATGCCAACGAGTGCAGCATCTAAACCATCGATCATTCGATTTGATCCAACTTCATAAGAAATATCGTTTGCCTTACCACCGTCTACTTCAGCGCCATCTATCTTTGCGGTCAAATCAACAGTTACGAAGTCACCATCTTTTGTCTCGCGTTCAACAGTAGAAAGTGTTCCGAAGCGAGCGCGAAGCTCGTCAACTTGCTCATCTATATCTTTATCAGTGACTGCTACATCATCGACTTCAATCGTTATCTTTGAAAAGTCGGGAAGGGTAACTTCTGGGCGCACATCGACTTCAACGGCAAAAACCAACTTCTCGTTATCGACATACTCCTTGATTTCTACTTCTGGGCGACCGACTACGAGAACTGAGTGCTCGCGAGCTGCCATTCCGTAAAATTCAGGGAGTGCATTATTAATAGCTTCATCAATTACTGAGCCACGCCCAACTCGCTGATCGATCATTGCAGCTGGAACTTTGCCTTTGCGGAAACCAGGGATGTTTACCTTCTTGGATACTGCTGTGTAAGCATCGGCAACATAACCTGTTAAATCAGCGTAAGGAACTTCGATATCAAGGCGGACTCGAGTTGGGGAAAGTGTTTCGACCGTACTCTTCACAAAGTGCTCCTTGATTAGAAATTAATTTGAAGTGCAATAAACATTTCATTGAACTTCTGGTCGGGGCGGGGAGATTCGAACTCCCGGTCTCCTGCTCCCAAAGCAGGCGCGCTAGCCACTACGCTACGCCCCGTGGCGCAAGACGTGAGTCTAGAGTAATTTTTTACTCTCGGTTACCGAGGCAGTACTCT
>CAXNDQ010000080.1:0-4569 GCA_964201275.1 Candidatus Planktophila sp. | reverse complement strand
CTAATTCAAATTCAAGCAATTCAAGCCAGTGACTATCGCAGCAAGGCTGCAAATGAGATGGAGTCAACTCGCGCAATTCCAGCGGCACGTGGTGAAATCACCGACATCAATGGCATCGCATTTGCGCGAAGCGTCTCTGCCATCAATATCGTCGTTGATCAAACCTTGATTACCGACGCAGCTCAGACAGCTAATTTTGCTGCTCCTTATCTTGGAATGACAGTTGCCGAAGTTCAGAGCGCTATAACTGGAGACAAACGTTATGCGGTGGTCGCGCGCAACGCTAAGCCTGCGATTTGGCGTGAGTTGAGCGGGGCAATCGATACTTACAATGCCGGGTTAGAAAAAGAGAAATTTGATAAACGAATTGTTGGCTTCTTTTCGGAGAGAAATTACATCCGTGAATATCCCTCTGGCTCTCTAGTTTCTTCACTTGTTGGTTTTGTTCGTCAAGATGGAATCGGCGCAACCGGAATTGAATCAAGCATGAACTCCATCATTACAGGCACTGATGGCAGATATTCATACGCGCGAGGATTAGGCGCTGAAATTCCAGGATCTCAGAACGAGATAATTGCAGCTAAACAGGGCACAACGGTACGACTAACCATCGATCGCGATGTGCAATGGGTTGCCGCAAATGCGATTCAAGCAGCGGTAAGTAAAGCCCGTGCCCAAAGTGGCACTGTCATCGTTATGGATCCCAAAACGGGACATATTTTGGCGCACGCAACAGCACCCACTTTTGATCCAAACAACACTAAGAAAGTTTCAGCAGCGTTGATGCGAAATCCATCAGTGCAAGATGTTTATGAACCCGGCTCGACCGGAAAAGTTATGACGCTGGCTGCAGCTCTAGACGAGAAGAAGATAACGCCAGAAACAGTCTTAAAAGTTCCGTACTCACTCAAGCGAGCTGGGGAGATATTTTCTGATCACGATCGCCATCCAGTGCAGTATTTAACTACTTCTGGAATCTTGGCGGTTTCATCAAATACAGGAACTATAAAAATTGGTGAGATGCTCTCTAACGATACTTTGTACGGTTACTTATCTAAATTTGGAATGGGGAAGTCGACAGGTTCAGGCTTGCCTGGTGAATCAGGGGGAATTCTCCGCCCAGTCAGCGATTGGTCAAGAACTACAGCGCCAACAGTGGCCTTTGGTCAGGGCTACGCAGTAACGGCGATGCAAGCAACGAGCATGTTTGCAACGATTGCTAACAACGGTGTTCGAGTTTCTCCAACAGTTATAGCTGGAACAACAGATGAATTAGGCAGGTATACAGCATCTGTTCCTCGCACCAATGAGCGAGTTATTAGTTCAGAAACTGCTCAACAATTGCGCATAATGATGGAGTCAGTTGTTTCGGGACAAGGTACTGCGCCAAGTGCAGCCATACCTGGTTATCGCGTGGCCGGCAAAACGGGTACTGCAAATCGCTACAACACAGATTGTGGTTGTTACAGCGGATACACCGCATCATTTATCGGTTTTGCACCAGCAGATAAACCAAGGTATGTAATCAGCGTAACCATTCAAGATCCAAAGGGCGCACACTACGGCGGTTCACTGGCGGGACCGGTCTTTAGAAAGGTAATGACATTCGTTCTTCAATCTGAGCATGTAGCACCAACAGGAACAAAAGTTTTGCCTGTAGCGCTTACGCAAAAGGAATTACTCGAGAAACAAAGCCAAACAACCGAGGCGAAGGTTTCACAGGCGAGTGCAAAGGCGCGATGATGCGACCATTTAATCCTCCTTCGGTATCGCTCGCCAAAATTGTGGATTCTTGTAATGCACAGGTCTCCATCAGTGAAGGCGAACTAAGCAAAATCATGATTAGTGGAGCCACGCACAATGACAGCGAAGTAATGCCGGGAGATTTGTTTGTGGCAATTCCTGGAGCTAAACGCCACGGGGCAGAATTTTATGAGAGCGCTAAAAAACGCGGCGCGGTGGCGGTGTTGACTAATCCAACAGGTGCAAAGCTGATTAAGGATCTTCCCGTACTTATCGTTGATAATCCCCGTTTGATTTCCGGTCGAGTTTCGGCACTTTTATATAGCGAACCAATGAGAGATATAAATTGCATCGCAATTACCGGAACAAATGGGAAAACCACCGTAACCACTTTGCTACACCAGATTTTTAGCGCTGCCCATCGCGAATGTGGGCTGATTGGAACTGTAGAAACTCGAATTGGTGATGAAGTTATTGCCAGTAAACGCACGACTCCTGAGGCTACTGATTTACAAGCCCTGGCAGCGGTGATGAGAGAGCGCCACATGCGCCATTTAGTTATTGAGGCTTCAAGTCACGCATTGCAATTACACCGCCTGGAAGGCGCTCACTTCGCCATCGCTGGTTTCACCAATTTAACTCAAGATCATTTGGATTTTCACGGAGATATGGAGAGCTACTTTGCAGCAAAATCTGCGCTCTTTAACTTTGCAATGGCGGAGTTGGCCTGCATTAACATCGATGATCCTTATGGCGCAAGACTTGCGGCTAGCACCGAAATTCCAGTTTTAACTATCTCGCGCTCTAATCCAAAGGCAATTTGGCACTTCACGCAGATTGATTCCGAAGCCAAACGCGTTCAGTTAAAGATTCGTGGCTCAGGCGGAATCTTGATCGAGACTTCAACAACTCTGCGGGGCGGCTATAACTTTGACAATTTGTTAATGGCGATAGCGATTGCTGTTGAATCCGGAGTGGATCCGATTGATATCGCAGCGATAGTCCCAAATATTTCAGGAGCGGCGGGAAGGCTAGAAGAAGTTTCGGTTGGGCAAAACTTCAACGCCTTTGTTGACTATGCACATACTCCCGACGCAGTTTCGAATGTACTCAAATCAATTAAGGAATTTACATCCGGAAGAGTGATAGCAGTTCTGGGTTGTGGGGGAGATCGTGACGCAAGCAAGCGGCCGTTGATGGGAAAGGCGCTAATTGAAAGTTCTGACATTGCAGTATTCACGAGTGATAACCCACGATCTGAGGAGCCATCAGATATCTTGCGCCAGATGGTTGGTGGGAAAAACGTTGTAAATCAATCACAAGTAATTAGCGATCGTGCTAGTGCAATTGCTTACGCAGTTTCCGTTGCAGAACCTGGCGATACCGTTGCGATCCTTGGCAAGGGTCACGAACTCGGGCAAGAGATCAAAGGAGAAGTATTCGATTTTGACGATAGACTAGTTCTTGCACAGGCAATTGAGGCAAAGCGATGATCGCGCTAAAGGCATCTGAAATCGCGCTAATTGTAGGCGGCGAACTTCATGGTTCAGATGTCACTGTAACTGCAGCACCTGTATTTAACTCCGGTCAGGCAACTCCGGGATCTATTTTCTTAGCGCTAGAAGGCGAAAAAACTGATGGACACAAGTACGTTTCTGATGCATTCTCCAGAGGCGCTGTACTTGCCTTTGTCACAGCAGCATCACCCGAGCGGTGCATTGTTGTACCTGACGTACTCAAAGCAGTTAACAAACTAGCAGCACATGTTCGGAGCTACCTGAAGGACTTGCAAGTAGTCGCTTTGACTGGATCTCAAGGTAAAACCACGACTAAAGATTTATTGCAGCATGTGTTAGAAAATCTTGGCGCCACGGTAGCCCCAACTGGTAATTTTAATAATGAACTTGGAACTCCAATCACTCTATTGCAATGCGATGAAGCGACAAAGTTCTGCATTTTAGAAATGGGCGCACGCCATATTGGCGATATCGCCCTGCTTTGTGAAATGGCTAAACCAAATATCGGTATGGTTTTACGCGTCGGCAGTGCGCATATCGGAGAGTTTGGGTCAGCTGAAGCGGTAGCTCAGGCCAAATCCGAGATGATTTCTTCGCTTGCTCCTAGCGCCATTGCAATTCTTGGGCAATATGACGCATTTACTCCGCAGATGAGTTCACTTCATCAAGGAAAGATAATTTCCTTCGGCGAAACCACATCAGCAGATGTTCGCGCAACCGATATTGAAATCCGTGAAGGACGCCCACATTTTGACTTGGTAACCAGCGCTGGTCGTGCTGCAGTTGGATTACGCATCGTCGGAATACATCAAGTAGCAAACGCCCTCGCCGCCGCAGCTGCCGCATCCGCACTCGGTGCATCTATCGATCAGATAGCAGTATCTCTTTCCACTGCCGATATCCGCAGTAAGTGGCGGATGGAGATTGAAGAACTCCGAAATATCGTGTTGATAAATGATTCTTATAACTCCAGCCCAGAATCTGTCGAAGCGGCGCTACGTACTTTGGTGCTCTTTGCACAAGAACGTGGCGGTCAATCGTGGGCTTTTCTCGGAAAGATGCACGAACTCGGCGAGTCCTCAGTAGTTCGTCACGCAGATATTGGCACCCTTGCTTCAGAGTTAGGGATAGATCATTTGGTCTGCATTGGCGCTCCGGAGTACTCCTCTCAGATTTCCGCCAACACTGCTACTGAAATCCATCTCTTTGAAGAAAAGGTGGATGCGTTGCAATTGGTGCACGAGATGAGCGCAGGAGATGTGGTTCTAGTTAAAGCCTCACGTGCCGAAAAGTTCGAAGAGTTGGCGCG
>CAXNDQ010000079.1:0-4588 GCA_964201275.1 Candidatus Planktophila sp. | reverse complement strand
CACTCTTTTGCTGGATAACCATTTATGCCACAGATCAGCCCGCTATTTGCGGCGCGGATTTTCACAGCTTGGCCAAGCACATCAATTCCTTGGGCAGACTTTGCAATTTGCACGCATTTTGTAAAGCTCTTTTGAACTTTTTCTCCTTTTGGTGCATATGCAGATCGACCAAAGTCAACTACAAGTGCGACCCGCTTTAAGTCCTTATCGGCTTTAACTCTTCGGCAGATTGAGGCGAAGTCAGGCTTTATGGATGGAGCAATAGTTGGAACATCACTTGCATCAAAGACAAATGACCAACCTTCAACTGCACCATCTTTAACGTCGACGGTGGGCCCAGTCATTGCCGCAGTCCATGTTTTTACGCCGGGTGATGCCTGATAGTAACCCCAATATCGCCAACCCTTCCCGGAAGCATTTACAGGAGCTGTAAAGGCAAAGGTCGTTGTGAGTAAAAGGGTGGCTGTGATTAATCCTGATATTTTTTTCTTAGTATTCATTTGATTCTGTAGAGCCTCTCTTAATGAAAGAGCCTCACAGGGGTAGTTGCAATAAAAGTAGAAAGATACTTTCCTTGTGACTACGCCCCGCAAACCTCGGCGGGTGTCTGTCTGTATTCACTTGGCGATTCAGGTAATCCGACTTAAGCGCTAATGCGCTCTTACGGTTGCGGGTCAGCGTCGGATTTTCACCGACTTCCCCTGAAAGGCAAGCTGTAAAGCATTTGTAAGGTTGTGCTGTTCTTACGTGCGAACCAAACCATAAGGCTGGAGCAATTGCAACAGAACACGCAAGGCTTGACAGCGCAGGTATGGTCAGTGCTATGGAATATAGACGCCTTGGCTCTTCAGGAATGTATGTCTCAGAAATCGCCTACGGAAATTGGATTACTCATGGTTCACAAGTTGAATCAGAGGCCGCGATTAAGTGTGTTCGCACTGCTTATGATCTAGGAATCACCACCTTTGATACCGCTGATGTTTACGCTGGAACAAAGGCTGAATCCGTATTAGGGAAAGCGCTTAAGGGAATTAGAAGAGAGTCATACGAGCTTTTCACAAAAGTTTATTGGCCAACCGGTCCAGGAAAGAATGATCGCGGCCTATCGCGTAAGCACATTATCGAATCTTGTAATGCATCGCTAAAGCGTTTAAATACCGATCACATTGATTTATATCAAATGCATCGTTTTGACTATGAAACGCCACTTGAAGAATCTCTTAGCGCATTTGATGATTTGATCCGATCTGGAAAAGTTCATTACATCGGATTCTCTGAATGGAACGCCCAACAGATATCAGAAGCGTTAAAGATTCAAGATGCCAAGGGTTACAACCGTTTTATATCTAGCCAACCGCAATACTCAGCGCTCTGGCGTGTAATCGAGAGCGAAGTTGTTCCCTTGAGCAAGAAAGAGGGCATCGGTCAGATCGTTTGGTCACCAATGGCTCAGGGAGTTTTAACTGGAAAATACCTTCCAGGAAAGAAGCCACCTGCCGGCTCACGAGCAACAGATAAGAAATCTGGTGCCGGAATGATCTCCAATTGGTTGCGCGATGAAGTACTTACCGCGGTACAAAACTTGGCTCCTATTGCCAAAGAAGCTGGTTTAACAATGGGTCAATTGGCAATTGCTTGGGTATTGCAAAACCCAAATGTATCTAGCGCGATTATGGGTGCTACCAAACCTTCGCAAGTTAAAGAGAATGTAAAGGCTGCCGGCGTAAAGCTTTCGGCAGATCAGATGAGAGCAATTGATAAGGCTCTTGGACCGCTTCCAAATACCGACGCAAAAGCGACGAAGAGTCCAAATCCGCGCGCTTAGTTAAACTTTTCTCCTGGTTTGATTTGAGGCTTTGGTGCGCGCATCCGTCTCATTTGAGTAGATCTGAGCCATCCGTAAAGTCCTAAGCCCTTTGTGCTCTTATCTGGGAAACGTTTTGCAACTTCACTTTTGATTTTGCGTGAAAGAAAAAAGCCGTCAAAGATAGAGACGAGTAGAACGCTATACATAATCGCGATACCGGCCAAAGCAAAAGTGCCTATTGGTATCAAAGAAAGAATGAGCACAAAGCCGATTACTGGTAGGAAAAATTCACCTATTGAACGTCGTGCATCAACGTAGTTTCTTACAAATCTCTTCTCAGCTCCGCGATCACGTAACGGCAACGCTGCTTCATCTCCTCGTAGGTACGCAGCACGTTGATTCATTCGCGCTACACGGGCAGCGTCTTTGGCGCGCTTCTTTTCAATTTTTGTTGACGCTGGCGCTAACGAAGAAATCCTTGTTGAAGCCTGGGCTTCTTTACGCTTTGGGGTAGGTCGGCCTTTCTTCTGAGAGCCATCTGCAGGAGTTGTCATAGCGCAAACTATAGAGCGAGCATCTGCTCTAGAGCCAACTTAGAGAAGCGGGCTACATCAGGTGCCACTTTGATCTGATTAACCACGTGGCCTGCGACTAGAGATTCCATCGCCCAAACCAGGTGAGGCAGATCGATACGGTTCATTGTTGAGCAGTAACAAACCGTCTTATCTAGGAAGACAATTTCTTTATCAGGATGCGCTTTTGCCAATCTAGAAACTAAATTAAGTTCGGTTCCGATCGCCCATTTGCTTCCTGCGGGGGACTTTTCAACGGTGCGGATAATCGCTTCGGTACTGCCTACAACATCAGCGATAGATACAACTTCGTGTTGGCACTCGGGATGAACTAAGACTTTAACTCCGAGCAGGCGATTGCGAACTTCGTTTACTGAATCGACCGTAAAACGCCCGTGGACGGAGCAATGCCCGCGCCAGAGAATTACTTTCGCTGCGCGTAGTTGCTCAGCAGTTAGTCCACCCATTGGTTTCCAGGGATTCCAAAGGACGCAATCGGATAGAGATAAACCAAGTGAAAGTACGGCGGTGTTGCGTCCTAGGTGTTGGTCGGGCAGAAAGAGGATTTTCTCTCCTTTACTAAGCGCCCACTCCATCGTCTTCTTTGCATTTGATGAGGTGCAGATAGTTCCACCGTGTTCACCTGTGAAACTCTTGATCGCCGCAGATGAATTCATATAAGTAACTGGAATGGTTTTATCTGCAATTCCAATTTCAGAAAGTTGTTTCCAGCATTCTTGTACCTGATTCGCAGTTGCCATATCCGCCATTGAGCATCCAGCGGCCAAGTCAGGCAAGATAACTTTTTGATTGGCTGAGGTTAAAATATCTGCGCTCTCTGCCATAAAGTGAACGCCACAGAAGATTATGTATTCAGCGCTTGATTGCGCCGCAGCTGCTTGCGCTAATTTAAAGGAATCTCCAGTGATATCTGCAAAGGCAATTACTTCATCGCGTTGGTAGTGATGACCAAGAACTAGCGCCCGATCACCGAGTGCTGCGCGCGCAATTTTTGCGCGAGTGACTAACTCTGGATCGCTAGCTTCTGGTAGCTCGCCGGTGCAAGAAACGCCTCGCTCTGATTCCAAGTCTTGGCCGCGACCAAGCAGCAATAGATTGGTTAGCGATCCGCTCTGGGATGTGGACATGACCACATTCTCGCTCATAAATGGCGTTGCTGTCGCATTGAGGCAAGGGGACAGGTAGTCTGTCCCTATGACTACTGAGACAACTGAGACAAACACAACTACAACAGGCATCGCTCTAACCGATGTTGCTGCTGCAAAGGTAGCTGCCCTACTCGCTCAAGAGGGTCGCGATGACCTTTACTTGCGCGTTGCAGTGCAACCAGGTGGATGTTCAGGTCTTCGTTACCAGCTCTACTTCGATGAACGCAATCAAGAAGGCGATATCGCCCGTGAGTACGGTTCAGTAAAAGTTGTTGTAGACAAGATGAGCGATCCATACCTTATGGGCGCAACAATTGATTTTGTGGACACTATCGAGAAGCAAGGATTCACAATCGATAATCCAAATGCAGGCGGTTCTTGTGCTTGCGGCGATTCATTTAGTTAAAGCTAAACGCTCTCTTTTAATCTAACCCTATGAAAATTGGCGTTGCAGGCTCGGTAGGTCTTGATCATTTGATGACCTTTTCGGGCAAATTTACCGATTCACTCGTAGCCGGTTCTCTCGAAAAAGTTTCGCTATCTTTTTTAGTTGATGGTTTGGAAGTTCGGCGTGGTGGATGCGCTGCAAATATTGCATACGGCATGGGCGTCTTGGGGCTAAATCCAATCCTGATTGCTGCCGTTGGAATTGATTGGCCAGATTACGATGCATGGTTGGTGCGCCACGGAGTAGATACCTCACACGTTCATATCTCAAAAACACTGCACACCGCTCATTTCATGGTCACAACTGATACCGAGCTAAATCAAATCGCTAGTTTCTTCCCAGGTGCTATGTCTGAGGCGCGCAATATTGAATTAGCGCCGATTATGGAAAAGACTGGCAAACTCGATTTACTTGTTATTTCTCCTGATGATCCAGCAGCGATGTTGCGTCATACCGAAGTCGCTCGCCAGACAGGTGTAGCTATCGCCGCCGACCCGTCGCAGCAGATGGCACGTATGAACGGTGAAGAGATCAAGCAGTTAATTACTGGCGCTACTTATCTATTTTTAAATGAGTACGAGTTGGCACTTGC
>CAXNDQ010000078.1:0-4590 GCA_964201275.1 Candidatus Planktophila sp. | reverse complement strand
GAAGAGCGAGGTGCTTTTGGCAAAGTTCTAGCTGAACAATCGCTAACTGCGCCAGAGTTCGGAATGGCTGCATCTCAGATGGAAGCGTTAGATATTGCTGCACGAATTGGTTACCCAGTTCTTGTTCGCCCATCATTCGTTCTCGGCGGACGAGGCATGGAGATTGTTTATGATGATGCTTCACTTTCTGGTTTCATTAACCGCGCCACCGATATCACACCTGACCACCCCGTACTTGTAGATCGATTCTTAGACAGTGCGATAGAGATAGATGTAGATGCCCTCTATGACGGGCAAGAACTCTTTTTGGGCGGAGTGATGGAGCACATCGAAGAAGCAGGAATTCACTCAGGAGATAGTGCTTGCGTGCTTCCAGCAGCGACCTTAACTCCGGCGCAGTTGAAAACAATTCGTGAAGCTACTCTTAAAATCGCACAAGGCGTGGGTGTATTGGGTTTGATAAATATTCAATTCGCATTGGCCGAAGATGTTTTATATGTTTTGGAAGCAAATCCACGCGCATCTCGAACCGTACCTTTTGTAAGTAAAGCGACTGGCGTTGCGTTGGCAAAGGCTGCAGCGAGATTATCTATGGGAACAACAATCGCTGAACTAAAGATTGAAGGGTTGTTACCAAATAGCGCAGATGGTGTGGCAAAGGGAATATCAGTTAAAGAAGCTGTTCTGCCTTGGAACCGCTTCCGTCGTACAGATGGACGGGGAGTGGACGCAGTACTAGGACCAGAAATGCGTTCAACGGGTGAAGTAATGGGTATCGCTGAAACATTTGGTGAGAGTTATGCCAAATCACAGATCAGCGCATTCGGACCATTGCCAAAGTCGGGAACAGTCTTCGTATCCCTCGCCGATAAAGATAAAGCTTCCGGAATTGCTCCCGCTAAAGCGCTAGTTGCTCTCGGCTTTAACTTATTGGCAACCGGTGGAACCGCGGACTATCTTGCAGTTAATGGAGTTCTTGCCCATAAAGTTCGCAAGAACTCGGAAGGCTCAGGCCCAATGGGGGAGCGCACAATTGTTGAACTACTAAACAGCGGTGATGTTGATTTAGTTATTAACACGCCAGTTGGGCGAGGTACGCGTGTAGATGGTTGGGCTATTCGAACTGCGGCTATCCAACGTTCGATTCCTTGCATAACAACAACTGCAGGTTTTAGTGCGGCAGTTGAGGGAATTAAGGCGCTGCAATGCGGTGAACTTAACGTTTTACCTATTCAGGAATGGTTGAAACGATAATGTCACAAATTAATCGATCAGCCGCGCAAATGAATGCAACCATTCTTGCCAATAAGCGAGTTGGTCAATACCACCAAATCGTTTTTGGAATTGGTGATTTAGTTAAATCATGTCGCCCGGGAAACTTTGTCGCAATAAAAGTGGGAGGCGACTCCTCACGAATGATTCTACGTCGCGCTTTCGCGATCTCGCGAGTTGCAGAGAGTGTAAGTTTTGGTGGAACAATGGAGTTGATTGTTGCTCCGCACGGAACTGGTTCAAAGTGGCTTTGCTCGCAACCAGAAGGAGCTGAAATAGATATCGTGGCTCCACTTGGCACCGCCTTTGGAATTCCAACCGAGCCGGTAAAGGCGCTTCTCGTAGGTGGTGGCTACGGATCCGCACCTCTTTTTGGTTTAGCGGAAGTTTTAAAAGCGCGCGGCTGCAAAGTGGACATGCTCCTTGGTGCATCTACCGGTGCCAAGATCTACGCCCCTATGGAGGGCAAGCGTGCCGTTAATTCTCTAAAAATTTATACCGAAGACGGAACTATGGGCGAAACTGGGCGCGTGACTGAACCAATCAAAACGCTTATTGGAAATAGAGAAGTCGATGTTATTTACTCTTGTGGCCCGATGGGTATGTTGAGTGCAATATCAGCGTTAACACTTGGTACCGATGTGGTTCATCAATGTGCAGTTGAAGAAGCGATGGCCTGCGGTATTGGGATATGTATGACCTGCGTCCTTCCAGTAATGGGAGAAGATGGCAAAGTTGCGATGCTGCGTTCATGTATTGATGGTCCGGTTATGGATGGCGCACAAGTTCAATGGCAGATGGTCGGCCAAGTTCCGGAAGGCACCCCTTGAACGCCTTTGATTTCTCCACCACTTTAGGCAATGCCTTCTTTAATACGCCAGTATTCACCGCCAGCGGTTGCGCCAGTTCAGGTAAAGAGTTGGCGCAATTCTTTGATTTGAAAGATATCGGGGCAGTCGTCACGAAATCGGTTATGAATAAACCTAGATACGGCAGACCAACTCCTCGGATGGCAGAAACTCCTTCGGGAATGCTTAATTCAATTGGTTTACAAGGCCCTGGTATTGATGCTTTCTTAGCAAAAGATGTTCCTTGGTTGATCGAAGAAAAATCGAGAGTAATTGTTTCGATCGCAGGAGAGACCGTTGAGGAGTATGCGACGCTGGCTCGTAAAGTCAGATCAGTTGCTGGAATTAGCGCGCTGGAAGTAAATATCTCTTGCCCTAATGTTGAAAATCGCGGATTGGTATTTGCCTGCGATCCCGATGCATCACGTCGCGTAATTGATGGTGTACGCCGCACAATCGGTGGTGAAATTCCGATCATCGCCAAACTTTCACCGGATGTTACAAACTTGGTGGAGATTGCACGAGGTGTAGTCGATTCCGGTGCGGATGCTTTGGCACTAATCAATACGGTACTTGGAATGGTTATCAATCTAGATTCGATGCGTCCTCATCTTGGTGGAAAGACAGGCGGTCTATCTGGTCCTGCAATTAGACCAGTTGCGGTCCGCGCGATTTATCAAGTACACGCTGCGCTGCCCAACGTTCCAATTTTAGGAATGGGTGGTGTTTCATCTGGAAGAGATGCCCTGGAGTTAGTTCTGGCGGGTGCGTCTGGAGTAAGTGTCGGCACAGCAAGCTTCGGTAATCCATCTGCCGTCATCCAAATCCAGCGTGAGCTACATGATCTTTTAATAGCCAAGGGTTTTCCATCGCTGAAATCGGCTATTGGCTATGCCCATCGCGTGGAGGAGAAATGAAAGCACCAATTATTTTAGCTGTAGATACCTCAGATTTTGAAACCGCTATCTCTTGGATTAAGGCCACTGAAGATTCGATAAGTGTTTACAAGTTAGGTTTAGAGTTCTATTTGAATTTTGGAGCCGCTGGTGTGGCGCAAGTCGTTAAACGCACTGGCGCTGAGATCTTCTTAGATCTAAAGCTGCACGATATTCCGCACACTGTTGCTGGTGCTGCAAATGCAATTGCTCAATTAAACCCAAAGTTTCTTACAGTCCACGCGAGCGGAGGCCGAGAGATGATAAGCGCTGCAGCAAAAACCGTTCCTAACGTTTCAGTCACTGCAGTTACCATATTGACGTCGCTATCTGAATCTGACTTATTTGAAATAGGTTATGCAAATCCAGCGCTGGAGAGTGCAGTTGCCCTGGCCAAGATGGCAGTTGAGTCCGGCGCTAGAGCGATAGTTTGTTCACCATTAGAGACGGCAGCAATTCGCAGCGCGGTAGGCAGTGACCCAATAATTATCACTCCAGGTGTTCGTCCCCTTGCCGAACAAGGTGGGGACGATCAGGTCCGAACAATGACTCCGGGTGATGCGATAGCCGCCGGTGCAAATTACGTCGTGATTGGTCGCCCAATAACCAAATCCTGGAGTGAAGGAACGACAGCAATGACTGCGAAGGCGCGAATGATTGCTGATGAAATTTTGAGCGCACTTGCGTAGAGTTCAATAGTGCCGATTCCTCCAAAGTTAACCGCCGAACAACGTTCGGCTGCGTTGGCGAAGTCGACTGCTGCGCGTCAAGTCCGAGCTGCTACGAAGGCTCGCGTAAAGGTTGGCGATCTTACTCTCTCTGCAGTTTTTCATTTGGCAAAGAGCGATGAAGCGATAGCGAAGATGCGCGTGGTTGAGTTGCTTGAGTCCTTCTCCGGTGTAGGCAAGGTACGCGCAATCGCAACTCTAGATCGTTTACAAATTTCACAAACTAGGCGCATTCAAGGCTTAGGTACCGCGCAACGCCAAAACTTACTTCGTGAGTTTCCAGATCGAATTGGCGCTACTCAACGTGGAAAGTTGCTAGTTCTATCTGGTCCTGGGGGAGTTGGTAAAAGTACGGTCGCTAAAGCGCTTCGTGCTACAGATTCTTTCTGGGTCAGCGTCTCAGCGACAACGCGTCTGGCTCGCCATAATGAAGTAGATGGTTCCGATTATTACTTTTATAGTGACGCTGAATTTGATAGTGCTATTAAGTCATCGCTTTTCTTAGAATGGGCAGAGTTCGCTGGCAACAGATATGGCACTCCTCGAAAACCAGTAGAAGATGCGCTTCGAGACGGAAAGAATGTTTTGCTCGAAATTGAAATCGCGGGCGCAAAACAAGTTAAGGCAAGTGCACCCGAAGCGATGTTAGTTTTTCTCCTACCACCATCATGGGAAGAGTTAGTCAAGCGTTTAGAAGGCCGAGGCACTGACTCACCCGAAAGAAGGGCGGCGCGGCTCGCTTTGGCACAGGAAGAACTTGCACAAGCAGGGTTATTCGATATTTCGCTCGTAAATGAGCGAGTGGAA
>CAXNDQ010000077.1:0-4632 GCA_964201275.1 Candidatus Planktophila sp. | reverse complement strand
GAAGTTTGTCATGGTGCTCGCTATAACCGCGAGACTTTAGAGGTGCACTATAAAGGCAAGACAATCGCTGAAGTTCTAGATATGCCGATCGAGATCGCGCACACTTTCTTCGAATCCGTTCCGGCGATCTCACGCTATTTAAAGACTCTATGCGATGTAGGTCTTGGTTATGTGCGATTAGGGCAGTCAGCACCAACTCTTTCGGGTGGCGAAGCTCAGCGCGTAAAGCTGGCAACAGAGCTACAGCGCCGCTCTACTGGTCGCACGATTTATGTATTGGATGAGCCAACAACCGGGCTTCACTTCGAAGATGTAAGTAAGTTGCTTGGGGTGCTTAGCCGTCTAGTTGATTCTGGGAACACCGTTGTTGTTATTGAACACAATCTCGATGTAATTAAATCCTCAGACTGGGTAATCGATATGGGGCCTGAGGGTGGATTCCGTGGGGGCGAAGTTGTAGCCGAGGGGACGCCAGAAGATGTTGCAAAGGTAAAAGCGAGCTACACAGGTCATTATCTGGCAGAGATTTTGGCGAGCAATCGTGCGCCAGCGAAGAAAAAAGCTGCCGTGAAATAAATGTCTGATCCTGCAAGTTATCGCCCTAAGGAAATCCCAGAACTTCCTGGTGTTTATCGTTTTTATAACGGAAAAGATAAAGTCATTTATGTAGGTAAAGCTAAGAATTTAAAGAATCGTTTGACTACGTACTTCGGCGCTAACTTGGCTCGGAAGACTCACCGCATGGTGCACGAGGCGGTTCGAGTTGATTGGACAATCGTAGGGACTGAGCTCGAAGCACTCGCCCTTGAATTCTCTTGGATCAAGCAGTACCAGCCAACCTATAACGTTCAATTTAAAGATGATAAGTCATACCCATATTTGGCGATCAGTATGGAGGATGAATTTCCTCGGATTTTTATCACCCGAAAAGAGAAACGAAAGGGACTTAAATACTTTGGTCCCTACACAAATGCGTGGGCGCTCCGAAATACTTACGAAGTACTTCTTAAAGTCTTCCCAGTGCGCTCGTGCAGCGAAGGTAATTTCAAACGCGCCCAACGCAGTAAGCGTCAATGTTTACTTGGAGATATCGGCAAGTGCGCTGCACCTTGTGTGGGTTGGGTTAGCCCAGAAGAGCATCGCGAGATCGCAGTAAAGCTCGATGCCTTTATGGAGGCAGGTATGGAAGATATTCTTCCAAAGTTACGCGACGAGATGGATCTGGCTTCCAGTCGTGAAGAGTTTGAGCGAGCAGCACGAATTCGCGATCAAATTGAGTCGTTCGAAAAAGCGCAGAGATCTACGCAGGGGAATCTCTCAGATGATCTCGATGGTGATTTCATTGCGATTCACGAGGAAGGCTTACACGCCGCTGGTTCGATCTTTATGGTGCGTCGTGGATCGATCAAAGGTTCTAGATCATGGATTGTTGATCAAGAGCGCGCCCTCGAAGGAGATGACCAAGTCGCATCACTCTTCTTCTCAATTTACAACGGAGCGGCAGCCGCCGATATCCCTAATGAGATTTTTTTAAATCGCGAACCTAACGATCAACAGGCGTTAGAAGGCTGGTTGAGCGGACTACGTGGAGCCAAGGTCGCGATAAAGGTTCCGCAACGAGGCGAAAAGGTAGAACTACTTCAAACAGTAGATCGCAATGCGCACTATGCGCTAATTCAATTCTTAAGTAAGCGGGCAACGGATGCCGCAGTCAGCGGCAAAGCGCTTTTAGAAATTGAAGAGCAGTTGCAGTTAAGGCGCACTCCGCTACGGATCGAATGCTTTGATATCTCGAATATTTCGGGAACTTCGGTTGTCGCCTCAATGGTTGTCTTTGAAGATGGCTTAGCCAAGAAGAGTGAATATCGGCGATTTATAATCGATACGACGACGGCCTCGGATGACACTAGAGCGATGCACCAGGTTATTACCCGCAGAATGAAACGGTTGTTAAATGATCGCGCAGCCGATGAATCCGATGTCGCCGAAATTGGAGGCCGATTAAGTAAATTCTCTTATCCACCTCAGTTAATTGTTGTTGATGGTGGTGCGCCACAAGTTGCCGCTGCCCAGCGCGCACTCAATGAATTAGGAATCACGGATGTGGCTTTATGCGGACTTGCTAAGCGTTTAGAAGAAGTCTGGCTCCCTGAGAATCCTGATCCACTCATTCTGCCGCGCACAAGTGAAGGAATGTATTTACTTCAACGTATTCGCGATGAAGCGCACCGCTTTGCAATTACTTTTCATAGATCGCGCCGTTCTAAAGTTATGTTGGAATCTGTTTTAGACGACATCCCACAGATGGGTCGATCTCGTCGCGCCGCACTGCTAGAGCGTTTTGGCTCTGTTGCTGCCTTACGTAAAGCAAGCTTGCACGAGTTAGCGCTGACTCCAGGTATAGGCCAGAAAATTGCCGAAATCATCTTTGAGCATTTACAGCGTCAGCGTGAGAATACAGATGCGCAGGGCGTTGACATGCAGACGGGGGAGATCCTATGAATTTAGCGTTCCTTGACAGTGCAGGCACAATGTAGCCATGGCCAATAAAGAGTTATTGATCGTCACCGGTATGTCTGGCGCCGGTCGATCCACGGTCGCGCATGCTCTTGAAGATCTCGGTTGGTATGTCGTTGATAACTTGCCTCCTGCGCTATTGCCCGAACTAGCATCGCAAGCCAATAGTTCTGAGATCTCATCACTTGCTGTAGTAGTAGATGTTCGCGGAGGAAAGTTCTTTGATGCCTTAAATAGCGCTTTGCTAACTCTTCAATCGAGTGGGGCTGCATACCGCTTGCTATTTTTAGATGCCACTGACCAATCACTCGTGCAACGCTTTGAATCAACTCGTCGACCACATCCATTGCAAGGAAAAGATCGCATAGTTGATGGAATCGAACGCGAACGTACCAAACTTGAAGAACTTCGCTCACAGGCAGATGTAGTCATTGACACCTCGAACCTCAATGTCCACCAGTTAGAAAAACGCGTTGGTGAGATTTTCTCCGCCGGAATGCTAGATGCGATTCGCATCAACGTTTTATCTTTTGGTTACAAGTACGGAATACCTGTTGATGCTGACCTGGTCCTTGACTGCCGTTTCATACCGAATCCACATTGGATTCCCGAACTTCGTCCGCTGACGGGGCTTACATCAGAAGTATCGAAAAAGGTTTTAACCAGTGAAGGCGTATCCGAATTCGTTAAGAGTTACGTCTCAGTCATCCGCCAAATGATGCCGGGCTACCTGCGTGAAGGAAAGAAGTACGTAACCATCGCAATCGGATGCACTGGTGGAAAACATCGCAGCGTTGCAATTGCCGCAGAAATTGCCCGCCAACTTTCAGCAGACCAATCGGAAATCGAAATCTCTGCGCATGCAACTCATCGTGATGTTGGTCGTGAATGAGTGGTCGTAGCCCTCGCGTAGTTGCTTTAGGTGGAGGACACGGTTTAGCTGCCACGTTATCTGCTTTGCGGGGAATTACTTCAGAGATCACTGCCATTGTTACTGTGGCGGATAATGGTGGATCGAGCGGACGCTTACGCGATGAATTTTCAATAATTCCTCCTGGTGATCTGCGCATGGCTCTAGCTGCACTTTGCGCCGATGATGAATGGGGCCGAAGTTGGGCCGAGATTATGCAATATCGCTTTGCAAGCAATGGTCCACTTGATGGCCACGCTGTAGGCAATCTATTACTGGCAGCGCTCTGGAATAAAGGGGAAGATCCAGTTGCTGGGCTTGATCGCGTTGGATCGCTCTTAAAAGTAATTGGTCGAGTGTTACCAATGTCGAAAGAGCCTTTAGATATCGAGGCAACTTTCTCCAATTCAACTGGAAGATTTATTGTTAAAGGCCAAGTTGAAGTGGCTACCGCAAAAGGACGCTTGGAATCGTTACGACTTCATCCTGAAAATCCGGCTGCGCGAGAAGAATCATTACAAGCAATAGAGGAAGCGGATTGGATAGTTATGGGGCCGGGTTCTTGGTTCTCTAGCGTATTGCCACATTTACTGGTCCCTGAACAACGGCAAGCGATAGTTAATTCAGCGGCGAAGAAATTTTTAATTCTAAATCTTGATTCTGCAAGTGCTAATGGACATAGGTTTAATTCAGGGGAATTTGCAGGCTACACCCCGTTAGAACATGTAAAAATCTTGCAAGATTATGCCCCTGGCTTGTCCTTTGATTACCTCATTTCAGATGAAAGCCTAGATTTACAAGGAGATGAGTTGCAAAAGCATCTTTCAAGTACAGGTGGAGAGTTAATCGCCGCAGATTTACGCGATAACGCCACCCTAATTCATCACAGCTCCAAAAAATTAACCTCGCTTTTCGCACACATTGCCCGTAAATCCCTGATTGGATAACCCCATGGCAATGACCGCAGCAGTCAAGGACGAACTCAGTCGTCTCTCCGTAACAAAACCTTGCTGCCGTAAAGCCGAGGTATCTTCTCTTCTTCGTTTTGCTGGCGGCTTACATATAGCAGCTGGAAAAGTTGTGATCGAAGTTGAACTCGATACATCACAAAGCGCACGCAGACTTAAGAAAGATATCGCAGATATTTATGGACACGACAGCGATCTAGCAGTTCTATCATCAAGTGGACTTCGCAAGGGCAGCCG
>CAXNDQ010000076.1:0-4653 GCA_964201275.1 Candidatus Planktophila sp. | reverse complement strand
TCTACGCCCTGCCAGAGCGACATTGTGCCGAGCAAGATTGAGGTCTCATCTTTCGCAAAGCGCTCCACAAGTGGACCAACAGCATCACCGCGTTTTTGTGTGATGATCGTGATTGGTAATTCCTTTAATACTTCGCGCAGGTGCGCATCGGCGGCTTCCACACCGCGCCAAGAGCTAAAGAGTGCGAGAGTGCGCCCTCCTGCGGCATCAATTAATTCACCGAGTTCGGTCAAAACTTCTTTACTTGGCCCATCGCGACCTGGCTCTGGCAGATGCTTTGGCATATATAAAACACCTTGATTAGCAAAGTCAAAGGGAGAGCCGACATCGAGCATCTGTACATTTGCTGGATCTATATCGCCATCTTGACTTTCCGAATCGGCTTCAGAGCCAACCACAAAACCAATGCTGCGCGCCATTGCATCAAAGCCGTTGCCAACAGTCAGAGTTGCAGATGTTGCAATCACCGGAGTCTTGGTTAACAAATTAGCGCGCAGGACTTCAGAGACAGATAAAGGTGCCAGATGAAGCGTTGAGAAAGTTGGTTCATACCAAAGAACGTGGGTGTTACTCATCTTTAATAACTTTCCACAAGTTGTATTGATCTCATTGACCGCACCTTTTACGCGGGCGCGTTCTGCAACTGCATCGGAATCAATGATTTCATCATCAGCGTTAATGATCTGAACGATTGCTGCTGCAGCTTCCTTAACCTTACGAATCGGTGCTTCTAGCGATGAAGGAATCTCATCAAGGCGACCTTGCGCGTTGAAGTCACCTCGAGTTTGATCACCGTAATCGGCCATTGCATCGTGGAAGTTATCGGCAGCTTTGGTCATGGCATCAGATAACTTGCCCGGCATATGTTTGCGCGCCATGGCAGCCGCGCGAATTACGCGAGCAGAAGTCAGCTCTTCAGTCACTGCTTGCGTGGTGCGATCCATAAACTCGTGGGCTTCATCCAAAATCACTGCATCGCGTTCGGGCAAGATCGGATGCGAATCTACGATTTCAATAGCCAATAAAGTGTGGTTGGTGACTACAACGTCGGCTAATTGCGCCTTGGCTTTTGCAAGGGCCGCAAAACATTGCGGGCCATAATTACAAACATCTGCGCCGACACATTCGCGGCCAGATAATGAATTTGCCGCCCAGACCCTGCGGTCAACTTCAGGTGCATCATCGCGATCACCTGAAACACCGGGAGTCTTTGCCCATGCGTGCAAGCGCTGTGCATCTTTGCCGAGGTGGCTAACTTCCAATAAAACTTCGCCATCTGGATCAGGGTCTTCGGTATTCATCTTCTGCAAGCAAACGTAATTTCCAACGCCCTTATAAACTCCATAAGTAATTTCTCGTCCCAATACTTTTTCCAAAGCAGGCACAACCGCTGGCAAGTCACGTTCTACCAATTGACGTTGCAGGGCAAGTGTTGCTGTCGCAACCAATACTTTACGACCGTGGACAAGTGCTGGAACTAAATAAGCCAATGACTTTCCGGTACCAGTGCCGGCTTGCACCATTAAGTGATGGCGATCGGTGAGTGCGTTAGCAACCGCTTCGGCCATTTCAATCTGACCTTCACGAGGTGCGCCACCGATTGCAGCAACCGCAGCATCGAGCGCTTTGCGCACTTGCGCCGATAAACCACTCATACGCTTGCTTGTTCGCGATTTAAAGATTTAAATAAGTATGTAGAGGCAATCAAAGCAAGCAAAATAATGCTGTAAGCCGCGGCAAAACCGAAGGCTTCACTGACAAATCCCATTATCCAAGGGGATACCCCGCAGGAGATTCCCATGCCGATTACAAAGACTGCGATCCCGCGATCTGCACCTTGTGAGCTTGCGGAAGCGTTGGCAATGGCGATGGCCGCACAAGGTCCGATTCCAAGTGCTGTAATTATCAAACCAATAATTGTCAGGGTCGGTGATCCTGTAAAAATAATCAGCAACGTGCCGGTTGTAATTGCGAGTACGGCAAAATTCCAAATTCGGTGGAGATTGTAAGAATTCTTAGTTGCCAGATAAATCCGAGTTAACGCTATGAAATATGGGCCGACAGTTGCAAATAAAATCGCAACCTTTACTCCAGCACCGCGATCAGTCAGCAAATCTAAGGCCCAAGTCGAAAGACAGACTTCCATCGTGATTGTCATAAATGAGAAGAGTAAAATAAAGATAATTGGCTTATCCCAAACAATTTTACCCAATTTATCTTCTGGCTCAGGCCGCGCTTCTAATTCTGGAATTAAAAAGAGGGCGATCACTCCAATTACCGCAGCAGTCGTTGCCATTGTGTAACGCCAAGGAATTTCCACCTGAGTGGTTAAGCCAATAACCGTGGGCGAAAGCGCTCCCACAAATAAACTAAATCCAGTTGTACGAAACATATTCTTTAGTGCGGTTTTGGAATGTGAACTCAAAATTGCATTTATGGTGTTTTGTGCAACAACCGATCCAGCAGAAAAAATGATCACCGCAGGAATTGAAAATAAGATACTCGGACTTAGACAATAAGTTAGCGATCCGCCAATCATTAAAAGCCACCCATATCGAATTGTTTGATGTGCTGGGCGGTGATGGCCACTTCTTAAAAGTGCGATCGAAACAACGACGAGCGCTAGCGCTAAGCCAATATTGTGCCAACTGGCGACCACTCGCGTTAATTCAAAGTCGCGTTTGATCAGTTGTACCGAGAAAGTTAGCGAGCCCATAAGAAAAGAACTCAGAGAATTTATAAGAACTAAACGGTGCACGAGTTTGCGCGGTAGAGCCTGCTGCACCGATTACTCCCTTTACCCAAGATAAAAACCCGCCGCAGAGATGCGACGGGTTTTTATATTAACGCTTTTTAGCTGCAACCTGATGTATTGCCGCAACCTTCGCAGACGAAGCAAGCGCCAGACATTCGCATCTTGACGCCACAAGTCATACAAAGCGGTGCATCTGATTTGATTCCCATTGACTCTAGGAGATCAGATGATGAACCAATTGTTGCTGCTAGTGGAGCAGGTTCAATTTTTACAGCCACAGGAGCCGCCACAGGAGCAGCTGTGGCCAGTGCTTTTGGGGCTAGCGGGGTATCAACACTCGCAGGTGTTGCATCTTGTGTGTACTCGCCTGTTTCTAGGGCACGTGCACGCTCTGATGATGTGAATAGTCCCATTGCTGAACGTTGTTCAAATGGCAAGTAATCAAGTGCTAAACGACGGAAGATGTAATCCATCATTGATTGCGCCATACGGATATCAGCATCATCTGTCATACCAGCTGGCTCAAAGCGCAGGTTGGTGAACTTCTCGACAAATGTTTCTAGTGGAACACCGTATTGAAGTCCGATTGATACTGCGATTGAGAATGCATCCATTACACCGGCCAGCGTTGAACCTTGCTTGCCAAGCTTTAGGAATACTTCACCAAGTGCGCCATCAGCGTATGCACCTGAGGTCATATAACCTTCAGCGCCGCCAACAGAGAATGATGTTGTTGTTGATGGACGAGACTTTGGAAGGCGCTTGCGAACTGGAGTTGCAAGTTCTTCAGCTTCAACAGGAGCATCCTTCTTCTTCGCCTTGCCATCTGAAAGTGGTTGCCCAACTTTGCAGTTATCGCGATAAACAGCGAGCGCCTTGATACCCATACGCCATGCTTCTAGGTGTACTTCTTCAACTTCTTCAACAGTTGCATCCTCTGGAAGGTTAACTGTCTTTGAAATTGCACCTGAAAGGAACGGCTGGCAAGCAGCCATCATGCGAACGTGGCCCATTGGAGCAATTGAACGTGCACCTAGTGCACAGTCAAATACTTCGTAGTGCTCTGTCTTAAGTCCTGGAGCATCGATGACGTGGCCATTTGCCGCGATAAATTCAACGATCGCTTCAATTGTCTCTTCTGCATACCCAAGCTTGCGAAGAGCTGCTGGAACTGTCTGGTTAACGATCTGCATAGATCCGCCACCGACGAGCTTCTTGAACTTAACCAATGAGAAGTCAGGTTCGATACCTGTTGTATCGCAATCCATCATCAGACCGATTGTTCCGGTTGGGGCAAGCACAGAGATCTGCGCGTTACGCCATCCGTTCTTATCGCCAGTTGATAGACAAGCATCCCAAGCCTTATTTGCTTCAGTCCAGACATCAATATCTAGAGTTGTTGAAGATTTAGCAGCAGATGAAGCCGCTGCGTGCTTGCGCATTACGCGTGCGTGAGGCTTAGCATTTTGTGCAAAGCCTGCATATGGTCCAACGATGCCAGCGAGTTCTGCTGAACGCTTGTAGGTGATACCTGACATAAGTGAAGTGATCGCACCGGCTAGAGCACGTCCGCCTTCTGAATCGTAGGCAAGACCTGAAGCCATAAGTAGCGCACCGAGGTTTGCATATCCGATACCGAGTTGGCGGAAGGCGCGAGTTGTGTCGCCGATCGCTTCAGTTGGGAAATCCGCGAAACAGATTGAGATATCCATTGCAGTGATGATCATTTCTGATGCGCGTCCAAAGGTCTTTGCATCGAATGAACCATCAGCCTTAAGGAACTTCATCAAGTTAAGTGAAGCCAAGTTACAAGATGAGTTATCTAGTGACATGTATTCAGAGCAAGGATTTGACGCGTTGATGCGACCTGTCTCTGGAGTTGTGTGCCAATCATTGAT
>CAXNDQ010000075.1:0-4788 GCA_964201275.1 Candidatus Planktophila sp. | reverse complement strand
TTTTGGGAGCCCCAACCGCATTCAGAACAGCGGAATGGATCCTTCTCGACTTTGGCCATACGCAAACTCTAGAGGGTAGGGCTGACTACTTCCCAGCGGCAACGGATGCTGGGTGTTGAATAACAAAGAGTGGAAGTGAGCGCGCTTTCGCATCGTTAATTCCTTTAACACGCTTATCGCAATGTTCGGCGAGGACGGCATATGCCGCCTCTCCCATCAGCGCTTGCAATTCGGTGCGGTTAGAAATGTAAACCGGTTCGCTTCCGACGTGTGCATCAGTATTGCTAGTGCAGTACCAATCGAAATCATCTCCGCCATCGCCCCATGCAAGGCGTTCGTACTCACCGATTACGGTAATTGAATATTCACGCTCGCCGACTTCGCGAGTTTCAAAACTGCGACGAAGCGGAAGCTGCCAGCAAACATCTGGTTTAGTGTCAACGAAGTGACGATTCTCTTTTTGTGCCAAGTGGTGCAAAACGCATCCAAATGAACCAGTGAATCCGGGAGCCTCATAACCTTTACGATTTAAGAAAATACATCCGTCATCAACTGTGCGAGTCTTTCGTTCTTTATCTTCATCTAAATCGGATATACGAAGTTGTCCATTTGGTTTCTTAGGACGAGATTGATCGTAGAATTGCCACATTTCGGGAGTTAAATCTGCTGCGGCTTTACGAACGCGTTCTTCGTCATCTTCATCGGAATACATTGCACCTTCGGTACAGCAACCTGCATTTGGCCGATTTTCAAAGACACCTTTACAGCCATCGCCATAAATACAGGTCCAATATGAAGTTAGCCAAGTAAGGTCGCATTTGAAGATTTCTTCCTCATCATTAGGGTCGGTAAATTCCACCCAATCGCGTGCGAAACCTGGCTTAATTTCTGACATAGGTGCAGAGCCTACGCGTACTCTTTCGCTATGGCTAATTCAGAAAAACAGGTTGCCGTCATAGGTGCCGGAGTAATGGGCGAAGCCCTTATCTCGGCGTTGATTAGATATGGAATTTCACCTAGTGCGATCACTATCTCTGAAAAACGCGAAGAGCGAGCACTTGAATTAGCCAATCTATATAAAGTATCTAGGGCTTCATTGAGCGAAAATATTGCTAAGTGCGACGTGATTTTGTTGGTAGTCAAACCACAAGATATGGCAGAGGTACTTCAAGAGATAAAGCCTGATATTCGCCCTGGCTGCTTGGTCATATCTTTTGTCGCAGGTAAACAGATTCGCGGTATCGCCGATTTAATTGGAACCAAAGCCAACCCTGTGATCAGAGTTATGCCTAATACCCCAACTTTGGTAGGTGCAGGCATGGCCGCAATTTCTTGCTGTGCGCTGGTGACGGCTGAACAGCGTCAATTTGTTCTTGGCTTCTTAGGTGCTGTTGGAAAAGTAATCGAAGTAGATGAAGAACTGCAAGATGCGGTCACCGCAACGAGCGGATCTGGTCCTGCCTACTTCTTTAGATTTGTAGAAGCGATGGTTGAAGGCGCGGTAGCACTTGGGCTCTCGCGATCCGATGCCACGACGCTAACAATTCAAACAATGGTCGGTGCCGCAAAGTTACTTGATCAATCAGGAGATAGCCCAACAACGCTACGTGAAAAGGTAACTAGCCCAAACGGAACAACTTTTGCAGCGCTTAATTCATTTAATGACTCTGATATTTCTGATGTAGTAGCAAAAGCGATGAAGGCAGCACGTGATCGTTCCCAAGAACTCGCTTAACAAAGCCACTCTCGCAGTAATTGCATTTGCACTTGCAATTACGCCATCTGCGCAAGCTGCACCAAAAACGATTGCGATAAAGCCATTTGTACAATTAACCAAGGATGTAACCGCTGAAGGAATGTTTGTAACAAGTAAAGCGATAATTACTTATGCCAACATAGTCGGACAGAGCTCAGACATTCAGCTTCGTGCGATCGACTTTGCGGGTGCGCAGATCTGGTCAAAAACCATTGATTCAGGGCGTGATGAGTTAGCAACAGCAATCAACGTGGATGCACAAGGTTCAATCTGGCTGGCAGGAAATAGCGCTTCCGCTACCCCTGCAGAAACCTTTACGGCTATTGCCGGAGCGCTAAATCCAGATTCTGTGACCGTGGAAATTCCAATTGAAATCCGCGGAGATATGAAAAATATTTTCTTATGGCAGTTTTCACTCTCAGGTGATTTATTGTCAGAAACAGATCTGAAGATAACTCAACCAGCGCTCGTTGATGGAATCTCCGTTAACAAAACAGGGGCATCGGTTTTGTTATCTCGCGAAAGTGGACAATCCCTGGCTTTAGTTAAAGCAGGCAAGATGGAAAAAGAAATTAAAATTGGAACAATCAAAAGTAAATTCAATGTGATTTTCCGTGGCGCAGATGGATCGACTTCACTATTTGGATCTAGCAGCGAAACCCTAGGTGGTAAGAAGTTGGCGGGCAAAGTCGATGGCATTTTGCTGAAGGTTTCTAAAACCGGTTCAATTTCTAGCGCTGTGCGAAGTTCAGCCTCTGGTGCTACACGTGATTGGCAGAGCGCAACTGCAACAAACTTTTTAACGGGTGTAGTAAAGAGCGGTACGAAAATTGAAACTGCGATAACAAAATTTAATCCGTCATTTGCCCCAACTTGGACAACTCGATTTCCATCTACTGGAACTAGCTTGGCTGCACCTGGGGCGAACGGTTCAGTATTTGCGATTTTCGAACCGACTACCGCCTTGAAGGGAGTTACGGGCTTCAAGCAGAAAAAAGGACAATCTGTTGCACTTCAATTTGATAGCAAAGGAATACTGATTGGTGCATTTACTGACTTGCCACTAAGCACTCCTTTTGTAGCGGGATACTCTGCAGAAGCTGGGCTTGTAGTTTTAACTTCCTCCGGAGATATTTTGCGCGCTACAGGTCGTTAATTTAAGCAGCGCGGAGTGAGACTAATTTTCCATCTACCCCAGAGATTAGATAACGGACTTTATTCAAAACTATCCACGCTGAATCAAATCCATCAACGTTCTGCTCCTTTGCCACTAAAGAAAGTGCATTGGTTGAGATATCTAAGGCGCAAAGACGTTCCTGACAGTTAAAGACCGTGATGGATCCATTACTGCTTAGGAATTTACTTGGAGTTCCAAAGCCGTTTGTGGCAAGAGTTTTTACATCATTTGGTGCAGCAAGGTATGTCCAGCGAATTTTCTCCGCTTTAGGGATCGTCAACGCGGACGAAATCAGCCAAGTAGCTAATATGCCACGAGCTCCTTTTTGAAGTGCGACGTCATAACCTGCAACTGCAACTGGTCCAACAGATGTATCAAGGGTTGAGTAACGCCAAGCCGTTGGGCTTACGCCACTTCGTTTCGCCACGTGAATAGTTCCAGCAGTCACTACTTTTCTCTGGTTAATTCCATCCACTGCGTCATAGAGCAAAACTGTCTCTCTACCGTCGAATAGCGCATCTAAATGAAAGGCCACATCTCCTGTAGTTCGGCCATCTGTTTTGCGATCACCATCGACAAGTTCATACCTCCATTCTTTACTACCGCTAGCTTTAACAGCGCCCAATAAAATGCCCTGAGACTCATCACGATAGAAGACTTGCACACCGACAGAACTAACTGAACAAGCATTGGAAACGCTCACATCGCTAGCAGTACGGACACGAATTGGATCTTCATACTTATTTACAGCGGCGCCGTTACCGTCAATAACTTCAAATTTAAATGTTTTGCCATCGTAGGTTGCGTATCTAAGATCTTTATCAACGGAATCTGCATAGAACATATGTAAGGTTTGTGCTTTTCCAGATCCACTTACACAGGCAGATATATCACCAGCAATCGGATTTCTGGTGCGGCCAGCAGAACCGCCGCGTCCATCCACGTTTAACTTGCTCCAAAGTTTTCCGTTCCAAAGTGCAACCTTAAGTGCGCCATTTGCATCATCTTGATAGATAATTGCCGGATTTCCATTAAATGTAACTGTGGTTAAGTTTTTAGCATCCGCATTTGAATCAATAACCTTCCTAACCCAACCCGCCTTTGGTGTGATGGCATTTGTCGTAACTGGGACAGAAGTTCCGAGTGAATTAGATGCAGTAACAGTGAAGGTATAAGAAGTGCCATTTTTTAGCCCAGAAAATATTGCTGGGCTATTGGTAAAGCTCTTCTCTGCTCCAGTTTTATCGTTCTTAACTGTGTAACTAGTTATCTGCGCCGCGCGGGCATTGGCTGGCGGGTCGAATTTAACTATTGCTCCAGAATCAGAAATTAGCGCTTCAGCATTGCGCACTATCTGAGGGATACCCACTGCAATTCCTACCGGCGGTTTAGCGCGCAAATCTTGCATCATTGCTAGCAGCAACGGCCCTGGTTCGTGAAAAACTTCACCCGCTGCCAAATTAGGGGACATCACTGCATTCTTACCGGCGTTATCAAAGGCATTTTCATCTAGATGGCTTGTTGAAGATCCATCTTCATATTTCTTTGGTGAGTGAAGAAGTGGTTTAACTCCACCATTCGCCGCAATTCCATTTACACCTGACCAAACTAACTTTGAAGTAAGCGCTTCACCGAGTTCAAGTGATGGAGACGGTAGATCAGAGAGCCTACGACCATCGCCAGTTTGAATGTATGCATCAAATGGTGTTGGTTGATCTATCGACCCATAGCCGAAGAATTCATCGTAATTACTGGTAGATAAGAATCCCAACCCATGTGCCATTTCGTGCAACATCACAGATTGCAGATCGTATTCAGATTTACTCGGACCAACTCCGCCTCCGCGATACCAATC
>CAXNDQ010000074.1:0-4809 GCA_964201275.1 Candidatus Planktophila sp. | reverse complement strand
TAAGGCCATCACGTTTAGGTCTGGAATTCATCGCATCACTGGCCAGCGTTGCACCGTTCCTAATGGCAAGTGCTCTATACGGTTGGTTTATCTTTCTAAACGAGAAAGCAAAGGCGCGCAAGCCAAAGCCACGCACTTAATTACTTGCTCGCGGTCTTTAAATCTTTACGAAGCTCTGGCGGTAGTGAAAAGAGCAAGGTCTCTTTTGTGGCAGTAACTTCTTGCACATCACCAAAACCGCGCTCAGCAAGCCAGGCAAGTAAATCTCGTACCAATATTTCCGGCACGGATGCCCCGCTTGTTACTCCAACGCTTTCCACGCCAGTTAGCCAGTTCTCATCTGCGTCTTCTGCATAATCAATTAAGTAGGCGTTCTTTGCACCATATTCCTTTGATACCTCAACTAAACGTACTGAGTTTGATGAATTAGTAGAACCCACTACTAAGACCAATTCAACTTGAGCCGCAATCTGTTTGATCGCTTCTTGCCGGTTCTGGGTGGCATAACAAATGTCATCAGATGGTGGATTGGCTATCTCTGGGAAGCGCTCTTTTAAAATCGCAACCGATTGCATAGTTTCATCAACGCTTAAAGTTGTTTGGGTCAGCCAGACTAGCTTCTTTCCTGGAGTTGGAATGATCGTGCGAGCTTCATCTAAACCATCAACAACACGAACTTTGCCTGGTGCTTCACCGGCAGTTCCTTCAACTTCTTCGTGGCCATTGTGACCAATTAACAAAATTTCGGTTTCATCATCTGCAAATCGCTTTACTTCATTGTGCACCTTTGTTACGAGTGGACAAGTTGCATCGATGGTCTTTAAATTTCGAGCGGCGGCTTGTTCGTGAACCGCAGGTGAAACACCGTGCGCTGAAAAAACCACAGTCGCACCTTCTGGAACTTCATCGGTTTCATTAACAAAGATGACTCCGCGCGCTTCCAGAGTCGAGACCACGTGTTTGTTGTGGACGATCTCCTTGCGCACATAAATCGGGGCGCCATAGAGCTCGAGTGACTTTTCGACGGTAATGACCGCACGGTCAACGCCTGCGCAATATCCGCGCGGGGCGGCCAGGAGAACTCTCTTACTCACGTGGGTCAGTCTATTAGGCTCAGACCATGTTCGAAACTTCAAGTGAATCCCCCGCACCAGTGCGGGTGGTCTCTGAGGCGATTAAAGAATATGTAGAACGCTTAGGTCCGATTTGGATTGAGGGCGAAATATCAGAGCTAAACGAACGCAGCGGCGGAATGGCATTTATGCGCCTGCGCGATACTTCAGTTGATATGAGTCTTTCAGTGATGTGTTACAAAAATGTATTAGCTGCGGTGCAACCACTGCCGGCAAATGCGCGCGTTGTAATTCACGCAAAGGCATCTTGGTTTACAAAAAATGGATCGCTCACTATGTCTGCCCAAGAGATTCGCCAAGTTGGAGTTGGCGAATTATTGGCAAGGTTGGAAGCGTTAAAGGGCGTCTTAGCGGCAGAAGGTTTATTTAGCGCAGATCGTAAAGTTGCGTTGCCAAAGTTGCCGCGCAAAGTAGGTTTGATCTGCGGCCGCAATACCGATGCTGAGAAGGATGTTGTTGAAAATGCACGACGCCGTTGGCCAGCAGTTGAATTTGAAATTCGTGAAGTTGCGGTGCAGGGAGCGGCCGCAGTAGTCGAAGTATCTGCCGCGCTACGCGAGTTAGAAGATATGGCTGAAGTTGATGTCATCATCATTACTCGTGGTGGTGGATCATTTGAAGATTTGTTGCCCTTTAGCGATGAATCACTTGTGCGCCTTGCCGCAAGTTGTGAAACCCCCATCGTTAGCGCAATCGGCCACGAGAAAGATTCACCGCTTCTTGATTTAGTCGCTGACTATCGCGCATCGACACCGACCGATGCCGCAAAACGTGTGGTGCCAGATATCGAACAAGAGATTTCAGATATCAATAAAATCCGCGACCGCATGTATCGTCGCCTACTTTCGAGCGTTGAATATGAACTGAATCAGATTGCGCAGTTGCGCAATCGCCCAGTGATGAAAGATCCGGGCGTAATGATCAAGGTCCGCAAAGATGATTTAACGGCCTTGCGCGATCGCTCACATCGCGGATTTAAAGCCTTGCTCGATATTGAAAAGAAAGAGATCAAAGGCGTTATTGCGCACCTGCGTTCGCTATCTCCGCAATCGACTATGGATCGTGGGTATGCCGTGGTTCAAAGCGATGACGGAAAGATTGTGCGCGATGCCACAAAGTTAAAGGCGGGATCTGTGCTGCGCATACGTGCTGCCAAGGGCGAAGCTAAAGCCAGCGTGCTGGCAAGCGAGTAGATTTAACCCATGGCCGCTAAATCGGAAAAGCCTTCATATGAAGAAGCGCGCGATGAACTCGCCGAAATTGTTGAATCACTCGAAGATGGCAGCGCAACACTTGAGGAATCGCTAAAGCTCTGGGAGCGCGGCGAAGAGTTAGCCAAGATCTGCCAAGAATGGTTAGACGGAGCGAAGAAGAAGTTAGATGCCGCAAAGAAGCCGGCTGAATAATGTCACCACAATTTTCTTACGCTGATTTACTGCCCCTTGGTGAAGATAAAACCAAATATCGAAAGATTGGCAGCGCAGGTGTAAGTGTAATCAAACTCGGTGATCGCGAATTTCTGCAGGTAGGACCTGAAGCGCTAACGCTGCTGAGTGAAACAGCGATCCACGATATTTCTCATTACCTGCGCGCAGAACATTTACAGCAATTAGCAAATATTCTGAAAGATCCCGAGGCCTCACCTAACGATCGCTTCGTCGCACTTGACCTGTTAAAGAACGCCAATATAGCAGCCGGCGGAATTCTGCCGATGTGCCAAGATACTGGCACAGCACTCGTGATGGGCAAGCGGGGCCAATACGTTTTGACTACAGCAAAAGATGAAGTCGCAATCGCGCAAGGAATTTATAACGCATATACCAATTTAAATCTGCGCTATTCACAGATGGCACCGACAACCACTTGGGAAGAGAAAAACACCGGCAATAACTTGCCTGCCCAAATTGAGATATTTGCTGATTCTGATCATCAAGATGAGTACAACTTGATGTTTATCGCCAAAGGCGGCGGCAGCGCCAACAAATCATTTTTATATCAAGAGACTAAATCTGTTTTAAACCCTGCATCGTTTATGAAGTGGCTGGAAGAGAAGTTGCGCTCTATCGGAACTGCAGCCTGTCCTCCGTATCACTTGGCAATCGTCATCGGCGGATTGAGCGCAGAACACAACGTTAAGACCGCAAAGCTGGCGAGTACCAAGTACTTGGATTCACTCCCAACTTCAGGTGATGCCGCAACTGGTCACGGCTTCCGCGATTTAGAACTGGAAGAGCGCGTACTTGAACTAACCCGCACGCTAGGAATTGGCGCACAATTTGGCGGCAAGTACTTCTGCCACGATGTTCGCATAGTTCGCCTGCCCCGCCACGGCGCATCTCTGCCAATCTCAATCGCAGTTTCATGTTCGGCAGATCGCCAGGCCAAAGCCAAGATCACTAAAGATGGAATCTTCCTAGAAGAGTTAGAGCGCGATCCCGCCCACTTCTTGCCCGATACAACTGATGAACATCTTGACGATAACGTTGTGAAAATTGATTTAAATCAACCAATGGATGTGGTGCGCGCCGAACTTTCAAAACACCCCGTTAAAACTCGCGTTTCACTAACCGGCACAATCGTTGTTGCGCGCGATTTGGCGCATGCCCGCATTAAAGAAGCCCTCGATGCTGGTCAACCTTTGCCACAGTACTTAAAGGATTACGCGGTTTATTACGCGGGCCCCGCTAAAACTCCAACTGGTTATGCCTCTGGCTCTTTTGGGCCCACAACTGCTGGGCGGATGGATTCATATGTTGAACAATTCCAAGCTGCGGGTGGTTCATTTGTAATGCTTGCAAAAGGCAATCGCTCAAAAGTTGTAACCGATGCTTGCAAAACTCACCGTGGTTTTTATCTTGGATCAATCGGCGGACCAGCAGCGCGCCTTGCCCAAGATTGCATCAAGAAAGTTGAAGTCTTAGATTTTGAAGATTTGGGAATGGAAGCTATCTGGAAGATTGATGTCGTGGATTTCCCAGCATTTATTGTTGTCGACGATAAAGGCAATGATTTCTTTGCTGAGACTTCAAAGATGGTCTCAATTGGAAGAAAGCCAGAAGTTTAAGATTTAGTAATAATTGCTACGTTTAAATTTTGCCAAGGCTGCACAAGGACTCATATAGCGCGCTTCAATGTAGCGAAGTCCCCAACGGATTTGAGTAACTGGATTTGTGCGCCAATCCGATGAGATCGATTCCATGCGAATTGCCGGATATGCCTGCGGAATTCCATGAGCACCAGTGCGCTTATTGCGAGCTCGGTAATTCCAATGGCTCTCTTTTGTCCAAAGTCGGTTTAGGCAAGTGAATTGATCTGCGCCCCAGGCATATTCGGTAAACATGATTGATTTGGCAACCTTCTTAGCACCGACGCTAGTGCGAGCCATTTCCACTTGTTGGCTAATAGCCGCGGCGAGCGCCATCTGGGATGCAAAGAGGTTGGTGCGCTTATCAAGCTGGGTGTAAAGCGCGGCGTTGCTGGAGAGATCAACTTCAGAATTTAGGGAGATGGACATAGTCAGGTTGGGAGAAGTCGGTAGCGACATGCTCGTTGTCATTGGGAATTCAAGACCGTAGGCAGTTGGTTGAGATGCTGAGATCAACAGAAGGGTGCCAACTAGGGTCCAAAGAGCGCGCGAATTGAAACGGTGCTTGGACATCGCTGCCCTCCTTTCCTA
>CAXNDQ010000073.1:0-4885 GCA_964201275.1 Candidatus Planktophila sp. | reverse complement strand
AGCGTTGGCGCAATGATTGAAGGTCCCGCCTTCTATCCGGCGCTATCTGGCGCTGAGAATTTACGAGTGCTTGCAACACTTGGTGGTTTCCCGCAAGAGCGCGTTGATCAACTGCTCAAGCAAGTTGGTTTAGCCGATCGTGGAAAATCAAAATACAAGACTTATTCACTTGGCATGAAGCAACGCTTAGGAATAGCCGCAGCGCTGCTTCCAAATCCTAAATTGTTAATTCTTGACGAACCAACCAATGGGTTAGATCCGGAAGGCATTCAAGAAATTCGCCAATTACTGCGCTCTCTTGCAGATAACGGAACCACCGTCTTTGTTTCTTCTCACTTGTTATCAGAACTCGAATTAATTAGTGAATACTTGGTGATGTTGCGTAAAGGTGAAGTAGTTTTCGCTGGACCAATTCAAGAACTTTTTGATCAACAACAACCATTTATGATTGTAAAAACTGAACGTGAAGAAGATTTACAGCGAATTATTGAGATAGCTCAGAATGCGGGCCACAAAGCGCATAAGCGCGATGGAACTGCGCACATCGAAGGGCCGGCAGAATGGGCGGGAGTTTTAAATAAATTAGCTTTTGAAAGTGGAATTTTGATAACTCAATTGTCTCCGCAGGTACCAAACTTGGAAGAAACATTCTTTGAGATGACAGGGGATCAGAAATGATTCGCAGCGTCATCCGAATTTTCTTCGCCGAATGGCGCAAGTTACGCCGCCCGACATTACTTCTAGGCACACTCGGTGCCGTATCTTTCTTTAGCGTTTTAGTCTCATCTGTTCTTTTCTTGATGATTGATTCGCCTCAGGGAAATGGCGATCGTGGTGTGCAAATTACGCGTGAGATGCTCGCTTTACCCAGCGGCGCTACACAATCTTTCTCAAGTATTGGTGGTCTTCTTGGAATCATCGCACTCTGTGTTTTTGCAGCCCAGACCGCCCAAGAATATTCACTTGGAACTCTGCGAAATCTCTTAGTTCGCCAACCTGGCCGAATTAGAATATTGGTTGGCAAGTTAGCTTCCATGAAAACTTTCGCGATAGTTATGACGCTAGTTAGCGCCGTTATTTCTATCGGGGTTTCATACGCTCTCGCCGGGGGCAAGAATGTAAGTACTGAGCTCTGGTTTAACGTTGATGGTCGCCTAGAAATAGCTAAGACTCTTTTAAATGTCTTTCTATCAATTCTTGGGTTTGGAATCATTGGGATGGTTTTGGGAATAGTTCTTCGCTCACCGATTAGTTCGATTTCAATTGGTGTTCTTTGGTTATTGATTATCGAAAACATTGTCGGTGCTCTTAAATCCAGCACCTTAAATTGGTTGCCCGGAAATCAGCTTTCAACAATCGCGACCGGTGGAAGCCCAAATGTTTCGTATTCTCACGCGCTATCCCTTTCGGCGATTTATGTAAGCGTTGCTTTGGTCATAGCAACGGTTCTATTTACCAAGAGAGATGTATCCAACTAGCGACACTTGAGGCAATCTCCGAAGTTACTCAGGTAACTGATTTATTCTGAGGGCTTACTTGTTGGGGGTTCTGTGTCGCATCGCAGTAAAGCCGCAGCGTTTGCCATCATTTTTGGGCTAACGCTTTCGACTACCCCTGCCATCGCGGCAACTCCAAAGCCGACCCTGGCGCAAATTGAGGCGGCCAAGAAAGCAGAAGCGGCGAAGAAGAAAGTGGCAGATGCCGCGGCGAAGAAGTTAGCGGCGGCTAATCAAACCTTACGTTCGTTGACTGCAAAGGCAAATGCCGCACAAGCTTTGTATGTAAAAGCGAAGAAAGAGTTAGCAGTAGCCACAACTGCCGCGGTCGCTGCTGCAGCATATGCACTTGAAACTCAACTAGCAGTTTCCGCAGCGCATCGTGTAATCGGCAAGATGGCTGCGAGTGCCTACATTATGGGCGGCTCACTTACGGAAATCGAACCCTTACTAAGCTCCAACGGTCCACAAGATTTAATCGATCAAATCACAACGCTAGATAAATTAGGCGTACAGAACTCAATGGCTCTGGATCGATACAAAGCGGCTGAAGTAATTGCCCGCGAGGCAAAGGCGAAAGCGGATGAAGCAAAAGTCGCTCAAGAAAAGGCAACCGCAAAAGTTGCGTCGGCTAAAAAAGTAGCTGATGATGCGAAAGATCTTCAACAAAAAGAAGTTGATAAGTTACAAGCCATCCAAGATAAGTTGGCGCGCGAACTAGCTAGCGCGAAAAGAGTTCGAATTACCCTTGAACAACAGCGGGCACTTGCCTTACTTGAAGAGAGTTTGGCAAATACCGCTGCCAATACCGGCGGACAGAAAAAAGTGTGGCCCGATTTAGGGTTTAAGGGTCGTTCAACTATTCGTACAACCGAAGCGCAACGCGCAGTTGCGGTGGCCTTTGCAAAGAAACAAGTCTTAGCGCGTAAGCCATATATCTGGGGTTCAGAAGGACCAAATTCATTTGACTGTTCTGGCCTTGTATATGCCGCATATAGATCAGCAGGACTTGGTTGGCCTAACTGGGATCGCCTTAACTCCTCACTTTATGCTGGTTATACCCAGCACGTTTCACTCAACGAACTAGTTCCAGGCGATCTACTTTTCTACTCATATAAGGGAACAATTTCATCAATTCACCACATAACAATTTACGCAGGCAACGGAATGATGTGGGAAGCAAATTCCAAAGGTAAAGGCCTGCTTTATTCAAACATTTACAGCATCAAGGGGCTTATGCCATTCGGTGGTCGGGTCTAGAGTTGGCCCATGACTTCGGCGCTGCTAGAACTTCGTAGCGCTGTCCGTCCATTTCTTGAGAATTTAACTGCTGGAGATTCTGCGATTGTTGCAGTCTCGGGAGGCGCAGATTCACTCGCACTTGCTTACGCGCTTATAAAAGAAGCTCCAAATTTAGCAATTACTTTGATCGCAGTAACAATTGATCATCAATTGCAAAGCGGTTCAGGTGATCAAGCCAAGAAGGTGCAAGAACAATTAAAAGCGATGGGATATCAAGAAGTAATTATTGAAAAAGTTTCAGTAGTAGAAAAATCTGGAATAGAAGCAGATGCGCGTACCGCTAGATATGCCGCACTAGATGCAATCGCTCACGCATATGGCGCTTCACAAGTTTTCTTGGGTCACACAAGAGATGATCAAGCAGAAACTGTTTTGCTTGGATTAGCACGTGGCTCTGGTACTCGATCTTTATCTGGGATGGCAACTGTTAATGGAAAATACGCACGTCCATTTTTACAATTAACAAGATTGCAAACCGTTGCGGCGTGTGTAGAAGCAGAGATAACTCCTTGGAACGATCCGCACAATGCAAATGAAAAGTTTTCTCGTGTACGCGTGCGAAATAAAGTTATGCCGGTAATGGAAGAAGAGATTGGCCCCGGAATTGCAGCCGCCTTGGCACGAAGCGCGGCCATTTTGCGCGACGATGCAGATGCTTTAGATGAGATGGCACAGGCAGTCATCTCGCGAGTTGATTTAAGCGACCTGGATTGCGCGGCCTTAGCCGAGCTGCCACGGGCAATCCGCTCGCGCATACTTCGAGCCGCGATCTACGCAGCAGGCGCGCCCAGCGGCTCAGTGAGCGCGGACCACCTCGCGGGCGTCGAGGCGCTGGTCACTTCTTGGCGTGGCCAAGGGGAGGCGAGCCTGCCGGGTGGTGTGAAGGTTGCTCGGATTTCGGGCAGACTTTCGCTCTTAGCCCGCCCATAAATCTCCTAAAGAGATTTGATATTAAAGGAGTCCTTAAGTGGATCTAGCTGCTGTCGGCACAGATGTTGAACGCGTAATAGTTACTGAAGAAGAACTGCAAGCAAAAGTTGCTGAACTCGCAGCGCGCGTTGATGCTGATTACAAAGATCGCGACTTACTGCTGGTCGGTGTATTAAAAGGTGCAATTATGGCGATGGCAGACCTGACTCGCGCAATGCAACGCCATATCGATATGGATTGGATGGCGGTTTCATCTTACGGTTCTGGCACTAAATCAAGTGGCGTAGTTCGTATCCTTAAAGATTTAGATCGCGATATTACAGGACGCAATATTTTGATTGTAGAAGACATTGTTGACTCTGGTTTAACCCTCTCTTGGTTGCGCGCAAACTTAATGTCACGCGGTGCAGCGTCAGTGGAAATCCTGGCAATTTTACGTAAACCAGAAGCAGCTAAAGTCGAAGTCGATTGCAAGTACGTTGGCTTTGATATCCCACCTGACTTTGTTGTTGGTTACGGATTAGATTTTAACGAGAAGTACCGCAATCTCTCATTCGTCGGTGTGCTGGCTAAGCACATGTATTCATAAGGGATGCGAATATAAATATGGAGAAGAAAAACCCCTTGAAGAAGAAACCTGGAAATAAAGTCACAAAGGATAAAAAGGTGGCGAAAAAAGCTCCAACAACTCGCGCTGGCCGAATCGTTCGTGGTCCACTTTTCTGGATAGTTGTTGCAATTCTCGGGGTAACAATTTTCGGACAGATTTCAAGCGTCGGAAACCGTTATACCGAGATCGGTACCTCACAGGCGCTTGACGCTATCGCGCAGTCAAAAGTTGAATCCGCACTTGTTATTGATAGATCACAGAAGCTGCAGTTAATTCTAAAACCAGGTGAATTAATTGAAGGCTCAAGTAAAGTTGAATCTTCTTACGTTGCTCGCCAAGAGCCAACAATTATTGATTCCCTAACTGGCAATCCACCACCCAAAGGCTGGAACGTTAGCGTTCCTAAACAATCTCTATTCGTTTCTTTCTTATTTACAATCTTGCCAATCCTTCTAATTGGTTTCTTATTCTTCTTCCTAATGAGCAATGCTCAAGGTGGAAATAAAGTCTTTTCTTTCGGTAAATCAAGAGCGAAACTGCAAGATAA
>CAXNDQ010000072.1:0-4980 GCA_964201275.1 Candidatus Planktophila sp. | reverse complement strand
ATGATGTAACAGAGCGCAGCGGCCAGTAGCAGAGTTACTAAATATTCGCGCACCCGATAGCTTCCTTACGCTGTGTAAATTGGGAAGCGCGCAGTTAGCGTGTGTACTTCAGATTTAATTGCCGCCAATGTGTTGGCATCATCTGTCTTAATTGCGCGTGCAATAAAAGAGGCGATGGTCTTCATCTCCGCAACGCCCATGCCTTGTGTCGTTGTTGCTGGAGTTCCAACGCGGATTCCGCTGGTAATTCCTGGCTTCTCTGGATCATAAGGAATGGAATTCTTATTCATAACAATTCCAGCCAACCCACATCGCTCATCTGCAACTTTTCCAGTAACGCCAGTGGCACGAATATCCATAAGCGCTAAGTGAGTTTGTGTTCCGCCTGAGACTGCGCGCATTCCTTCTGTTTCAAGGGCCGCTGCTAAAGCTTTGGCGTTAACAATTACATCCTTGGCATACTTTTGATAAGCCGGGGTTGCGCATTCAGCGAGTGCCACTGCTTTGCCAGCAACTGCCGACATAATTGGACCACCTTGCATGCCCGGGAAAACTGCCTTATCAATTGCTGCTGCGTGTTCGGCCTTTGCCAAGATCATTCCGCCACGTGGCCCGCGTAAAACTTTATGAGTAGTAAATGAAACAACATCTGCAAACGGAACTGGCGATGGAATCGCCTTACCGGCAACCAATCCAATGAAGTGCGCGGCATCAACCCACATAATTGCGCCTACTTCATCGCAGATTGAGCGGACCTTTTCAAAGTCGATTAGCGATGGATATGCCGTTGCTCCAGAGCAGATCATCTTTGGCTTGGTGCGAATAGCGATGTCACGAAGTTCGTCGTAATCAATTAGTTCATTATCCTGGCGAACTCCGTATGACTCAACGTTAAACCACTTTCCAGAGAAATTAACTGGTGATCCGTGAGTTAAGTGGCCACCGTGTGGCAGTGACATTGCAAGAACGGTGTCACCAGGTTTAGTAAATGCTTGATAAACCGCGACGTTGGCACTGGCACCAGAGTGTGGCTGTACGTTGGCATGTTCTGCACCGAATAACGTTTTTGCGCGATCAATGGCAATAACTTCTGCTTTATCTACCTCTTCACATCCACCGTAATAACGTTTTCCGGGATAGCCCTCGGCATATTTATTGGAGAGAGTTGAGCCAAGTGCTGCAAGAACTGCGCGAGAAGTGAAATTTTCGGATGCGATTAATTGCAAATTTGTTTGCTGGCGCTTTAACTCAGATAACAAAACCGCTGCAATATCTGGGTCTTGTTGGCTTAGCAGCGCAAAATCAGGGCCGTAAAAAGTCTCTGAACTCATGCGCGCTAGCCTAAGCCTTACTGGTGAGAAATGTCGGGTACGAGGGCGGTAATTTCGCCACTTGAGATTGCGCCTTCCCGCACGATCCGCTTTCTGATACCTGTGAGATCTATAACGGTACTTGCGCCACCGTTGGGAAGCACCCCAGCCGTGAAAATTGCTGCAACATCTGAATCCAAATAAGAAATAACTGCGGGATCGCTAATTGCAGCGTTTCCAACTAGTGCAGCGCTAGCGATCGCAACTGGTCCAGACTTTTTAAGAACTTCCAAAATGAATTGAGAATCAGGAACTCGCACACTGATTTGATCAAGGGTATTTCCATCACCTAAATCCCAATTTAATCCAGCTTGAGGTTTTAGATTTAATGAAAGTAAACCTGGCCAAAAATTCTGCATCAGCAGTCGAGCGTCGGTGGAAACTTCGCGAGCAATGCCATCAATGTAATCTCGATTGGCAATTGCAACTTGCGCAGCAACTCCCAGCGCGTCTCCACGTAAAACGTGCATCGCGCGCACGGCATCGTGCATAAAAGCATCGGTGATTAGTGCGTAACTATGTTCTAGCGGCGCTACAATTACATAGCCATCTTTTAGAGCAGTAACAGCGGTTGCGACGTGCTCAGACAAATCGCCTTGCAAAAGATCGTGGCGTGCCATCTATTTCCTAACCGCCGAAGTCCAACGTGGACGACCAGTTAAATCTTGATGAAGTGCAATGTCAATAAAGTCGCGAGATAGCAGCGCATCGATTGCGCCACCTTGCTCTTCCGTATGTTCAATCGCCAAGACTCCCCCGCGCTTTAACAATCGCGCTGCAGCCTCGATAAATACCTTTGGCACTTCTAAGCCAGTGGCTCCACCGAAGAGTGCAATGTGGGGCTCATGTTCTGCGACATCGCGCGGCAAAGTTTGGTTATTGGGAACATACGGTGGATTTGCAATGACTACGTCGCACTTAACTCCAGGTAGAACATCTACGACATCGCCTTCGACTACGCGCACATTTTCGGAAATCTTTGCCACGTTCTTCTTCAACCAATTAATTGCATCCGCGCTCTTTTCAACAGCAATTACCCGCGAACGTGGCGCTTCCGTTGCAACTGCCAGAGCTAGAGCGCCAGAGCCAGAACCTAAATCAATTACCGAAATCTCGCCTTCTGTTTTCTTCTCTAAATTTGCAATGTGCTTGAGCACGGCATCAACTAGTAATTCACTTTCTGGTCGCGGCACTAAAACACCTGGGCCAACTTCGATCTCTAAATGTCGAAAGTAGGCAGTGCCGGTTAGGTACTGCAACGGCTCGTGCGCTGCGCGACGCGAAATTAATTTGGCAAAGGTATCTTCAATTACCCCGAAATCACCGAGCGCTTTTAGCGTTGCTTCCACCTTTACCGAGTTATGAAGATCCATTCGAGTGATACCCAGAACGTATGCAAATAAATGTTCAGCATCGACTTCTTGGATATCAGATGCGGCCAGCCGCTCTTTCGCCGAACGCAACAAGGGCTTGATATCGCTCATCTTCGTAATTAATTCGTAGAAGAAAGTTTCGCAGCTTTATCGGCATCAAGAAGTGCCTGAACAACATCATCTAACTCACCATTTAAAACCGCATCCAAGTTATTTGATTTGTAATTTACGCGGTGATCACTCAAACGATTTTCCGGATAGTTGTAGGTGCGGATACGTTCTGATCTATCTACGGTGCGAACCTGGCTTTTGCGTTCGGCCATTGCAGCAGCTTCAGCCTTCTCTTGGGCATCTGCAAGTAAACGTGCGCGCAAAATACGTAGCGCAGATTCCTTATTTTGTAGCTGTGACTTTTCATTCTGACAAGAGACCACGATTCCAGTGGGAACGTGAGTTAAACGCACCGCAGAGTCGGTGGTGTTAACTGACTGTCCGCCGGGGCCAGATGAACGATAAACATCCACGCGTACATCGTTCATATTTAACTCAACATCTACTTCTTCTGCTTCAGGAAGCACAAGTACGCCGGCTGCAGAGGTGTGAATTCTTCCTTGGCTTTCGGTTTCTGGAACGCGTTGCACGCGATGTACTCCGCCTTCAAATTTCAATCGTGCATAAGGAGTTGTTCCGGGTTCAGGTGTTCCCTTTGATTTAATCGCCATTGAAATATCTTTATAACCACCGAGATCCGATTCGGTCATATCGATGATTTCAACTTTCCAGTTACGCTTTTCGGCATAGCGTTGATACATGCGAACTAAATCGCCAGCGAATAGCGCTGATTCATCTCCACCAGCACCTGCTTTAACTTCAATAATTACATCGCGATCATCATTAGGATCACGTGGAAGTAAGAGCTCTTCTAACTTATCTGCAGCGGCTTCAACGCTGGCTTCCATTGCAGGTATCTCGGTTGCAAAAGATTCATCCTCTTGCGCCATCTCGCGCGCTGCTTCGAGATCATCCGCAGCAGACTTCCACGCGTTAAAGCCAGCGACTACCGGGCCTAGTTGGGCATAGCGACGACCGAGTTGACGGGCTTTGCCTTGATCTTCATGGATTGAAGGATCAGCCATCTGTTTTTCAAGTTCTTGATATTCGCGCACCATTTCATGGGCGGATGCGAAGCGATCGTTACTCATTTGGCTTCTCCTTTCTATAGATAAAGCTGTAGATCAGGCAGTAAAAATCAAGATAAAAATAAAGAGACCGCGCCGCAACCTTTATGGCTGCGAAGCGGTCTCTTTAGAAAGCTACTTAGCTGCTGCTTTACCGAAACGCTCTTCGAACTTAGCGACGCGTCCACCAGTATCGAGGATGCGCTGCTTACCTGTGTAGAACGGGTGGCAGACTGAACAAACTTCAACGTAGATAGATCCGCTAGCAACAGTTGAGCGGGTTACAAACTTTTCACCGCAACCACAAGTTACTTGGGTCTCTTTATATTCTGGATGGATCTCTGGCTTCATTCGTTTTCCTTTTCTATGTCTGGGTCCGCGTTTCACGGTGAACCAGGGCATCACCATGGGATATGGCTAGGTGCTTATCCTCTCGCGAAAAGAGAAAACCGCAAAATCCGCGCTCGACAAGCACGGATCTTGCGGTTTTCTTGCCCTCTATATGAAGTATTAAGCCTTTGGTGCTTTAGCTGGCTTTGTTGGTTTTACCAAAGCAGCTTTCGCAGCCTTTGCCGTTGCTACTGCAGCTGTTACTGCCGCTTTGCGTGCATCTTTGGCAGCTTTTAATTCTGCATCAGTTGTCACTGTTGCAAGTGCTGCCTGAAAATCTGATAACGCCTTGGCATTTGCTGCGCGGAGTGCGTCAACAATTGCGCGGTGTGCGTTGATATGAGCGCTCATTTGTGATTGGAACGCTGCTTGTGCTTGAGCACGAGCGATTGCTGCATCTTTAGTATCTGCAGCAGACGCGGATGAGACTCCGCCAAATAGTGATGTTGCGATAATCGCAGTTGCAATAAATTTCTTATTCGCTGACATTTTTAACTCCCTCATCGCTCACCGGGTGGCTTGCTGATAAGGAGATATTGCGCCCAGACTTTGTGAAGACCTTGTGAAAGTCTTGCGGTCAAACGGTGGGATTAGCCAAATCTAGGCTTAGCCTTCGTTTGGACCTGAAGTTGTCTTCTGGATCTGCATCAAGAATTCAACGTTGGACTT
>CAXNDQ010000071.1:0-4988 GCA_964201275.1 Candidatus Planktophila sp. | reverse complement strand
GGGGGCGGACAAAATCGCGGACCGCGTCCACGTATGCGCCAAGGACAAGATGCGCTAATTCGCGTTGAAGTAGATTTAAATGAAGCTTGTTTCGGCACCGAGCGCGATATCTCTGTCGAAAACGCAGTTACTTGCACCAAGTGCAGCGGGCAAGGATCTGCTGACTCTTCTGCTCCTGCGATGTGTCAGGTATGTAAGGGACGCGGTGAAACGCAACAAGTGCAGCGTTCATTCTTAGGCCAAGTTATGACTTCACGTCCCTGTGGTTCGTGTCAGGGATATGGCAGCGTAATTCAAAACCCTTGCCGCGAATGTGCAGGTGATGGACGAGTACGTGCACGCCAAAATATTTCGGTAAAGATTCCAGCGGGTGTTGAAACTGGAAATCGCATTCAACTTGCCGGACGTGGCGAAGTCGGTTCAGGCGGCGGGCCAGCAGGTGATTTATACGTTGAAATCGTTGAGGCCGAACACCCATTCTTGATTCGCGATGGCCACAACTTGCACGTTGCGATCGAGATTTCTTTCGCTGCGGCATCTCTTGGTACCAAGGTAAAGGTGGAATCTTTAGACGGCCCAATCGAAGTTGAAGTGCGCCCAGGCACACAAAGCGGTGCAACGATTTCTGTGCGCGGTAAAGGTATGACGCGACTTCGTGCGGCAACTCGTGGAGATTTAATTGTGCACGTTGAGGTGCAGACCCCACATAAGTTAAGCCGTGATCAAGAAGAGTTGTTACGCAAATTTGCTTCATCTCGTGGGGAAAAGCCCGGGGATGTAAAGATAAAGGGCCACGAACAAGGTTTCTTCAGCAAATTTAGAGATGCCTTCGGACGCTGATGCTTACTCTCTTCTTTGTTCCAGACCTTCCGACGTCAGTTGGTAGTACATACGAATTTGGTGGCGAAGATGCTGGGCACGCTATCCGCGTATTGCGTACTCAAATTGGTGATGGCCTAGCGCTTTCCAGCGGGCAAGGTGCTTGGTCGATAGTTGAAGTAATTGCCATTGCAAAGAAATCTATGACTGTGCGAGTTATCTCAACTGGTTTCGAAGAAGCGCTCCCTGTTGAATTTACCGTTGCACAGGCGCTGACTAAAGGCGATCGCATTAAAGAATCGATTGAGTTAAACACCGCAGGCGGAGCCGATGTAATTTTATTGTGGGCAGCCACTAGATCTATCGGCAAAGCCACACCAGATTTGATGCAGAAGTTAGCGACGACTGCGCGCGAGGCTAGCAAACAAACGCGACGCAACAGAATTCCTTTTGTAATGGGTGTGTTAGATGCTAAAAAAATTGCTGCTGAAATTCCAAATTATGATTTAGCAATTCTCTTTCACGAAGGTGCTTCGCAAAAGTTAACAGATGTTGTAAAGCCAGGAGCTAAGAAAGCACTTCTTATTGTTGGTCCAGAAGGCGGAATTACCGATGAAGAAATGGTGCTCTTTAAAGCTGCTGGCGCGCAGGTTGCGCTAATGGGACGCCCTATTTTCCGCTCGGCGCATGCGGGAATGGCGGCGCTTTCTGGCGTAAACGCTGCACTTAAAATCTGGTAAAGGTATAGTCAGCTTATGGCGCTTGATCCAGAATGCATTTTCTGCAAGATTATTGACGGTTTGATTCCAGCCGATATTGTCTTTCGCAACGAGAACGTAGTTGCCTTTAACGATTTAAATCCGCAAGCCCCAACCCACGTTTTAATCATTCCAACAATCCATAGCGAGAATGCGGCCGGCCTTGCGAAAATGTCAGCGACGATTACCGCTGCACTTTTCACCGCAGCCGATCAGATCGCATCCGAACGTGAATTAACTGGGTATCGCACCGTCTTTAATACCGGCGCAGCTGGTGGCCAAACCGTTTTCCACGCTCATATGCATCTAATAGGGGGCCGTGGGCTCGCTTGGCCGCCCGGTTAAAAGTAGTATCTCTGACTATATGGAGCGAACTCTGATCACCATCCCGCCTGCAATTGCGATGGTTTCACTCATCGGCGCCGGCGATGCCAATTTAAGAGTAATTGAAGCAGCTTTCCCAAGTGTAAATATCACAGTGCGCAGCAATGAGATAACTCTGCGCGGACCACATATTGATTGCCTTGCTCTGGAGAAATTATTTGCTGAAATGATTGTCGTGATTCGCTCTGGCCAAACGCTGACAGTTGATGCGGTGACTCGTAGTATCGCTATGTTGGGAGAAGAACCAGCAGAGAGCCCAGCAGAAGTACTTTCGCTAAATATCGTCTCTAACCGCGGGCGCACAATTCGACCAAAGACTGCAAATCAGAAACGCTACGTTGATGCCATTGAAGATAACACCATTACTTTTGGAATCGGTCCTGCAGGTACTGGAAAGACCTATTTAGCAATGGCGAAAGCAGTTGCTGCGCTGCAAGCCAAGAAGGTAAATCGCATCATCTTGACTCGTCCGGCAGTAGAAGCTGGCGAGCACCTAGGTTTCTTGCCAGGTACTTTAAGCGAGAAGATTGATCCTTACTTGCGCCCGCTCTTTGACGCTCTGCACGACATGATCGACGTAGATTCGATTCCACGATTGATTCAAACTGGTGTAATCGAAGTAGCGCCGTTGGCATTTATGCGCGGTCGCACTTTAAATGATGCATTCATAATCTTGGATGAAGCACAGAACACGACGCCTGAACAGATGAAGATGTTCTTAACCCGCCTGGGATTTGGTTCAAAGATGGTCATCACGGGGGATGTAACCCAAGTGGATCTTCCAAATGGCGCTCACTCCGGACTTCGCGTCATCAGAAATATTCTTAATGACATTGCTGATATTGCTTTCTTGGAGTTAACCGCTGAAGACGTGGTGCGACATCGTTTGATCGGCGACATCGTCAAGGCGTATGCAAGCTATGACGAAGCAAAATCTGCTCCTCGAAATATACGTAACTCGTAAAGATATAAAATGACTGTTGAAATAACCAATAAATCTGGCGAACTCGTGCCCACCGAAAGTGTGCGTCACTTGCTTCAGAACGCGCTAGTCGAATTGAATTTAAACCCGGATTGCGAACTCAATTTGGTCTTTGTAGATATCGAAGAGATGACTGAGCTGCACATCAAATGGATGGATGAAGGCGGTCCAACAGACGTTCTTTCATTTCCAATGGATATGCCTGAACCAGGAAATGAAGCGGTGACCCTCGGCGATATCGTTATTGCACCAGTTGTGGCTGCACAGCAAGCGGCGACTGCCGGCCACTCTATTGATCACGAGATCTTTATTTTGGCAGCGCACGGCTTGCTCCATATATTGGGTTATGACCATGCAACCCCGGCTGAAGAGAAGGCGATGTTTACTTTGCAAGAGAGCCTCGTAAAGAAATTTATAGCATGAACACCTTTAATATCAGCGCAATAATCGTTCTAATTGCTTTCGCCGGTTTTCTCGCCGCATCCGAATCAGCGCTCACTTCTATTTCTCGTATTTTGATCGAAGAGTTAGAAAGTAAGCGTGGCGGTCACTTACTTAAGAAGTACTCCCAACAACCATCTCGCTATTTAAATGTACTTCTCTTGGTCCGAAAGATCTGCGAATTTACTGCAGCTGCCCTGCTTGCCGTTGCTCTATTGCGCCAATATTCATCTGCGCAAGCAATGGCAATGACGGTTGTAATAATGGTTGTGCTCTCATATGTAGTAATCGGTGTTGGTCCTCGGACTTTGGGTCGCCAACAACCACATAAGTGGGCACGTGCTGGAATCTCAGTTGCTTACTTCTTAGCCTTCATCTTGGGCCCAGTTACCAACTTGTTGATTGCAATCGGTAATGCCCTGACCCCAGGTAAAGGATTTCGGAGCGGACCATTTACAAATGAGGCCGAACTTCGCGACTTAGTAGATCAAGCCCACGAACGCGGACTCGTTGAATCTGATGAGCACGAGATGATCCACTCAGTATTTGAACTCGGAGATACCCTGGTGCGCGAGTTGATGGTGCACCGAACAGATATGGTTTGGATTGAACGCGATAAATCTTTGCGTCAGGCACTCTCTTTAGCGCTGCGTTCAGGATATTCCCGAATCCCTGTCGCAGGAGAAAGTCTAGATAACATAATTGGTCTTGCTTACGTAAAAGATTTGGCAAAGCGCGCACTTGATCATCACGAATCAGAGACGACTGAAAAAGTGGAGCAACATATGCGCCCAGCCGTCTTTGTGCCCGAGATCAAGATTGCCGCAGAACTTTTGAAAGAGATGCAGCGCGATCAGATCCACCTAGCAATTGTCGTTGATGAATACGGTGGAACTGCTGGAATCATCACGATTGAAGATATTATCGAAGAGATTGTTGGCGAGATTGCTGATGAGTTCGACGATGGAATCGAAGCATTTACTTGGTTAACTGAAGATAAGGCTCGCGCAAAAGCGACGCTGCACATCGAAGATTTGGCAGATGAGTTAAAGATCGAGATAGATAAAGCCGACTTTGAAGATGTAGATACTATTGGCGGTTTAATGGCCCAGAAACTCGGCCGCGTACCGATTGCAGGAAGCACGATTTCTCTTGCAGGTTGGTCGATTACATCCGAGCGTCCAGTCGGTCGTAGACGTAAAATAAGCAGTGTAATTATTGAACGATTAAAGGATGAAACGTTAGAAGATCATGAGTAATACTTTTTCAAACCCAGAAGATCAAAAGCTAGCCACTCTTGCTACCTCAACACTGGCGCGTACTGGCGCTAAACAAGCGGCGGCGTTGCGCGATACAACTGGAAGAACATATGTTGCAATTAATATTTCTGCACCAACACTGACGCTAGATGCAGTCCAAGCAGTATTTACAGTTGCTGCTGCATCTCAAATAGCTGGAATCGAAGGTGTAGTCATTGCGGGGGAGAAGTCAGCGATGACTACAGTGATAACCGAGAATTCTCCGCAGGCAACGATCTTTCATATCGATGCAAATGGGAGCGTTACGAGGGCGTAAGATAGCCCAATGCGTATCGTTCGATTCAC
>CAXNDQ010000070.1:0-5074 GCA_964201275.1 Candidatus Planktophila sp. | reverse complement strand
CGCGACACGCCTAAAGGCGTTGTCGGTCCAGCCTGATACCTTTCGAACAGATGTTCGGATAAAGTTATCCCTGCACAACCAGAGCGGTTCCATCCTCCGCCCACAGGCTCTCTATAAGCCTCGTAGGCCGTCGTTGGAGCACCGTACCTTCTGGGCCGAATACCAACGAATATGCAGATGCATAGACGTTCTTATCTAAAGGAGTAAAACGTGGCTGCTGAAAAAGCAAGTAAAGCCGAAGAGAAAAATACATCCGATCGCCAAAAGGCGCTCGACACCGCGCTCGCCCAGATTGAACGTCAATTTGGAAAAGGCTCAGTAATGAAGATGTCTGATCGTCAAAATGCGATCATTGAAGTTATCCCAACCGGTTCAATCGCACTCGATATCGCACTCGGTATCGGCGGATTGCCACGTGGACGTATCGTAGAAATCTACGGCCCTGAATCTTCCGGTAAGACAACACTTACCTTGCACGCAATTGCAAATGCCCAAAAAGCTGGCGGCATCTGCGCATTTATCGATGCTGAACATGCATTCGATGCAGAGTACGCAAAGAAACTCGGCGTTGATATTGACGCACTTCTTGTTTCACAACCAGATACTGGCGAACAAGCACTTGAGATTATGGATATGTTGATCCGCTCTGGCGCACTTGATCTCGTGGTCGTTGACTCTGTTGCAGCACTCGTTCCACGCGCTGAAATTGAAGGCGAAATGGGCGATTCACATATGGGCTTGCAAGCACGCCTTATGTCACAAGCGCTGCGCAAGATCACTGGCGCTCTTCACCAATCAAAGACAACAGCAATCTTTATCAACCAGCTTCGCGAAAAGATCGGTGTCTTCTTCGGTTCACCTGAAACAACTACAGGTGGTAAAGCCCTTAAGTTCTACGCTTCAGTTCGCCTCGACATCCGTCGCATCGAAACCCTTAAGGATGGCACCGAATCCGTCGGTAACCGCACCCGCGTTAAGGTCGTTAAGAACAAGATGGCTCCACCATTTAAGCAAGCAGAATTCGACATCATCTACGGCACTGGTATTTCACGTGAAGGCTCACTAATCGACCTTGGCGTTGAAATCGGCGTAGTGAAGAAGGCTGGCGCTTGGTACACCTACGAAGCAGATCAACTAGGACAGGGCAAAGAGAATTCACGTGCCTTCCTGATTGATAATCCTGATCTTGCAAATGAGATCGAATCGAAGATTCGCGCACACTTTGTGCCGATTGAAGTCGATGCCGAGCTCGTTGCTGCGATCGATGAGGCAGCAGCAGAGGTTGATTTCTAATTAGCCTGGAATTTGTAAAGGTTCCTAGGCAATCTAAGAACGGCGGCGAAGGCTCTGACCCTTACGAAGTAGCACACACCATTGCTTTAAATGCTCTGGTTACTCGTGCGAAAAGTAAGGGCGAGCTTCTCGCTCACCTTAAAACCCGGGGCGTAGAAGATGATGTTGCGCAAGCAATTATCTTTCGACTGCAAGAAGCCGGCCTCGTTAACGATGAAGAGTTTGCCAAGGCTTGGACTCAGTCACGCCATAACCATAAGAAAATTTCGAAGCGAATTATCGCGGGGGAGTTACGTCAAAAAGGCGTAATGCAGAGCGCAATTGATGAAGCACTTGATGAGATCGATGATGAGAGCGAGTACCGCAGCGCCTTTGACCTCGCCTTCAAAAAGTACAACACCATGTCGCGCCTTGAACCAGAAGTGCAGATCCGCAGAATTCAATCGTTGCTACAACGAAAAGGCTTTGGCTTTGGTGTTATCTCACAAGTTCTAAAGGAACTTGATCTATTAAATGCTAGCTCTTAGTTAAATACTCGGTTAAGCGAGCAGCGGTGGCAACAACAGCCGCTGCGTGTACTCGCCCAGGTTGGCGACCTAAACGTTCGATCGGTCCAGAAATAGAGACTGCGGCGATCACTTTTCCATTAGGACCTTTAACCGGTGCGCTAACGGATGCAACGCCGGCTTCACGTTCTCCAACAGATTGTGCCCATCCGCGGCGTCGATCTGCTGCTAAATGTGCGGCGGTAAAGCGCGCGTTCTTTACTCCGCGGTGAATCTTTTCTGAATCTTCCCAAGCCAATAAAATTTGCGCAGCAGAACCTGCTTGCATTGTCAGTGATGCACCGACCGGTACAGAATCACGTAGACCAGATAAACGCTCAGCAACTGCAACACAGATGCGGATATCTCCTTGACGGCGATAGAGCTGAGCGGATTCACCTGTTGCATCGCGCAAGGCGGCAAGTGCGGGGGCGGCTGCGGCAAGTAAGCGATCTTCGCCTGCGGCAGCGGCCAATTCACCGGAGCGTTGACCAAGTACAAAGCGGCCCTGCAAATCACGAGTAACTAAGCGATGGTGTTCGAGGGCTACTGCAAGGCGGTGGGCAGTTGGGCGTGCGATTCCAGTTGCTGCAACGAGTTCGGCAAGTGAATGCGGGCCTGATTCAAGGGTTCCCAAAATGGTCACCGCTTTATCTAATACGCCAACTCCGCTATTCTTCCTATCCACTCAGCGAGATTAGCATCCCATCTAATGAGATGCAATATTTGAAAAGGGATTATCAAAAATGGGTAAAACACTGGCAGAGAAGATTTGGGATGACCACATCGTTCGCTCAGCAGCGGGAGAACCAGATCTTCTTTACATCGACCTGCAGCTAATTCACGAAGTAACTAGCGCACAAGCATTTGATGGTCTTCGCCTAGCCGGTCGCAAAGTTCGCCGACCTGATTTAACTATTGCTACTGAAGATCACAACACACCCACATTAGATATTTTAAAGCCAATTGCCGACCCTGTTTCAAAATTGCAGATCGATACCCTGCGCAACAACGCAAAAGAATTTGGGATTCGTCTACATTCACTCGGCGATGCTGATCAAGGCGTTGTACACGTAGTTGGCCCACAACTCGGAATTACTCAGCCAGGTATGACGATTGTCTGCGGAGATTCACACACGTCCACACACGGCGCATTTGGCGCGATCGCTTTTGGCATTGGAACTTCAGAAGTAGAACATGTTCTTGCAACACAGACCCTTCCGTCTACTCGACCAAAGATGATGGCGATAAACGTTGAAGGAAAGTTAAAGACCGGCGTCACTGCTAAAGATATTATCTTGGCGATCATCGCCCAGATCGGCACCGGCGGGGGACAGGGTTACATAATTGAATATCGTGGATCTGCGATTCGCGAACTCTCAATGGAAGGCCGCATGACAGTTTGCAATATGTCAATTGAAGCTGGCGCTCGTGCCGGACTTATTGCACCTGATCAAAAGACCTTTGATTACATCAAGGGAAAGCCGCATGCACCAGAAGATTTCGCGGCTGCGCAAGGTTATTGGCAGACGCTATTTTCAGATAGTGATGCCAAGTTTGATCTAGAGATAACTCTTGATGCAGATAAATTGGAACCATTTGTAACTTGGGGAACAAACCCAGGTCAGGGGTTGCCACTTAATGCATCTGTACCAAATCCAGCAGATATCAAGGATGCCGAAGAGCGTGGGGCAGCAGAACGCGCACTTGAATATATGGGTCTCACCGCCGGTACTCCGCTGAAAAAGATAGCCATTGACACTGTTTTCTTGGGCTCTTGCACAAATGGGCGCATCGAAGATTTGCGTGCTGCTGCATCGATCTTAGAAGGTAAGAAAATTGCTTCGTCACTTCGCATGTTGGTTGTGCCTGGTTCTGAGCGAGTTCGCCAACAAGCTATGACTGAAGGCTTAGATAAAGTCTTTCTAGACGCTGGCGCTGAATGGCGAAATGCAGGTTGCTCAATGTGCCTTGGAATGAACCCCGACCAATTAAGCGTTGGCGAGCGTTCTGCCTCAACCTCAAACCGTAACTTTGAAGGACGCCAAGGAAAAGGTGGAAGAACCCACTTGGTAAGTCCACTAGTTGCTGCAGCGACCGCAATTCGCGGCACGCTCTCATCACCGGCTGATCTTTAAGAATTTCTAGAAAGGTAGATAAAAATGGAAAAATTTATTTCACACACCGGCAGCGGAGTTCCGCTTCGTCGCAGCAATGTAGACACTGATCAAATCATCCCTGCGGTATATCTCAAGCGAGTTACTCGTAGCGGCTTTGAAGATGGCCTCTTTGCCGCCTGGCGCAACGATCCTGAGTTTGTTTTAAATCAACCGCAATATAAGAGTGGAACTGTGCTCGTTGCCGGACCAGAATTCGGTACCGGATCTTCGCGCGAGCACGCGGTCTGGGCGCTGCAGAACTACGGCTTTAAAGCGGTTATCTCTAGCCGATTCGCCGATATTTTCCGTGGCAACTCATTAAAGGGTGGTTTGCTCACCGTTATTTTGCCGCAGGAAGCCGTTGAGGCGCTATGGGTGGCTATTGAGAAAGATCCGAGCACTCAGATAAAAGTTGATCTTGACTCGCGCACAGTTTCTTACGGCTCAACCAGTATCGCCTTTGAATTAGATGATTACACCCGTTGGCGCTTGATGGAAGGCCTCGATGACATTGGGCTAACCTTAAAGCAGACCGATTCAATCGATGCTTACGAGGCAAAACGCGCAAGTTATAAGCCTAAAACACTTCCTATTCGCATTTAGGCAGTATTTTTTCAATCTAAATCTGCTTTGCTAAGTTAAAAACCAGCGTAAAACGCCAACTTTATTGATGGGGTGAGTTAACTATGATTAACTCTCAACTTGTAAATGAGAGTTTTTTACGCATAAAAATTGCGATTTCTAAGAAATATTAAATCGCGACACGCCCGCGTTAATATCGCTATCACCCTATAAAAAGGATTAAGTTTTAGCCACAAGTTAAGCAAATGCTTAATTTACGCGTAAATCTAAGGGGATTTAGATGAATAAGGCACAATTTATTGCCGCGTTGGCCCCACACTTCAACGACAGCAAGAAAGAAGCAGCGCACGCTGTAGAAATCGTATTCGACACAATTACACGCACCATGTCAAAGGGTGAAGATGTAATGATCAACGATTTCGGTAAGTTCAAGAAGGTCGATCGCAAAGCACGTATGGGCCGCAACCCATTTACTGGCGAGACCATCAAGATCAA
>CAXNDQ010000069.1:0-5146 GCA_964201275.1 Candidatus Planktophila sp. | reverse complement strand
TCTTCTGATTCAAAGTAATCAACGATTAATTCACCATGACGATACATAACTTCACGGACTTCATGCAGGCTCGGCAGAACTTTCTTATCGCCGCCATTAAATGCTTCTACTAAATCAGCAAACAACCACGGACGCCCTAAACATCCGCGTCCAACCACAACACCAGCACAACCCGTCTCTTTCATCATCGCCAAACCGTCACTACCTGACCAGATATCGCCATTGCCAAGTACTGGCGTTCCAGTTGGTTTTAAGTGCTCAACTAAGCGCGCTATCGCTGACCAATCTGCTTTTCCTTCATACATTTGTTCTGCGGTGCGCGCGTGCAGTGCCACCCAAGCAACGCCGCTGTCAGATGCTGACTTGGCTGCTTCTAAGTAAGTGTGGTGATCAGTGTCAATGCCAATACGCATCTTCACCGTTACGGGAATTCCAAATGGTTTCGCCGCTTGTACTGCCGCATCAACGATCGCCGCAAAGAGTTTTCGTTTGTAAGGAAGCGCTGCTCCCCCGCCTTTGCGCGTTACCTTCGGAACCGGACAACCAAAGTTCATATCAATGTGGTCCGCTAAATTTTCTTTACCAATCATTGTCACGGCAGCGCGCATCGTGTGTGGATCAACGCTATATAACTGCACTGAACGTGGCCACTCGCCGGCGCTAGGAGCAATCATGCGCAAGGTATCTGGTCGTCTTTCAATTAAAGCGCGCGCAGTAACCATTTCAGAGACAAATAAACCAGCGCCTTGTTCACGACAAAGTGCGCGAAAAGCAGAGTTGGTAATTCCCGCCATCGGCGCAAGCACCACCGGTGGATCTATTACGTGGTCACCACTTGCAAGTGGCAGAGTTAAAGCCACTTGTTAGCAACCGAGAAGTTTGGGAGCAAGCCATGCTTCTACTTGATCGAGTGCAATTCGCTCTTGCGCCATTGTGTCGCGATCGCGAATTGTTACTGCTTGATCATCCAAAGTTTCAAAATCAATGGTGATGCAATATGGAGTTCCGATTTCATCTTGGCGACGGTAGCGACGACCAATCGCACCGGCATCATCAAAATCAATATTCCAGTTTTTGCGTAATTGCGCAGCGAGATCGCGCGCCTTTGGTGAAAGATCGGCGTTGCGCGATAGCGGCAAAACAGCAACCTTTACTGGTGCTAAGCGATGATCAAGCTTCAGTACTGCGCGCTTTTCCATCTCGCCCTTGGCATTTGGCGCTTCATCTTCAGTGAATGCATCCATTAAGAAGGTAAGCGCGCAACGGTCTACGCCCGCCGCAGGCTCAATTACAAACGGGGTCCAGCGTTCGTTCTTCTCTTGATCAAAGTAGGAAAGATCTTTTCCTGATGCCGCAGAGTGGGCCTTTAGATCGAAATCGGTGCGGTTAGCAATACCTTCGAGCTCGCCCCATTCGGTACCAGCGAATTCAAATTTGTATTCGATATCTGCAGTGCGCTTTGAATAATGTGACAACTTCTCTTTTGGATGATCATAAATTCGCAAACGATCTGGATTAATTCCGAGATCCTTGTACCAAGCCAGGCGAGTATCGATCCAGTACTGGTGCCAATCTTCATCCGTGCCTGGCACAACGAAGAATTCCATTTCCATCTGCTCAAATTCGCGGGTACGGAAAATGAAGTTTCCAGGCGTAATTTCGTTACGGAATGACTTTCCAATCTGGCCGATACCAAATGGTGGCTTGCGACGTGATGTCGTCATTACCTGATCAAAGTTGATAAAAATGCCTTGCGCTGTTTCAGGACGGAGATAAGCAAGACCTGATTCATCTTCTACTGGTCCAAGGAAAGTTTTTAGCAAACCTGAAAATTGTTTTGGAGTAGTGAATTGGCCTTTGTTACCGCACGCAGGACAGTTCATATCGGCAAGTGATTCAAGTTTCTTCTTATGTTTTGCTTCGTACGCTTCTTCCAAATGATCTGCGCGATAGCGCTTATTGCAAGCAGTACATTCAGTTAGCGGATCGCTAAATGTTGCAACGTGTCCGGAGGCTTCCCAAACTTCACGTGCCAAGATGACGCAAGAGTCGAGACCAACAACATCTTCGCGACCCATCACCATGGATTTCCACCATTGGCGCTTTACATTGTTCTTGAGTTCAACTCCAAGTGGGCCGTAATCCCAAGAGGCGCGAAGTCCGCCATAAATTTCTGATGAGGGATAAACAAATCCACGTCGCTTTGCGAGTGAAACAATATTTTCTAAACGATCTACGGCCATATCAAGTTCCCATCCGGCTGGCTGTCGGCGAAAAGCAACGGGCGTTGCAATCGTGTGCTTAGTTTACTCGTACGCTCCGGGCTCATCGATTGCGCGAGCGAGAACTGGAATCGCCTCTAACTTTGCGCGAGTTGAACTCAGCGCCCTGCGATATGAGCCAACGTTCTCCCATTCGGTGGTCAAAACCCAGAGCGTTGGCTCATCAAGATTTTGGCCGATCGTGCCGCTCCGAAATCCTGCCGCTTCAGATAAAACCGCCTTTACCGCCTCAAGTTCAGCGCGAAATTCTTCTGCCTGGCTCAGGGGAAGCTCAAATCTGGCGATTGCGATCATGGCTTCAGCCTAGGGCGCTGCTCAATGGTAATGAAAATCATTTTCATTTGTGCTATCTTCTGGGTATGAATATCGCTATCGGCTTGGCCGCCATAACAGCCATTGCAACTGCAGCAGGTGGATTTCTCGCTATTAAATCAAAGGACCGCCTCCATTTAGTTCTCGGATTATCCGCAGGTCTATTACTCGGATTGGTCGCCTTCGATTTACTGCCAGAAGTCTTTGAACTTGGAACACAAGAAATTTTCCACGCGCCAGCGGTTTCTGTTGCCCTGATCGCCGGATTCTTGCTTCTTCACTTCTATGAACAACTCTTTGGTTCACACGAACCAGCAGAGTCGGATTATGGACATGACCATAAGCACACATCCAATGTCGCTGGCGCGCTTGGCGCTCTCGCTATGGGTGGGCACGTTTTCCTAGATGGTCTAGCACTCGGTGTTGCCTTCAAAGTTAGTACAGATCTAGGAATCGCAGTCTTCATTGCACTTCTGGTTCACGCATTTAGTGATGGCTTAAATACCGTTTCATTTTTAGTCAAGAGTGGCAAATGGACTCGTAAAGGAGTTTGGCTACTTGGCGTCGATGCAATTGCTCGAGTAAGCGGCGCCGCTCTAGGAACTACTTTGGTGCTCGGAGATAATCTGATTGCGATCTATCTTGCAGTCTTCTCCGGAATCGTCATTTATCTTGCAACTTCACATATTTTGCCAGAGGCGCATTCTCGTCACTCTTCAAAGCTAACCATTCTCTCAACGATTCTTGGAGTATTTATTATGTGGGGGCTAGTCAGCTATCTACATAGCGGAGATGCACATTCTCACGGTAGCCAGAGTTCTATTCACGAAGAAGCTGAGCACGAAGAAGATGACCATCACGAAGAAGATGACCATCACGATGAAGCTGAGCACGATCACGAAGAGCCAAAGAATAAGTAATGTCTAGATCCAATCCAAGGGTTCTGAGCACCCTTGAGCGCGCTGGCGGATTTGCCAGCGCGCAGGAAATTTACAGACTGATGCAACGTGAAGGCGAAAGCATCGGTTTAACCACTGTCTATCGCGCGCTGCAGAGTTTGGTCAACGACAAGATCGTTGATGTTCTGCGCCGCGATGATGGTGAAGCTATTTACCGTTTATGCGGAGAAGCCCACCACCATCACTTAGTCTGCAAAGGTTGCGGCGATACCGTTGAAATTGAAGGTGGCGCAATTGAAAAGTGGGCGAAGATGATGGCTGAAGAACATGGCTTTCGCGATGTCGGACATACTGCAGAGATCTTTGGTCTCTGCACCAAGTGCTAAGCCTTGCCGAACCGCCTATCGCGCTCCGAATAAATCTCGATCGCTTTCCACAATTGTTTTGGCGTCATATCTGGCCAAAGCACATCCATAAATACAAATTCGGCATAGACCGATTGCCAAGGTAAGAAGTTGCTGGTGCGCTGCTCCCCTGATGAGCGCAAGAAGAGATCAACATCGCGCATCTTCGGTGAGTAAAGATATTTCTCAATAGTCTTTTCGGTAATCGCATCGGGCTTTAACTTGCCACGTTTTACATCTCGCGCCAGCGCGGCTGTGGCATCAACGATCTCGGCGCGACCGCCGTAGTTAACACACATATTTAAAGTTAAGGTCTTGTTCTTCTTGGTTAACGCTTCGGCTTCTTCAAGCTCAGAAATTACAGATTTCCATAGCCTTTGAGGACGACCAATCCACTGAATCTTTACGCCCATTTCGTTTAAACGATCGCGGCGGCGGCGTAATACATCGCGGCTGTAACCCATTAAGAATTTAACTTCTTCTGGAGTGCGCTTCCAGTTTTCAGTTGAAAAGGCATATGCACTTAACTCTTTTACTCCGAAACCGATTGACGCTTCAACTAAATCAAAGAGAACTTTTTCGCCTGCTTCATGTCCGGCGGTTCGCGCTAGGCCTCGATCTTTTGCCCAGCGCCCATTGCCATCCATCACGATTGCGATGTGTTCTGGAACTTCAATCTTATTGCTCAACTTTTAAACTCTCTCCACAATCGGCAGACTGCGCAGCCCGCGTTCTAGGTGCCATTGTAAGTAAGCGATTACCAAACCACTAGCCTCTCGGCGATTGCGGGCTTCACTTGCTTGGGCCACTTCCCAATCACCGCTCAGTAACGCACCCAATAGTTCGAGTGTTTCAGGGGCAGGTGTCGCGCACGCCGATGGGCGACATTCAGCACATACCGATCCACCGCCAACTAAAGAAAAGTAGCGATGTGGCCCTGGTTTTTCACAGCGCGAACAATTTGAAGTTGATGGTGCATAACCACCGATCGCAAGTGAGCGAAGTAGAAATGCATCAAGTATCAAGGATGCGTCATAGCGACTTTCAGCCAGTGCCTTCATTCCGCCAACAACTAATTGAAACTCTTGCAGAGCTGGTTCGTACTCTTGCGAAGTAAATCTCTCTGCAGTTTCTAAAATCGCTGAAGCAATTGTCCAGCGCTGGTAATCCTCAGTTAGCGCTTCACCGTAATTCTTAATTGCTTCAACTTGGGTAATCGTGTCAAAGGTGCGCCCTTTGTGAAGCTGAA
>CAXNDQ010000068.1:0-5185 GCA_964201275.1 Candidatus Planktophila sp. | reverse complement strand
GCGCTGCTTAATTTCGTTTAATTTCCCCACTGTGGGAGACTTGGTCAAATGATCTCCACAAATGCTCTTGAACTACGCGCGGGTGCGCGCCTTCTGGTCTCAGGGGTCACAGTTCGCATCAATCACGGAGATCGCATCGGATTCGTTGGACGAAACGGCGCTGGTAAATCAACGCTCGCCAAAGTATTAGCTGGTGAAACTCTCCCTGCAGGCGGCGCAGTTATTCGTACCGGCAAAATCGGATACCTGCCACAAGATCCACGCACTGGCGAAGATCAAGGAACTGTAATTGAAAGAATTTTATCCGCTCGCGATTTAGATCAAATTGCTGCACGTATGACCCAAGTTGAAGAAGAGATGGCCACTACTGAAGGCGCCGCTCTTGAAAAAGCGATGGAGCGTTACACCCGTGTAGATGCTGAATTCCAAGCAGCTGGTGGTTATGCCGCAACTGCAGAAGCCGAAGCGATCGCAACATCACTTGGTGTAACAGAGGCAGTATTTGGTAATCGCTTAGATACGTTATCTGGTGGACAACGTCGTCGTATTGAACTGGCGCGCATTCTCTTCTCTGGCGCAGAAACGCTGCTGCTGGATGAGCCCACAAACCACTTAGATGCAGACTCGATCGTCTGGCTGCGCAACTACCTAAGCACCTACTCAGGTGGTCTCGTAATCATCTCTCACGATGTGAACTTGATTGAACAAGTTGTAAACAAGGTCTTCTACATTGACGGCAACCGTAACGTTATTGACGTTTATAACCTCGGCTGGAGACAGTACTTATTACAGCGCGAACAAGATGAGCATCGCCGCAAGAAAGAGCGCGCTAACGCCGAAAAGAAAGCCGAAATCTTGCAGAAGCAAGGCGAGAAGATGCGCGCTAAAGCATCTAAAGCAACAGCCGCCCAAGGAATGTTACGTCGCGCTGAAAAACTTCGCTCATCACTCGATGATGTTCGCGTCAAAGATAAGGTCGCAAAGTTACGTTTCCCAACTCCAGCTCCTTGTGGCAAGACTCCCCTATCGGGTGAAGAGCTTTCCAAGAACTATGGCTCACTTGAAATCTTTACCGATGTTTCGTGCGTTATTGATAAAGGCTCGCGCGTGGTTATCTTGGGCCTTAACGGTGCCGGTAAGACAACACTCTTAAAGATTTTGGCAAACCAACTTGAATCCGATACCGGAAAAGTTGAACACGGACACGGCTTAAAACTTGGCTACTACGCCCAGGAACACGAAATGCTCGACTTCGAACGCACCATTCTTGAAAACATGATGTCTTCTAAAGATGACCTGCGCGAACCCGAAGCCCGCAACGTTCTCGGCTCATTCTTATTCGTCGGCGATGATGTTCATAAGCCAGTCAAGGTTTTATCTGGTGGCGAGCGAACTCGTTTAGCACTCGCAACCCTCGTTGTCTCTGCCGCAAACGTTCTACTTCTTGATGAGCCAACGAATAACTTAGATCCCGCATCTCGTGAAGAGATCCTGGGTGCTCTCGGTGAATACCAAGGCGCAGTAATCATGGTTTCTCACGATGAAGGTGCAGTCCAAGCCCTTAAGCCAGAGCGAGTGATCTTGCTGCCTGATGGCGATGAAGATATTTGGAAAGACGAGTACTTCGATCTAGTAGCAATCGATTAACTAAAATAGTCGAGGAAGCGATTTCTACCTTTTCTTCTGAGTATACGTAGGGTTCTTCCGACGAATTATCCTTGCTCCCAGCCTCGTCAGACAGAAAAGGGGGGTTATTGTTATCAACCACTTCATTTGGACTAGTTATCAATTAGGCTTCATTTGTGATTGGGAAGAGGAGGCTATTTGATTATGGCCAATAACCAATGTCCTGAGTGTGGTCGAGAATTGCCCAAGCGACACACACGTTGCTTGCATTGTGACGAACTAAAATACAAGGCTGAATTAGAAAATTCATTCACCGAGCCAGTCGCCGATGCCGGATTCGGAAAACGCCTTTCTGAAATAGCAGAAAACAATAAGAACCGAAAAGAAGCTGAAAAGCAAGCAAAGCTAGATGCAGCATTAGCTTGGGGTGCAGCCATAGGCGAGACGGAAATGCGGGAAGAAACTCCTCGCGAGTATGGTTCTGATTCATATTGCAGCGCATGTGGATTCAAATTCGCAACTTCAGGTAGCTTCTGCTCTGGGTGCGGAAAGAAAAGAAATGGCCTCACTTCAGCAAATTCGAGCGATTTTACAAAGATAAGCCGTAAGAACAAAAAATCTAAATCTTCTCTTTGGGCAATCATCTTTTTGCTCTTAGCCGTTTTGGGAATCGGGTATGGAATCTATGTTAATTTTCCCAATGTGGTTTCGTCTAGTGAAGTACCTCAAGATTATGACACTAGTTCTGAAAGTAACTACGATGGAATGGCCGATGCGTGCGACCATGTCCGAATTGCCATAAGCCACCATGACCCACGTTATTTAACGTCGAGAGATAGCCAATCTGATATCGAAATATACAAAAGTGAGATGCAACTTGCAGCAGATATATTTCGTGATGAATCAAATTATAATCCAAACGCATTTGAGTTAACAAGAATTGCCCAGCAAATGCACGATGGCTATAGAGGAATCGACGAATATGGACGCTTTCCACTTATGGAGTTCTGCGGTGTTTGAGACAAATTTCAACGGCACTCGCAGGAGCAATAGAAAGAAGCGCACCGGCTAAGACGAAGAATAAAACTCTGCGTGCAAAACTATTTTAGGTGCTGAGACTCCCGTAAAGCCAAGTATTTTGATCAAGAAAAGGCAAAGCTTAGTTAAGCGTCGATCCGATCGCGATCGATTTCGGCTGTTGAGATAAATTCTTTACGTGGCGCAACATCATTACCCATCAAAAGCTCGAACATAGCCTCAGCCGCTGCGGCATCTGAGATTGTGATGCGGCGAAGTGTGCGGGCATCTGGATCCATTGTGGTTTCACGAAGCTGGTCAGCATCCATTTCACCAAGGCCTTTATAGCGCTGGATTGGTTCTTTCCACTTCTTGCCGGCCTTCTTAAACTCTGCAGTTAACTTCTTCATCTCATCATCTGAGTATGTGTAGATGTATTCGCCCTTTTTGCCGCCGCTACCCATTAATTCGATGCGGTGCAGAGGTGGAATCGCCGCAAATACGCGACCATCATCGATCATCGGCTTCATATAGCGATATAAAAGTGTGAGCAATAAACAGCGAATATGTGCACCATCCACGTCCGCATCTGACATCAAGATAATGCGGCCGTATCTCGCATCGGCTAGTTCAAAAGATTTTCCAGAACCTGCGCCAATTACCTGAATGATCGATGCACATTCGGAGTTATCGAGCATCTGTGACAGTGATGCTTTCTGAACATTAAGGATCTTGCCGCGGATCGGCAGAATCGCTTGGAATTCCGAGTTACGCGCGGCTTTTGTGGTGCCGAGTGCGGAATCACCTTCCACGATCAAGAGCTCTGTGCGAGTTACATCCTCGGATCTGCAATCAGATAACTTCGTAGGAAGCGCTGAAGATTCAAGTGCGTTCTTGCGACGTTGCAAATCTTTATGTGTGCGTGCCGAAATACGAGTGCGAGAAGCGGCGGCCACCTTCTCCATAATCAATCGGCCATTGGCCTTATCGATCCGGCGAGTGGTGTTAAAGAATTCTTTTAACTTATCGGCAACGACTGCAGAAACGATTCGGGTTGCAGCGGCTGTGCCGAGAACTTCCTTGGTCTGTCCTTCAAACTGCGGTTCAGACATGCGCACGGTGACGACGGCGGTGAGGCCTTCCATAATGTCATCTTTAATAACATCAATCTCGTTCTTCTTTAGCGTTCCGCTAGAGCGCAGCGCTTCGTTAAATGCCTTGGTGATCGCGCGTTCGAAACCTTGTACGTGGGTTCCGCCCTTTGGAGTGGCGATAATGTTTACGAAGGACGACAAGGTGGCATCGAATCCGTTGCCCCACTTCATCGCAATATCTACTTCCATATCGCGTTCTACTTCAGTTGAAACCATGTGGCCTTTATCGTCCAACACCGGAACGGTCTCTTGATAATGCCCAGTGCCATAAATGCGGATTACTTCACCAACTGGTTCATCTGGTTGTAAAAATTCACAGAACTCGGAGATTCCACCTTTGTGATAAAAAGTTTGAGTTGTTGCAGCCTTGGTGCGGTTATCGTTAACAATCAGCGTCAACCCTGGAACTAGGAACGATGTCTGGCGCGCGCGAGCGTAAACTTCTTCAATATCAAGGGCTGCTTCCTTTAAGAAGATCTGGCGATCAGACCACCACTTGATACGCGTTCCCGTTACTTTTGCCGAAACTTTTCCAATTGTGCGCAGGCCTGATTGTGGAGTGAACTCTGCTTTCGGTCCATCGCCATCGAAAATACCAGCGACTCCGCGCTTAAAAGACATCCAATAAATTTTGCCGTTGCGATCTACTTCAGCATCAAGGCGCTCAGCGAGTGCGTTAACAACAGATGCGCCAACACCGTGCAGACCACCGGATGCGGCATAAGATCCGCCACCGAATTTTCCACCTGCGTGTAATTTTGTAAGTACAACTTCAACGCCAGTTAAACCAGTCTTTGGTTCTTTATCTACTGGAATACCGCGGCCATCATCGTGGACTTCAACCGAACCATCTGCTTCTAAATTGATTTCAATCTTCTTGCAATGCCCCGCGAGTGATTCATCAACTGAGTTATCAATAATTTCCCAAAGGCAGTGCATCAATCCACGTGAATCAGTGGAGCCGATATACATTCCGGGACGTTTGCGAACGGCATCTAAGCCTTCAAGAACTGCTAAATCTTTGGCGGTATAAGAATCTGGGGCGTCGCCGATAGCGGTGAGATCTAGCTGATCTCCAGCATCGCTTGAACTTTTCTTGACCGCCACGGAGGCAAAGGCTACCGACGCCTCTGCAAAGTACTTGCGTGAACGCGCCGAATTAGTCTCAAATATTGGCAAATCCCCTATATCTAGTGAGAATGGGTGTTTTGCAACACAAAATTAACATTATTTATCGCATTATCTCCTGCGGGGAATATTCAGACATGGTTTGATGTTCCATAGAAGTACCAACTTCCCACCTAAAGCGAATGGAGAGCGCGATGACCGAGCAAGTAATCCTCGAATCCACACCTCTTAATGCACTAGATCGTTGCGATCGTTGCGGC
>CAXNDQ010000067.1:0-5197 GCA_964201275.1 Candidatus Planktophila sp. | reverse complement strand
CTTTTCAGTGATTGTTAAAGTTAGCCCGAGCGGAGTTAGAACTTTGTTGGCTTCCTTCTCGGTGGCACCGACAATCGATGGAACAACAACTTTGGAGCCCGGGCCCACGAGTGCATACCAACCAAAAATTCCGAGACTTATAGCCAACCCAGCGGCGATGTAACGATTACGTCGGACTCGTTTACTGACTTTTCTCTTTTTGCGAATTTGAGCGGTCGTCTCTTTTCCATCTGACTTCTTGTTTTCTCCAGTGTTATCCATCTTCTTTAAAGCCACAGTTTTTTCCTTTTCGATACGCGCCCGTTCTCGGCGAGATGGTTTCTTCGATGCCGGGCGCATCGGAGCAATGGGTATGTCTAACTCCAGACTCAATTGTTTCTGTGTTGGATCAAGTGCTTGAGAAATTGCTGTGAGCGCTTGGTGGAATTCGGCGCCATCTCGGGGGCGAGCATCTGGATCAGAATTGGTTGCGCGATAAATCAGATGGTCTAACTCAGGTGGAATTCCACTGCGCTTGGTACTCATCAGAGGAACGCGCTCATTGACATGCATATAAGCAATTTGAATTGGCTCATCGCCTGCATAAGGTTTTTCACCAGTAAAGATTTCAAAGGCGGTTATTCCGGCCGAATAAACATCGCTTCGCGCATCCGCAACTCCACGCTGGACTTGTTCGGGGGAGAGATAGGAAACGCTACCCAAAACAATGCTTGACTCAGCGGTCATCGTGGTTCCGAGAAGTGGACCCTTAGCTAAACCAAAATCAGCGATCTTAATTCTTCCTTCTTTGGAGATAAGAATATTGTCAGGCTTTATATCGCGATGAACGATTCCCAATTTATGCGCCGCAGCAAGTGCGCTTAACACTGGCAGTAAGAATTTAACTCCAGCGGCAACGGTAAGCGCACCTTGCTCATTTAAATATTCACGCAGCGTATGCCCTTCGACCAATTCCATTACCAAGAAGACTGCGGGGCTTCCGTGCTGATTCCAACCTTGATCTTGCACCGAGACAATATTTGGATGAGATAAGGCGGCTGACGCCTTTGCTTCACGAATAAAGCGTTCTACAAATTGTTCATCTTGTGCCAAATGCGGGTGCATAATTTTTACGGCGACCCTACGATCAAGGCGAGTATCTAGCGCTTCATAAATTGTGGCCATGCCACCTGCTGCCATCTGGCGGATGAGTTGATAGCGCCCATCAATTAGCTCGCCAGTTAGGTCAGACATATCTACAATTTTATGTAGTTAGTATGAAATCTGCCTTTTCACGCGTTGAGTGTTGAGAGAAATATTCTTGTTGTGTGCCAAGCCACTTGCGCATCTCATCGACTACTTTTGCGCCGTCTCGATCAATTACTCGTTTAACGCCAATTTCGGGGTCGATATCTATCCAGATTAGGGCAGCTAAATCATCTTGAATAGCCATATCGCCACTGCCGACTCCTTCCAGAATCAATAAGTCAGCAGGTGGCAATTCTTCGCTATCTTCAAAGGAAGATGTGGCCCAGTTGTATTTATCAATTTTGGCTGACTTCGTTTGCTTATGTTGATCAGTTACGTAAGTCAAAACTTTTGTTAGATCTTTACCGAGAGCGTTATCCCATCCGTCATATAAATCGTCCATATGTACGACATTTACCGACATCCTTGGTGAAATTGCCAAGAATATTTCGTGTGCCAAAGTTGTCTTACCGGCACCGGCTGGACCATCAATAGCGATTACTGGGCGTTCTTTTGTACTACATAGATCTAGTAGCGCTTCGATGAGCTGCATACCATTTACCCCATCCCAACGCCGCCAGAACTGTAAATGCAACATAGAGCAGTGATGTAAATAAGAGATCCTGTGTGGCATACAAGGCGACGTAACCAGCATCAACTAGTAGCCAGATTATCCAACTCTCATACTTTTCATAGACCATCAAAATTTGCGCAGTAAGTGAGCCAAAGAATAGAACCGCATCAGCGTATGTTGAAGCTGCGCCCCAAGACTTTAGGATTGGAGCAAGCGCCAGAGTTGCCAGAATAATTGCGGCAAAAGTAGCAACGCGATATTTATTTTTAAGCGGACCAGGTTTAGCACCTGTTGGTTCCCAGCCAAACCACCCAAATATTGCGGCAATGATAAAGACGATCTGCAACGCGGCACTTGCAAATAGCTCCCATTGCAAAAATAGGATTCCGTAGAGAACTGAACTGATTGCCCACCAAGGCCAGGTAATTCGTTTACCCGTGATGCCAAGTGCTACGCCGATAAGCGAAGCGATTACAGCGACGAATTCTAGATAAGAAAGTTCATAGCCCCAAATAGTTATCAAGACATCAGATAAGAAATTAAAGATTGACATGATTTATTCCTTTCCGCATCCGCATTACCGGATGGGTCTAGCGGTCGATCTGAATCTCAGATCCTCTCAGCCGTATTAGCGGCTCCCGCGATTATTACTTTAGCCGATGCGAGCTATAACTGCATCTACATAAGCACGTGCAGCAACTCGTGCGCGGCGAAAGGTAGAGGTTTTAGCGCGTTTATTAAAAATGTCATAGCCAATTTTTTCAACCTCATCAACTATTCCACAGTAGAGCTCACTTGCGGCGCGAATACATGGCTGGCTGGTCTTATCAAGGAGCGCGATGCCAGGCTCTGCCGCCTTTTGCAATTGCCTTACCCGCGCAATTTGGAACTTTAGCGCACTAACAATTTCGGGGGTTAACTTGCGGGCATAGAGCATTTCAGGAGTTACGCCGTGTGCTGCTAACTCATCTAACGGTAGGTAAATCCGGCCACGATCTAAATCTTCACCGACATCACGAATAAAATTCGCTAATTGAAATGCCACTCCAAGATCCTTGGCTGCTTCTAAAGAATTGACGATATCGCCACCCAGAATTGGAACCATCTCCAAACCAATTACTGCAGCCGATCCATAAACGTATTCGTATAGATCCTCATAAGTTTTATATTGCGTGACGGTCAAATCCATCTCCATGGAGTGCAGAAAATCTACAAAGTGTTGATGTGGAATTGCAAAGCGCTGCACCGTATCGATTAGCGCTTTACCTACAGCATCGCTAGTTGAACCAGATTTGAGTCCCGCTAAAACTTCTGAACTCCACTTCCGCAGAACTTCTGCCTTTTCAGCAGGTGAGAGCGTGGATGCTAAATCATCAACAATTTCATCGGCGTATCTTGCAAAGCCGTACAAGGCGTGAACGAATGGTCGCTTTGCCGCAGGAAGAAGAAGCGTGGCGAGATAATAAGTCTTTCCGTGCAGGGAATTTAAACGCTTACATTCTTCGTAAGATGCGCGTAATTCGGGATCGAAAATTTGCGCAGCGTTTAACTCATTCACTTACTTAACCGGACCTACGATTCGCTCCGCCGCCAGACGACCAGAGATTAAAACCATTGGTACTCCCACGCCAGGTTGGGTACCCGAACCAGCAAAGACCACGTTTTCAAAACCTGCTGCAATATTGCGTGGACGGAAAGGTCCAGTTTGGAAGAAGGTGTGCGCACTAGCAAACGGTGCACCGCGCTCCATTCCTTGTGCCTGCCAATCAAGCGGTGTGGTCATTACTTCTGTTTCGATTGATTCACCAAATCCGGTGTAACCACGATCTTCAAGCGTTTTAATCATGTGGTCGCGATATGGACGTGCTTGCTTATTCCAATCAATATCGGCATCCAAGTTTGGGGTCGGATAGAGAATGTAGTAACTCTCTTTCCCTGCCGGTGCAAGCGAAGCATCATCTTTGGTAGGAATAGTTACTAGAACTGATGGATCTGACATTAAAGTCTTCTTTTTGATTAATTCATCGAAGACGCCATCCCAAGATTTTCCGAAGTGGATGTTGTGATGTGCAACGTGATCGTATTTCTTGGAAGACCCAACCAAGAGAGTGGCGCAAGACGGTGAGTACTTCAGGCGCTTAATCGATAGGGGAGTTTTACCAAGCAAATCACGCCACACAACTGGCAAGTCCGGATTCATTACGACAACATCGCATTCGATGCGTTCACCCTTGTCGGTGATTACCGCTTTAGCGCGTCCATTCTCGACATCTAATTTTGTGACCGTTGTATTGTATTTGAAAGTTACACCGTGCTTTTCTGCTGCTGCAGCTAGTGCGCGTGGAACAGCATGCATTCCGCCCTTAGGGAAGAAGACACCATTAACTGAATCCATATAAGCGATCACTGCATAAATTGCTAAGGCTTGTTGTGGGCTAACGCCGGCATACATCGCCTGGAATGAATAAACCTTTTGCAGACGAGGATCTTTTAGGAATTGATTTACTTTAGGGGAGAGTCGTCTAAATCCGCCAAGTGCGATCAAGCGCGCCAAGTTGGGGGTAAGTAAATTAAACGGAGAATCAATATTGCGATCGATAAAATCGTTCATCTCGTACTTGTATAACTTGGTTACAAATTCTACGTATCTGCGATAGCCCAGCGCTTCTTCAGCACTTACCGTGCGACGGATTTCCTCTTCCATCTCAGAGGTATTGGCGTGCACATCGATCTGTGAACCATCGTGATAGAAGGCGCGATAAAGCGGTTTTAGCGGAGAAAGTTCCAGCCAATCTTTCATATCTTCGCCAACGCAACTAAATGCATCTTGGATAAGCGAAGGCATTGTTAATACAGATGGTCCAGTGTCAAATGAATAACCATCTTTTTCTAGCAAACCGTTTCGCCCACCCGGAACGCTCTCGCGTTCAACAACCGTTACTTTACGTCCAGCACCAGCTAAACGAAGTGCAGCACTTAATCCAGCTAACCCTGCACCGACGACGACAACGTGATCGGTTGGTCCTTTAACTCTGGCAGTCATTTAATGGCTCCTACGGATTGCGCTAGTTGCGAGTTCAGTGAGTAACTCACGGGCTGAGGGAGCAATTTCAGCAGAGTTTGCGGCAGTTAGCGCGTTGGAAAGTAGCCCATCAATGAGATCTTCGACAACTTTCACCGCACCTGTTGCGGTGATCAGATCACGAACCTCTTCGATTTGATCCGCGGTTAGGTCGGCGCGACCGAGTGCGGCGCTTAGTTTCGCTCGGGTTTCCTGATCGGCGCGCTCAAAGGTCATCGCCATCAACACGGTTCGTTTACCTTCGCGGATGTCGTCTCCTGCCGGCTTTCCCGTAACTGAAGGATCACCAAAGATTCCGAGCATGTCATCGCGCA
>CAXNDQ010000066.1:0-5606 GCA_964201275.1 Candidatus Planktophila sp. | reverse complement strand
CCACAAGATATTGAATGGATGAATAATTTAATTCGCAACTTAACTGCGACTATGTCGATTTTAATTGTGGAACATCATATGGATGTCGTAATGAGCGTCTGCGATCGTTTATATGTTTTAAACTTTGGTGAAGTCATTGCAAGTGGCGCTGCTGAAACTGTGCGACGCGATCCAGCGGTAATCGCTGCCTACCTCGGAACCGGGGTGGCGTAATGTTAAGAGTTAAGAACTTAACTGTTGATCACGGAGCAATTCGCGCACTTCACGGTGTCTCTATCTCAATCGAGAAGGGCCAGTTGGCCGCAGTAATCGGCGCAAATGGTGCCGGAAAGACCACTCTCTTGCGCACCCTTTCTGGGCTAAATAAAGCAACAGAGGGAAGCGCAACTTGGGGCGATCTCAATGTTTTACATTCAAAGCCAGAATCGCTGGTGCGCCACGGAATTTCGCACGTCAGTGAAGGAAAGTCGGTTATCCCTGAGCTAACTGTTTCTGAGAATTTAGATTTAGGTGCGCTCTGGCGTCGTAATCGTAAAGAGTCAGCACAATCTAAGAAAGAAGTGGTTGAACTTTTTCCGCGCTTAGGTGAGCGTCTTACACAGCGCGCTGATTCACTTTCTGGTGGAGAGCGTCAGATGCTGGCGATCGGTCGATCAATGATGTCCAAGCCGCAATTACTTTTACTCGATGAGCCTTCACTTGGGTTGGCACCTCTAGTAGTTGAACAAATTTTCCAATCAATTCGCGATCTGTCAAATTCACTTGGATTAACTGTGGTTTTAGTTGAGCAGAATGCGATGGGCGCTTTAAAGATTGCTGATATCGGAATCGTTTTAAATCTTGGTTCTATTGCCGCGACAGGTAGCGCAGCTGCGCTTAGAGATGATCCCGCAGTGCGCGCTGCTTACTTGGGGTTCTAACAATGTTTGAATTTGTAAATACTCTGCTAATCGGCATCACCGCCGGTTCTATCTACTCATTAATGGCGATCGCAATTGTGCTTGTCTGGCGCAGCACGCGCGTAGTTAACTTTGCTGCCGGTGGAATAGCTTTGGCATCAACCTTTGTCGGTTCTACAATTTTGGAAATCACTGGCTCATTCTGGATCGCTCTGCCCGTCGCTATGTTGGCAGGTGCGGCACTTTCAGCCTTTATTGAATACTTCTTCTTACGTCCGTTACTCAAGCGTTCTGGTGATAAGAACCAGGAAATTTTCTTACCGATTATTGCAACGCTGGGCATCCTCGGAATTATGAAAGCAGTTCTTCACTTTATTTACGGAGAGAAAATTGGAGTTTTATCGCCGCCACTTTCAGACAAGGGATTTATCGTCTCAGGTGAAAGCATCGCTCTTTCTCCACTGCGCCTTTTGATTCTTGGGATTGTTCTTCTACTTATGATCGCTTTAACCCTGATTTTTCAGCGTACAAATCTAGGTCTTTCTTTACGGGCAGCATCTTTTGCACCTGAAATTTCAAGGTTATCCGGAATACGTGTAGATCTAGTTCGCACGGTTGGTTGGGCAATATCTGGCGCCGCTGGCGCTACTGCAGGAATCTTGCAGACTGTAAATGGTTCTGGGGCTGTCACACCCGAAGCATTTGAATTTAGCTTGCTATTAGTTTTTGGCTTTGTGGCGGCAGTGATCGGCGGAATCGAAAGCTTGGTTGGAGCGGTCGTAGGTGGCTTAACTCTTGGAATCATCTTGGCGATTATTTTGATGTATCTCGGAAGTTCGCTGGTCTTCTTTGCCGCTTTCTTGATCTTGATTTTGGTTTTACTTTTGCGACCAAACGGCATCATCGGAGTTAAAGGTGGGCGCCGTGCATAGTCGTCACATTACAAATAAGCATCGCTTTATTGGCTTTGTACTCATTGGACTAGTTGTTTACATCTTGAGCAATATCGTGGATGAATGGCGGGCTTACCAAGGAGCAACCGTCGCTGTATTCGTCGTCGCGATTGCTTCAGTTATTTTGTTAACTGGTTACTCTGGCCAAATCTCACTTGGACACGGTGCGCTACTTGCTGTCGGTGCTTACACAGCGGCACTTACACAAATTTATTTCAGCGCGCCAATTTGGATCTGTTTTGTAGCAGCAGTTTTATCAACAGCACTCTTTGGCGCAATTCTTGGAGCGGCAGCTGCGCGCTTGTCTGGTCCATATTTAGCTGGAACAACTTTGGCGCTAGCCGTTGGACTACCTTCGATTGCAAATCAATTTTCGATTTTAGGTGGAGAGCAGGGAATTACTTTTGATGCGGGATGGCCGCCGCTTTCACTTGGAGAAACTTTTACGCAATACAAATGGTTCTTATGGATTGCGACTTTGACGGCCCTAATTTCATTGTGGTGGATACAAAATATTTTGCGCTCTCGCTATGGCCGAAGCTGGCGTGCGGTGAAGTCCAATGAAGTCGCCGCCGAGCTGGTCGGAATCCACCTTGGCCGCTCCAAGGTCCTAGCCTTCACCGTCAGCGCAGGGATAGCCGGGCTAGCCGGAGCCTTGCTCGCAATGACCGTAAATAACGTCTCACCAAGCGCTTTTCCGCTCGCTTTGTCCTTCTCGATTGCAACGGGGGCGGTCCTCTCTGGCGTAAGTACCCTCGGAGGCGTCATGATTGGCTCACTAGCACTGGTCGCGATCCCTCTGATCGCCACATCGATCTCTGATCGTTGGAGCGGTTCAGAGAATCTAGCCACGGTGTTGCCTGACTTTATAGTCAGTGCGCTCTTGATCTTGACGGTCTTCATAGCCCCGAAAGGTCCGATCGAGAAGCATCGGTCGCGTCATAGTAAGTAAAGGTAAAGCACTCGTATGATAACGAGTACTCAGCAGTACAGATCTATCCCGTTATACCCCTCGATGGAAGGAAAAATATGATCAGAACGACTCGTCGGAAGTTTCTTGTAACTTCCGCAGTGACGGCTGTAGCTGCGCTCTCACTCTCTGTTATGCCGGCGCAAGCAATTTCGCCGCGTTCAGAGACTGGCGTAACTTCATCCACAATCAAACTTGGCATCACACTGCCAATGACAGGCTCAGCCAGCTTCGGTTACAACCAACTACCAGGCGCGATGAAGGCATATTTTGATTATGTCAATGCAAATGGTGGCGTAAATGGTCGCAAGATCAGCCTTGTTGTAAAAAATGACGCTTATCTTCCAAAGCAAGCAATTCAGAACACTCAAGATTTAATTGGTAAAGATAAGGTCCTTGCAGTTATCGGCGCTCTTGGAACAGCAAATAATAAAGCTGTTGCATCTGCCGTAAACCTCGGCCGCCGCGGAATCCCAAGCCTCTTTGTAAACACTGGCTTTAGCGGATTTACTAATCGCAAAACCTATCCAACTTCATCCACCATCTTGCCTTCGTACATTATGGAAGCAAAGTTGATTGGAAAGTATGTAAATGAGACCTATCCAACGAAGAAGGTTTGCTTGCTTTACCAGGATGATGACTTTGGCGATGACGCTCTTGTCGGCTTCGGTAAGGATTACGGCAACTTAGTATTCGCAGAAACTGTTGCTTACCCATCACTATCTCAAGGTGTTGCTGGAGTCCCAGAATCCTGGATCACTAAGTTCAAAGGCAAGGGATGCGAAGTCCAGGTTGTATTCGGCGTAGCAAGTGCAACCCTTTACACAATCTTGGCCGCTGCAAAGGCACAATATGCGCCTAAGTGGATACTTGGTTCTGTCGGTGCAGATATCGGATCAATTAACCCAGCGACAGTTCCTTACATCATTGGTGCAACTTCGATGTCATTTATGCCATCAGTTGTTGATCCAAAGGATGAGTACGTTGAGTTGTTCAAGGATATAAATACTCAGTACAACAAAGGAGCCAAGTTCACTAGCTGGGCACTTATCGGTATGAATACAGCTTTTATTGCTGTTCAGGCCCTTCAGTCCGCTGGTAAGAACTTAACTCGCAAATCACTTCTTGCAGCCATTGATAACAATGGTTCCAAATTTGCTCATGCTGGCTTGGTTCCGCTGAACTATTCCAAGACAAGCAACGTCGGTTACAACGGATACTGGTTCGGTACTTTCAACCGTACTGGTGATCTTGTACCTAACGACACATTCGCATACACGCCTTACACCACAGATTCAGGTACCGGTGCTGTTGTGAAATCAACCTATGCTCGTCCAAAGATGCCTGCGAAGGGATTGCCTAACTAATGAGAACTACAACGTTTAAATCACGCGCATTCGCGCTAGTTTCAACAGCTGCGTTGCTTGCAACGCTCGTAGTTGCAGCACCAGCAAACGCTGCGGCAACTGGTCCAACTTGTGATGGCGCAACGCCAGTACAAACTTGTACTGGAACAACATCTGACGGCGCTGCCTACAAGATGGTTGTTCCTGCCACATTTAATGGCACAGTAACTATCTGGTCACACGGATTTGGGTCAAATACCTACGTTCCGGGTTACACAGCACCAATCGATTCATCAGCTCAGTTAGCTCCAAATGGCCCTGGCCAAAATGGTGGCAGCCCTGAATTGATTAAATACCTAACCGATAAGGGCGTTGCCGTTATGGGTTCTGGTTTCAGTACTCAGGCTTGGAACCTCGATGAAGCGGTTAAGACAAATGCAGAACTCGTTGGAATCTTTAAGACTAAGTTCACAACAACTAAGAAGGTTGTGGCTTGGGGTTACTCAATGGGTGGCGGAATTACTCAGGCATTTGCTGAGAAGAACCCAGAGTTACTCGCATCTGCGGCGGTTATGAATCCAGTTGATGCATTTAATGCACAGACCAAGTACTTCATTGATATGTTGTGGCTAATTAAAACCTGGTTCGACCCATCAATTAAGTTAACTGGTTATGCTCCAGGACTTGCTGGCGATCTGCAGATGTTGCAAGACGGACAGAAATATGCGGCAGCTCTAACTGCCCTTAAGGCTGGCGTTGCAACAGGTGCTTGGCCAACAACTTCTAGCGCTTCAGCAAAAGCACTTGAGGCAAAGGGAATTCCTTCACGAAGTGCGCTCTTGATGATCGGTCTTTTGTCCGGCATAAGCACGCAGAGCACATCCTTTGACAGCATCGCAACCCCTGGTGGCGCAGCTGTTACTGCATGGCCACTGGCATATGCACCAGCACTTGCTGTTCTAGAAAATCTATCTGGCGTATTGGTTTACGCACTTGCAGGAGCACGTGACCTGGATGCGAAGATGGGTGGAGTCTGGGCAGATAATCAGAAGACTGATTACTCAAAGCAGTTAAGCGAAGAAGATCGCACTGTCTTTAACGCAGGTCTTGGTGGTAACGCCTCAATCGCTGGAATGTTGTCAACGCTAAATCCGCTTAATCCTGATGCACCACGCATCAAGGGTGACGCTGCGGCAATGGCTAAGGCTGCAGCGCTGATGAATCACACTGGCAAGATCAAAGTCCCAACAGTGATGATGATCGGTCAGCATGATCCAATCGAGCCAGCAGGAATCGTTCAGCGTTACTCTGATCTCTACGAAGTAGATTTCGCTGCTGAAAAGGCTGCTGCCTTGAAGGCTTCTCAAAAGAGCGGTTCTTACAAGCCACCAGTCCGTAAGTTGCAAGTTCTATGGAGCGTAACTCCAAAGACTTGGTC
>CAXNDQ010000065.1:0-5866 GCA_964201275.1 Candidatus Planktophila sp. | reverse complement strand
GAATTCACGGAGATGATTTGCCTTGGCCAGAATTAGATTTAGGGCTGCAAGCACGCGGTTGGAAAAATCTAAATCACTCGCGAGCAACAATTAAAATTAAAGATACGACGATCGAAACGCGTGGCACAGATGATGCGCATCTGGAATTTGATAACTACTCACTTGTTGCCGGTAAACCTGAAGAATGCGACATCGCAATTGGAGTGACTCACGCACCGTATTTAAGAATTCTCGAAGGAATGGCGAGGGATGGATTGGACGCCATCTTTGCGGGACACACACACGGCGGACAAGTTCGATTACCTTTGCTGGGCGGATCACGTGCACTTACAACAAATTGCGATTTACCAACTTGGCGCGCAAGAGGTTTAACTAGATTTGGCGATGAACCTTATTTACATGTTTCAGCAGGAATGGGAACCAGCCCCTTTGCGCGAATAAGAGTTGCTAGTCCGCCAGAAGTTAGCTTGGTAACGCTTACTGCAAAGCAGCAATATCAGCGTCAACCATAAGTTCAGCTAACTCTTTCCAATGAGTCTTTGCTTTCCAACCAAGGGCTTTCTCTGCCTTAGATGGATCACCGATAAGTGCATCAACTTCAGTTGGGCGAATGTATTTCTTATCGGTTTCAACGTGGTCTTGCCAATTTAAACCTGCGCGCGCAAATGCGGCTTCGGCAAAGTCTTTAACTGTTGCGCCAACACCTGTTGCCACCACGTAATCTGAAGGCTTATCTTGCTGCAACATTAGCCACATTGATTCGACATATTCCTTGGCATAACCCCAGTCGCGAACTGCGGTGAGATTTCCTAAGAAGACTTTGTCTTGCTTGCCCGCTTTAATCGCTGCCACTGCGCGTGTGATCTTACGAGTTACGAAAGTTTCACCACGACGAGGAGATTCGTGATTAAATAAAATTCCGTTTGTGGCATGCATTCCATAACCATCGCGGTAATTAACCGTGCACCAGTAAGCCATTAGCTTTGCAGCTGCATATGGCGATTGTGGGCGGAACATGGAAAGTTCATTCTGTGGTGGAGGAGTTGAGCCATAGAGCTCGGATGTTGATGCCTGATAAAAACGAGTGTCCACATCTGCAGAGCGAATAGATTCCAGCAAGCCAACTGCGCCAACTGCATCTACTTGCCCGGTGTACTGCGGCATCGTAAATGAGACTTGTACGTGTGACTGTGCACCTAAATTGTAAACCTCAGTTGGTTTAATATCGCGAATTAAATTGGTGAGGCCAACGCCATCGATTAAATCGCCGTAATGCAAGAAAAGCTTTGGGTTCTTATCGTGTGGATCTTGGTAAATATGGTCAATACGTGAAGTATTAAACGTTGAAGAGCGACGAATCAGGCCGTGTACTTCATAACCTTTAGCTAGTAAGAACTCGGCAAGATATGAGCCGTCTTGTCCGGTGACACCGGTTATAAAAGCAACTTTTTTACTCATCGTCGACTTACTCCCTTTGCAGTTGCATTGATGTACCACTCGATGGTTGAAGCAATTCCATCTCTTAGCGAGATTGCAGGTTCCCAACCTAGCGATTTAACCTTTGTTACATCAAGAACCTTACGCGGTGTTCCATCAGGTTTTGATGAATCCCAAGCAATTTCACCCTTAAAGCCCGCAAGTTCAGCGACAAGCTCGGCTAGCGCTTTAATTGTTAGATCTTCTCCGCTGCCGATATTTAAGTGTTGTGCTGAGTCGTATTTTTGCCCCGCAAGAACAACAGCTGCTGCTAGATCATCAACATGCAGGAACTCTCGTTTTGGTGAACCGGTTCCCCAAAGAACTTCTTTTGCGCGGCCCGACTCTTTTGCTTCAACAAAACGGCGAATAAACGCGGGCAATACATGTGAGCCTTGTAGTTCAAAGTTATCGCCCGGACCGTAAAGGTTTGTCGGCATCAATGAGATCCACTTGCGACCGTATTCTTTACGGAAAGATTTAATTAATTCAATGCCAGCGATTTTCGCAATTGCATATGCTGAATTAGTCTCTTCCAGCGGCCCAGTCATTAAGTACTCTTCTTTAATTGGTTGCGCACAATCACGTGGATAGATACAGCTGGAGCCTAGGAAAATGAATTTTTCAACATCGGCTGCGTGAGCGGCTTCCATTAAATTACTTTGGATCCGTACGTTATCGGCTAAGAATTCAACTGGGTAGGCATTATTAGCGCCGATGCCACCAACTTTTGCTGCCGCATCTACGACTATGTCTGGTTTAGCTTTTTTGATGAAATCGATTGTTGCATCACGATCTAAGAGATCGCAGACGCTGCGATTGATGCCAATAACTTGCTCACCACTTTTTTCGTAGGCGCGAACAATTGCCGAACCGGCAAGACCTGTGGCACCTGCAACAACGATGGTCATGCAGTTGAGTCTACAGGCGAGAAGTTAGCGAATTAGCGAGTGAATTCAGCGGCAACGAGTTCTGCTATTTGTGCAGTATTTAGCGCTGCGCCTTTTCGCAAATTATCGCCGCAGACAAATAAATCGATTGATTTCGGGTCATCTAACGATTGGCGTACGCGGCCAACCCAAGTTGGGTCAGTGCCTACGACATCTGCAGGAGTTGGAAATTCCTTCTTCTCGGGATTGTCATAAAGCATGACGCCTTCTGCCTTTGAGAGCGCTGACTGTGCAGCTTTACGAGTTACCACCTTTGAGAATGTGGCATGCACGGTGAGCGAGTGTGTTGTTATAACTGGAACTCGAACACAAGTAGCCGCCACCTTTAGTTTTGGCATACCAAGAATCTTTCGTGATTCGTTGCGCACCTTTAGTTCTTCAGATGAATATCCGTCTTCTTTCAGCGAGCCAGCCCAAGGGATAACGTTCATCGCCAAAGGTGTGGGGAATGGACCTAAATCCTTAATTACTCCACGAAGATCCTTTGCAACTGAACCTAAGTTCTTTCCAGCTACCTTTGAAATCTGATCATGCAAGGCATCGATTCCGGGTTGACCCGCGCCTGATGCTGCTTGGTAAGAAGAGACGACTAACTCTTTCAGACCAAATTTCTTATTAAGTGCACCCATTGCAACAATCATTGAAAGAGTTGTGCAATTTGGATTAGAGATAATTCCCTTTGGACGACTCTTAATTTCCTTTGGATTAACTTCTGGAACCACAAGTGGAACTTTCTTATCCATACGGAATGCACCTGAGTTGTCCACGACAACGGCGCCGCGCTTTGCGGCAATTGGTGCCCACTCGGCAGAAATTTCATCTGGCACATCGAACATTGCGATATCAATGCCATCGAATGCTTCTGGAGAAAGTGCAACAACAGTTAACTCTTCGCCGCGGCAGGTCAGCTTCTTTCCGGCACTGCGCGCAGATGCGATTAAGCGAATCTCGCCATAAACATTTTTACGCTTACTCAAGATGTCGAGCATCACCGTGCCGACTGCGCCAGTTGCTCCAACGACTGCTAGGGAAGGAAGTTTCTTCGCGGACTTAACTTTCTTCTGCACCTTTTCTTTTTTCTTTGTCATCGTCCTGTTCCTCCGTAAACAACTGCTTCTACTTGATCGGCATCTAAACCAAATGCGGTGTGCGCTGCGCGAACGCCCTTTTCTAGGTCACTTTCGCGGCAAATAATGGATATTCGGATCTCGGAAGTCGAAATCATTTCAATATTTAGCCCAGCTTCAGCCATTGCTGCAAAGAATGTTGCAGTCACGCCAGGATGCGAACGCATTCCTGCACCTACAAGAGAGAGTTTGCCGATTGAATCATCATATTGAATGGAAGCAAAGCCAACTTCGCCTTGAATGCGCTGCAAGATCGCAGTTGCATTGGCACCTTCTGCTTTAGGAACTGTGAATGAAATATCAGTTAAGCCAGTCGCTGCAGCAGAAACGTTCTGCACAATCATGTCGATATTGATATCGGCATCGGCGATAGCTTGGAAAATTCGGGCTGCAACTCCGGTGCGATCCGGAACGCCAACAATTGTGACCTTGGCTTCGGATTTATCGTGTGCGATACCCGAGATGATTGCTTGCTCCATGTTTCCTCCTTCGGGATGGTTTTCAACCACCCAGGTTCCTTCGTTTGGTGAAAATGATGAACGGACGTGAATTGGTAGGTTGTAGCGACGCGCGTATTCAACGCAACGCAAGTGCAGAACTTTGGCTCCAGCAGCTGCAAGTTCCAACATTTCTTCATAAGTGACTGTCTTTAATTTGCGCGCAGATGGGACAACGCGTGGATCGGCGCTAAAGACTCCATCAACATCTGTATAGATTTCGCAAACATCGGCATCGAGCGCTGCAGCGAGCGCGACTGCAGTTGTGTCTGATCCGCCACGGCCCAGAGTTGTAATATCTTTTGTATCTTGTGAGATTCCCTGGAAGCCCGCAACAATTGCAATTGCGCCATCGTTAAGCGCTTCTTGAATTCGTCCCGGCGTTACATCAATAATGCGCGCGCGACCATGTGCAGAGTCTGTAATCACTCCGGCTTGCGAACCGGTAAATGAACGAGCTTCGTGTCCTAAATTTGAAATTGCCATTGCAAGCAGCGCCATCGAAATTCGCTCACCGGCTGTCAGCAACATATCTAGCTCGCGTCCGCCCGGGATAGGGGTAACGGCATTTGCTAAATCGATTAACTCATCAGTGGTATCGCCCATCGCGCTGACTACGACAACGACCTGGTTGCCATCCTTCTTCGCCGCCACAATGCGGGCAGCCACTCGCTTCATGCCCTCGGCATCAGCAACGGAGGATCCGCCGTACTTCTGAACGATAAGTCCCATAGGACAATAGTGAACTAATTTTTGAGTTCGAGCCACCCAATTATAGGAAATCTCAATTATTGAGACAGAGGTACGTTCAAATAGTGAGACGTTTAGCCTTATACGTTTCGCCGGCCTTCAAAGGCGCGGCCCAGAGTTATTTCATCCGCATATTCGAGGTCGCCACCAACTGGCAGACCGCTGGCTAAGCGAGAAGTTTTAATACCAAGCGGCTTAATCAAGCGAGCAAGATAAGTCGCCGTTGCTTCGCCTTCCAGGTTTGGATCTGTAGCAAGAATTACCTCGGTGATATTTGAATCAGATAAACGCACCATTAGCTCGCGGATGCGCAGTTGATCTGGACCAATTCCATCGATCGGACTGATTGCACCGCCAAGCACGTGATACTTTCCGCGGAATTCACGTGTTCGTTCAATTGCGATTACATCTTTACTTTCTTCAACTACACAAATTTGTGACGGATCGCGTCGTGGATCGCGACAGATGCGACATTCGGTTTCTTCTGAAACGTTTCCGCATTGATCGCAAAATCGAACTCGTTCTTTAACGGTACGGATTGCATCAACTAGAGCTAACGCTGCATCACCATCGCTCTGTAAAATATGAAATGCAATTCTTTGCGCACTCTTTGGACCAATTCCGGGCAAGCGACCTAAAGCATCAATGAGATCTTGGATCGCACCTTCATACATACCAGTGCTCATTAATTCTTTTTCTTTTCAGGGATAACAGTCGCGCCGAGTTCAGCAGCCAAGAGCGCTGCACCTGACAATAAGTTTTTATCTGATGGCGCTTCATCTTTGCGCACTGCGCGTGCTTCAGGGGTTGAAGTTGTATCAATTGATGCATCAACTACTACTTCTATTTTGCGATCAATACCAACTATCTCAATAAAAGCTTGGTGCAGAATTTCATCTGATTCAGAGCGAACAAATGAATCACGGGCCCCGGCATTAACGATGCCGATTGTGATCAATTTTTCATCTACTGCGACTATTTGGGCGGAGGCGGAGAGGAGTGACCAGGTTAGGCGTCGGCGCTTCTTAACGTTCTCGATCACATCTGGCCAAAGGCGGCGTAAACC
>CAXNDQ010000064.1:0-6123 GCA_964201275.1 Candidatus Planktophila sp. | reverse complement strand
GGATTAGTGCTCTTGCGATCTTGAATGCGAGTTAAATCCGCGCTGGTTTGCAACAACGAATCGGAAGAGCGCAACACTCCTGCGCCTCGACTCATACTAAGTTGTAGTTCGCGTCGGTTTGTTGGGTCTAAGAGAATTGATTTGGAATTATCTGCAACAGGTTCAGAGCGCTCTTTTAAATTTGCAGCGATATCTGCAGCAATTCGCGCGCTAAATACCAGTCCTTCAAGCAGGGAATTTGAAGCTAAACGATTAGCACCGTGTACGCCAGAACAGGCGGTCTCTCCGCAGGCATAAAGTCCTTTAACGCTGGTGTGGCCATTTAAATCAACGCGAACTCCGCCGGATGCATAATGCGAAGCTGGTGCTACTGGGATCAAATCTTTACTTGGATTGATGCCGTGCGAAATGCAAGATGCGTAAATAGTTGGGAAGCGGCTTTCAAAACCAGCTAAATGTCGCACATCCAACCAGACGTGAAGCGCTCCGGTCTTATTCATTCGACGCATTGATGCGATTGCAACCACATCTCGTGGGGCAAGTTCACCTAATTTATGTTCGGCTAACATAAATCGATCGCCTGAATCATCCAGCAAATATGCGCCTTCTCCGCGCACCGCTTCACTAATCAAAGGTTGTTGACCTTGCGTGTTATCTCCCAGCCATAGAACTGTGGGATGGAACTGGATAAATTCCACATCAGCCACTTTTGCACCAGCGCGTAATGCTAAGGCAACACCATCTCCAGTTGAAACGGAAGGATTGGTTGTTTGTGCAAATACTTGGCCGAGTCCGCCGGTCGCTAATACAACCGCTTTACCTAAAGCGCGACCAACGCCGTCGCGACTTCCTGCGCCAATCACGTGCAGTGTTACACCGCAGACCGCGCCATTAGCATCTTTAAGCGCATCCAACACAAGCGCATCTTCGACAACTTCGATCTCGGGATCATCCTGCACTGCAGCAAGGAGTGCGCGCGAAACTTCAGCGCCGGTTGCATCTCCCCCGGCATGCAAAATTCGATTACGTAAATGTCCACCTTCACGAGTAAGTGAAATTTCCCCTGAATCTTCGGTATCAAAAATTGCGCCGCGCTCGATCAATTTACGCACCGCTTCAGGTCCTTCGGTTACTAATACGCGCACTGCTTCAACGTCACATAAATCAGCGCCTGCCACCAAGGTGTCCTTTAAATGTTGATCAGGAGTATCACCAGGGCCAAGTGCTGCAGCGATTCCGCCTTGCGCCCATTTAGTAGAGCCTTCATCCACTTTAGATTTTGTAACAATTAATACAGAGAGACCGAAAGTGCGCGCTTGCAACGCAGTTGTAAGTCCGGCAATTCCAGAACCAACCACGATTACATCAGCAGTTGCAGTCCATCCTGGCTCAGGTGCAAGTAACTTCATCGCACACCGGCAATTCCGGTTGATGGGTTCATCTGCATATTGTCAATCAAACGGACCCCATTTAGCCAACCAGCGATTATTGCACGCTGCTTTGAGGTGGAATCAGTGGCAATTTCAAAGTTTTTTTCATCGATGATCTCGGCATAATCCAATTTAAAGAGTGGCTCTTGTGAACAAATCAGGTGCATTGCTGCTCTTGCCGATTCTAAACTCTTACTCTCTTTGGCTGCTGTCAGCGCTCGATAAATAACCGTTGCCGCAATTCGATCGCTTTGACTCAATCTGATATTTCTAGAGGATAGCGCCAAACCATCGCTCTCTCTTATTGTCGGCGCTGCAATAATTTCAAGGCTCTTGTAACTTTCCTTAGCAAGGCTTTTTATTAGGGTTAGTTGCTGAAAGTCTTTTTCGCCAAAAATTGCCTGGGCGGGAGTGAGTAAATCAAATAATCGTGAGACAACCGTGACAACACCGTCGAAGTGGCCTGCACGATTTACTCCTTCATAGATTTCACCAATCGGACCCGCAACTTTCTTTATAACGTTCTCTGGATAAATTTCGCTCACTTGAGGTAGCCAAAGGTGAGTAACGCCAGCTTCGCGCGCTATTTCAGCGTCGCGATCTGGTGTTCGCGGATAGAGTTCTAAATCTTTACTGTTTTCAAACTGAAGCGGGTTTACGAAGATACTTGCGACTACAAACTCACTCTTACTTTTTGCTAATTTAAAGAGCGATGCGTGCCCAGCATGAAGTGCTCCCATTGTCGGAACAAATGCGCAGCCGTCATCCAACTCAGCTGCGCTGTTAACTATCTTCATATCGGGCTCCAGTCCTTTCAGGTACCGGGCGGTGATAGATATAAGTTTAGAGCCTTAAGGCATTTGCTCCAAAATCTCTGAAATCTTTCCGTGGGTCAGCAAAATCGCTTCTGGATCAATCGAATGCCAAGGTTCAATGACAAAGCGGCGCTCATGCGCTCGTGGATGTGGAAGTTGCAATTCATCTGCCGAACTAAGCAATATCCCATATTGAATCAGGTCTAAATCAATTGTGCGTGGCCCCCATTTTTCATTTCTCTCTCGTCCGAGAGTTTTTTCGATTCCGTGTAAGAGCGCCAATAAATCCAGGGCAGGCAAATCGCTTTCAACAATGCAGACTGCATTTAAGTAATCTGGTTGCTCAATATCGCTTACCGGCTTAGTTGAAAAATACTTTGATACCGATTTGAAGTCTGTAGCTTCGCGCAACATTGCTACAGCTAAATCCATCTGCTCTTTGGGGTTGCCAATATTGGCACCTAGCGCAATAACTGCTTTCATCTATTAATTGTTACCGAAATATCTTGCACTTGAGCGTTAACTGGAGCTTGTGGTTTGTGCACAGTGACCGAAACTGCGGCGATTTGTGGGTACGTACTTCTTATTCGGTCGGCAATTCGACCAGCCAATTTCTCGATTAGCGCAACTCTTTCACCGGTTACTTCTTCTAAAACTAAATCAGTGATTTCTGCGTAGTTAACTGTGTCAGCGACGTCATCCGTAACGCTAGCGCGCGTTAAATCTAATTCGAGCGCCACATCCACGAAAAAATCTTGTCCAGCAATATTCTCTGATTCAAAGACGCCGTGATAGCCAAAGGATTTAATTCCTTTAATTTCAATTAGATCAGTCATTAGCTAATACCAATTTCTTATGTGGGCTCACGCTATGAACTCTAACTCCCCAAATATCTTTAGCAAGCAGGATCTTAGTTAATTCAATCGTTGCCGCTTCACGCTCATCAGGAGTGTCACCGCCCAAAAAGCGCTTACGCGAGCCACCGATCAATACCGGGAAACCTAGATCGGTAATCTCTTCGATTCTATTTAAAATCTCCCAGTTCTGAGGAGCATCTTTCGCAAAACCAAGGCCTGGGTCAATAATCAGATTGTTTCTAGCAATTCCGCTTCGTAGCGCTGCATCAATTTGTGAATTTAACTCTGCAATAACCTCTTTGACTACGTCACCATAAATAGCACGGTTATTCATCTCTTTTGAGTGACCACGCCAATGCATCAAAATGTATGGGCAGCCCATTTCAGCAACAACTTCGTGCATCAGATCATCTGCAAGGCCGCCACTTACATCATTAACAATGCTCGCACCTGCAGTAATTGCCAGCTCTGCAGTTTCTGCTCGCATTGTGTCGATACTGATTGGGATTCCAGTTTGTGACAACTTTTCAATTACCGGGATAACGCGATTCTGTTCTTCCGCCGCTGAAACGCGTTCTGCACCAGGTCGCGTAGATTCACCACCGATATCAATGATGTCAACGCCTTCAGAAATCATCTCTAACCCGCGAGCGACTGCCTTTTCAAAAGTGTCATGTATTCCTCCATCAGCAAATGAATCGGGGGTGACATTTAAAATGCCCATGATCTTCATTGCTGTGCCAACCATTTATTAGCTTTTGGTAATTAGGCTGATTGCTTCTGCTCGTGTAGCAGGATCACGCAAAACTCCACGAACCGCACTTGTTGTGGTTCGTGCTTGTGATTTACGAACACCACGCATTGACATACACAAATGCTCGCAATCAATAATTACGATTACTCCCATTGGGTCGAGAATTTTTACCATTGCATCAGCAATTTGAGTCGTCAAGCGCTCCTGCACTTGTGGGCGACGAGCAAAGAGATCTACTAAGCGAGCGACTTTAGATAAGCCGGTAATTTTTCCGCGCGGGATGTAACCAACGTGGGCAACTCCGTGAAACGGCGTCAAGTGATGTTCGCAATGTGAAAACACTTCGATATCGCGAATGATTACCAACTCTTCATGGCCGATATCAAAAGTAGTTGTCAGCACCTCTTCTGGTGATTTCCAAAGTCCTTCAAAGTTCTCTTTAAAAGCCCGCGCCACTCGTGCGGGAGTTTCTTTTAAACCTTCGCGATCAGGATCTTCACCCAGCGCCAAAAGCAGTTCGCGCACCGCAGCTGCAGCCCGTGCTTCATCGTAAGGATGCGACGCACGACCAGCATCGGGGCCCATTGAAATTGGGTTTACTTCATTCACGTTTAAGAACTTTCCTTGTTCGTACTCTTCTTAACTCGTGATGGTTTTTTATCTGCAGCAGGCTTAACAATCAACCGCTCCGGAACGGCAACAGGCGGTTGTTGTGAAGGAATGCGAGTTGATGAACCAGTCCAGGCAGGACGGCGTGGCCAAGAATTTACTTTGGCGAATATCGCAGCAATCTCTTCCTTATTAAGAGTCTCTTTCTCAAGCAACTCCAACACCATTGCATCTAAAGTCGCACGATTTTCTACCAAAATATCAAAGGCCTCTTGATGGGCGTTCTCAATTAACTTGCGCATTTCGGCATCGACTTTAGCTGCAACGCTTTCAGAGTAATCGCGTTGATGGCCGTAATCGCGACCCATAAATGGTTCGGAAGCATCTGAACCTAGTTTGATCGCGCCAATTGCTTCCGTCATTCCGTATTGAGTGACCATGGCACGCGCTAGCGCAGTTGCTTTTTCAATGTCATTTGAAGCGCCAGTGGAAGGATCGTGGAAAATTAATTCTTCGGCAGCGCGACCACCCAGTGAATATGCCAATTGATCTAGCAATTGATTTCGGGTCGTTGAGTACTTGTCATCATCCGGCAGAACCATTGTGTAACCGAGCGCGCGACCACGCGGCATGATCGTGATCTTATGAACGGGATCCGTATGTGGCAGTGCATGCGCAACCAGTGCGTGACCGGCTTCGTGATAAGCGGTTACGCGACGTTCGTCATCAGACATTATTCGTGATTTACGTTGTGGTCCAGCCATCACGCGATCGATAGCCTCATCAATTTGCAGATTAGAAATTACTTTCTTCTCTTCGCGTGCTGCTAATAACGCAGCTTCATTGAGAACGTTGGCAAGATCTGCCCCAGTAAATCCTGGTGTGCGGCGCGCATAATTGAGCAACTCGACCTCGTCCGAAAGTGGCTTGGTCTTTGCGTGAACCTTGAGAATTTCTTCGCGCCCCTTCAAATCAGGACGATCAACTGCAATCTGGCGATCAAATCTACCTGGGCGCAAGAGTGCGGGATCCAATACATCTGGACGGTTTGTTGCGGCGATCAGAATTACTTGACCACCAGTTTCAAATCCATCCATCTCAACTAATAATTGATTAAGGGTTTGTTCGCGCTCATCATGCCCGCCACCCATACCGGCACCACGTTGGCGACCAACTGCATCGATTTCATCTACGAAGATGATTGCTGGTGCATTTGCCTTAGCTTGCGTAAATAAGTCGCGCACGCGAGCCGCACCAACTCCAACAAACATTTCTACAAAGTCAGAGCCAGAAATAGAATAGAAAGGAACCTTTGCTTCACCAGCAACTGCACGTGCCAATAAAGTTTTACCGGTTCCAGGAGGGCCGTATAAAAGAACACCCTTCGGAATCTTTGCGCCCAGTAACGCGTACTTAGCAGGATTTGCTAGGAAGTCTTTAATCTCCTCAAGTTCGGCAATCGCCTCATCTGCGCCGGCAACATCTGCAAAGGTGTTTTGCGGAACATCGTTATCTTGCAGTTTCGCTCTTGATTTACCGAAAGAAAAGACTTTATTTCCACCTTGAGCATTGCTCATTAGGAAGAAGAATAAGAAACCAATTAGAAGGATTGGCAAGATTGTAAATAAGAAAGAAACGAATAGAGATTGTTTAGGAAC
>CAXNDQ010000063.1:0-6156 GCA_964201275.1 Candidatus Planktophila sp. | reverse complement strand
AGCGTTGATGACGAGTACACGTTTGATTTCAGAATTTGGTAGCGGCTCCATGACAGTCAAGCCTAATAGACTCCGCGCCATGGTTGATACAGATGCGCTGCTCGAGGGGTTAAATCCCCAGCAACAGAAAGCGGTCATCCATCAAGGTGTGCCTCTGTTAGTTGTTGCTGGTGCAGGATCTGGAAAAACTCGCGTCTTAACGCGGCGCATCGCCTATTTAATGGCAGCGCGCGGGGTACGACCATATGAAATATTAGCGATTACATTTACAAATAAAGCAGCTGGCGAAATGAAAGAACGAGTCACCGATCTGGTTGGGCCAGTTGCAAAATCTATGTGGGTATCAACATTCCACTCGGCTTGTGTTCGATTGCTGCGTCAAGAAATTGAACGCTTGGGATACAGCAGCACTTTCAGTATCTACGATTCTGCAGATTCGCAGAAGTTGATTTCGCGAGTGATGGAGACTTTAAACCTTGATCCCAAGCGTTATCCACCATGCCAATTTCAATCTCTAATCTCAAATGCCAAAAATGAGCTTCAGACTCCGTACCAATATCTATCGGCCGCCCAAAATCAATTTGAAACAATCGTTGCCGATGTTTACACAATGTATGAAAAACGTTTGAAACAAGCCAACGCCTTAGATTTTGATGATTTGATTATGAAGACGGTGCAAGTGCTGCAGCAATTTCCTGAAACAAAGGCGCGCTTTAGATCCCGCTTTCGCCACATCTTGGTTGATGAATACCAAGATACAAATCACGCGCAATATATGTTGGTTAAGGAATTAACCGGTTCCGAAGGCGATGGCTTTCCACTCGCCGAACTCTGCGTTGTAGGCGATGCCGACCAATCAATTTATGGATTTCGCGGGGCGACTATCCGAAATATTCTGCAATTTGAAGTTGATTATCCAAGCGCTGCTACCGTTTTACTCGAACAAAACTACCGATCAACTCAGAATATTCTCAACGCCGCCAATGCGGTGATCACGCAGAATGAGTCTCGCAAAGAGAAGAATCTTTGGTCTGATGCTGGTTCAGGTGCGCCGCTCATCGGTTACGTCGCAGAATCTGAATATGACGAAGCTGAATTCGTAAAGGGCGAGATTCGCTCGCTGCAAGATATGGGCCATTCAAATCCAGGTGATACTGCGGTCTTTTATCGCACAAATGCACAATCACGTATCTTTGAAGAAATCTTTATGCGCGCTGCAATACCTTACAAAGTAGTTGGCGGACTGCGCTTTTATGAGCGCAAAGAAGTTAAAGATTTACTCGCTTATTTGCGAGTTCTGGCAAACCCAAATGATGAGGTTTCACTTCGCCGAATAATCAACTTTCCGAAACGCGGAATTGGTGACCGCGCGCTTGAAGAAGTTGAAATCTTTGGCGATGCCCAGGGAATCTCTTTCTGGCAGGCGCTCTTACGTGTTTCTGAGGCAACGGCAGTACCCAATAAAGCATCGCAATCTATTTCACAATTCACTTCCATGCTGACCGCCTTGGCTGTCTTAGTTGAGGCCAAGACCAAGCCATCAGTAATCATTGAGGCGGTTCTTGAGCAGTCAGGTCTGCTAACCGAACTCGAAGCGAGCACAGATCCCCAAGATGAAGTTCGCGTTGAGAACTTAAAGGAACTTGTGTCAGCTTCTATGGAATATGAAGAGCGGCCCTTTGAAGAACTCGGCGAAGATGAAGAAGTTTCATTATCTGGCTTCCTCGAAAAAGTCTCGCTGGTGGCAGATGCGGATGAGATTCCCGATGGTGAAGATCACGGGGGAGTCGTCACGCTGATGACTTTGCATACCGCTAAAGGTCTGGAATTTCCCACAGTATTTCTCACTGGTATGGAAGATGGAATCTTTCCGCATGCCCGAACACTTGATGATCCAAAAGAGATTGAAGAAGAGCGCCGTTTGGCATACGTTGGTTTAACCCGCGCCGAGAAACGTTTATACATTTCACGTGCGGAATATCGGCTAACTTTTGGAAGCCCTAAATACAATCCAGGTTCACGTTTCTTAGATGAGATTCCAAGTGATTTAATTGAATGGAAGAACGAAACAAGATCTAAATCTTCATCGGGCAGTTCTGCAATTCGCAGATCACGAGTTGCCACCACCGCTCCACCACGTGCAACCGGTAAGAAATCAACAGCAATGGTTCTCGAAGTTGGTCAGCGTGTGTCACATGACACATTCGGACTTGGCACCGTCGTAGCGCTGGCTGGCGAAGGCGATAAATCTGAGGCAACGATCAACTTTGGGCAATATGGCGATAAAAGACTGCTGCTGCGCTATGCGCCTGTGGTGGTTCTGTAACCCGCGCCAAGGATTAGGATTACCCCTATCCACTAGCGCAAAAGAAGAGCTAGTAAATCGTCGAAACGGTAATTATCTGTGGATCTCTTTGAATACCAAGCACGTGACCTCTTTGAAAAACATAACGTTCCCGTCTTGGCTGGAGCAGTAGCAACCACCGAAGATGAAGCCTTTAAAGCGGCATCTGCAATGGGCGGAAAAGTTGTAGTCAAGGCGCAGGTAAAAGTTGGTGGACGTGGCAAAGCAGGTGGCGTAAAGCTTGCCGTTGATGCAAACGATGCCAAAGAGAAAGCCGGCGCAATCCTCGGGATGGATATTAAAGGCCACACCGTACATAAGGTGATGATCGCCCAAGCCGCACCAATAGTTGACGAGTACTACATTTCAATTTTGTTAGATCGCTCAAACCGCACCTTCTTAGTAATGGCATCCGTTGCCGGCGGAATGGATATTGAAGAAGTTGCACGTACAGCGCCTGAAAAATTGGCGAAGGTTTCAGTGACTGCAGTAGATGGAATTTCTCAAGCAAAAGCGAAAGAGATCATTGCTCAAGCAAAATTTCCAGCAGATATCGCAGATCAAGTTGCGGATGTTCTCGTAAAACTCTGGGAAACATTCCAATCTGAAGATGCGACTTTGGTTGAAGTTAATCCACTTGTAAAAACTGAAGACGGTCGAATCATTGCCCTTGATGGAAAAGTTACTCTTGATGACAATGCAGAATTTCGTCAGCCAGATCACGCAGCACTTGTTGATCACGCTGCCGCCAACGCCTTAGAAGCTGCGGCGAAAGAAAAGGGTTTGAATTACGTAAAACTCGAAAACGGCCAAGTAGGAATCATCGGCAATGGTGCAGGTTTGGTCATGTCTACTCTCGATGTCGTCGCATACGCTGGTGAAAAATTTGGCGGAATGCGCCCGGCGAACTTCCTAGATATTGGCGGGGGAGCATCAGCGCAAGTAATGGCTGATGGGCTTTCAATTATTTTGGGCGACCCCGATGTAAAGAGCGTATTTGTTAACGTCTTTGGTGGAATCACTGCTTGTGATGCCGTTGCAAATGGCATTGTGCAAGCGCTCGAACTACTAGGAGCAAAGGCGACCAAGCCAATTGTTGTGCGCCTAGATGGCAATAACGTTTTAGAAGGTCGCGCAATTCTTACTGCAGCCAACCATCCTTTGGTTGAGCAAGCGGAAACTATGGATGGAGCAGCATCTCGCGCTGCAGAATTGGCGGCTAAGTAATGTCTATCTTTATTAATTCGACAAGCAAAGTAATTGTGCAGGGTATGACTGGTTCTGAAGGAACCAAACACACTCGCCGCATGTTGGCATCAGGCACAAAAGTTGTCGGAGGCGTTACACCTGGCAAGGGTGGCCAGGTCGTTGATATAGACGGCCACCAACTTCCTGTCTTTAACTCTGTTGCTGAAGCGATCGCTGCAACTGCAGCAAATGTTTCAGTCGTTTTCGTTCCACCTAAATTTGCTAAGGCAGCGGTAATTGATGCAATCGATGCCAAGATGCCGCTCGTTGTTGTGATCACTGAAGGAATTCCAGTACACGACTCGGCTTACTTCTACGCCTATTCTTTACAAAAGGGAACGACGCAAATTATTGGACCTAACTGTCCAGGGCTAATTAGTCCAGAGCAATCAAATGTGGGAATTATTCCGGCGAATATTACAAAGCGCGGACCGATTGGTCTTGTTTCAAAATCCGGAACTCTTACCTATCAGATGATGTACGAGCTTCGCGATATCGGATTCTCAACTGCTGTTGGAATTGGTGGAGATCCTGTAATCGGAACAACACATATCGATTGCCTAAAGGCTTTCCAAGATGATCCAGAAACAACTGCAATCGTAATGATTGGTGAGATCGGTGGAGATGCAGAAGAACGCGCTGCAGCATTTATCGCGGAATATGTCACCAAGCCGGTTGTAGGTTACGTTGCTGGATTTACCGCTCCTGAAGGAAAGACAATGGGCCATGCAGGTGCCATCGTTTCTGGTTCTTCTGGAACAGCGCAGGCAAAGAAAGATGCGCTCGAAGCAGCGGGTGTAAAAGTGGGACAGACTCCGAGCGAAACAGCGCAATTAATGCGCGCCATACTCGGTCTCTGAGATAGCCCATGTTGCAACGTGTCCTGGCGGTCTCGTTTGCACAAGTCTTACGCACCGTCGCAATACTGCTTCTACCGCTCGCTTTTATCTCGCTAATTGCTTGGGCAACTGCGGGTAGTGCAACAGGAAACACTTCAGATCCAATGCGCGCAGCCATTTGGTTGTGGCTTGGAGCTCATCACATTCCATTTTTCTTAACTGGTAGCGCAACCGGTTATCTCTCTTACCTACCAATTGGTGCGATGCTTTTACCGTTCTTTGCGCTGCGGAGCGGTTTCGGACGAGCCTTATCTAAATTACATGGCGACTTTCACAATATCGCTAGCGTGAGATCGATCTTCGCATCTCAATACGCACTCATCGCGACACTTCTCGCTTTGGCCAGCAAATCTCCCACTGTGAGTTCTCAGTGGTATTTAGCTCCAGTCTTTTCATTTCTAATCGCTTACTTAGCATCGCTTACGGCAGGATCACGATTACGTATGTCTCAAGCAGTTAGTTACGCAACACGAGTATTAGCGATTCTTTTAGGTTCCTCCTTTATCTTCTTGGCAATCGCCATCTTTATGAATATTTCAACATTTAAAAATATCTCTATTGTTCTGCAACCAGGTTTCCTTGGAGCGCTTCTACTATTTGCCCTCAATCTTTTTTATCTTCCAAATCTGGCGGTATCAGTTCTCGCCTATTTCACCGGAACTGGATTCGCGGTTGGTGAAGGAACACTTGTTTCACCATTTATTCATCGCCTCGGTGAAATTCCTGCGCTACCAATTTTGGCAGTCTTGCCAACCTCTTCATCTAAATGGGCGTTACTTGCTGCCCTATTTGTAATCGCTCTCGGAGCCCTTGTTGCAACCTGGGCACTCGCTTCCAGTTCTCGCTCGCTATTTCAGGCAATCGTCTTAATTGCTATTTCGCTATCTGCAATTTCTTATCTAGCCAGCGGTTCATTGATGACTGAAGCAATGAGCGCCGTTGGAGTTTCAATCTGGAAATTAACGCTATCAATCACCCTTCAAATTGGGCTTGGAATAGCCGCCTTAGTATTCATTCCTCAGATTAAATTGCGATCGCGAAAATGAAGCAAGCGCGCATTGTTTTACTTGCTTCAGGCAGTGGCTCAATCGCGCAGTCAATAATCGATGCCGTTGCCAACGGGGATCTTGATGCGCAGATAGTTGGGTTAATTAGTGATCAACCTGAGGCCCAAGTTTTAAAGCGCGCGAGTGATGCCAAGATTGACACTTTTGTTATTCCAATGCAGCGGGATCGCAAGAGTTGGGATTTGGAATTTTCAGATCAATTGCTCGCACTTAATCCAGATCTAGTTGTGAGCGCAGGATTTATGAGGCTGTTATCTAGTGATTGTGTTGCTAAATTCCGAATCGTAAATAGCCACCCGGCCTTGCTGCCGCTCTTTCCCGGCGCTCACGCTGTCCGTGATGCACTAGCTGCCGGCGCAACCCAGACAGGTACCACAATTCATTGGGTAGATGAGGGTGTGGACACTGGCGAAATAATTGCTCAGGAAAGTGTGGAAATCACATCGACTGATACAGAAGCTACGCTGCATGAACGCATTAAGATTGTGGAAAGACGTCTCTATGTTGCAACGCTGCAGCAACTTCTAACTAATCTCGTGAGGTCCTGATGGCAGATCGCAAACCTATTCGGCGTGCACTCGTCAGCGTTTACGATAAA
>CAXNDQ010000062.1:0-6183 GCA_964201275.1 Candidatus Planktophila sp. | reverse complement strand
GGATCGTAACCACGAGCCGCCAAGAGATCCTTAGCTGCTTGAGTAAGTTCGATTCCCATATCTTTCGCCTTTAGGCGCTCATCCAAGTTAGCGATCATCAAATCAACGATTTGAATAATCTGATCTTTCGTCAACTGGTGGAAGACAATTACATCATCAATACGGTTAAGGAATTCAGGACGGAAGTGGTTCTTAAGTTCGTCTTGAACCTTGCCCTTCATGCGATCGTAATTCGTTAAGTCGTCATCGATATTGGCAAAGCCAAGTCCGAGGCTCTTTGAAATATCGCGAGTACCGAGGTTGGTAGTCATGATGATTACAGTGTTCTTGAAGTCAACGGTGCGACCTTGTGCATCTGTAAGGCGACCATCTTCAAGAACTTGAAGAAGTGAGTTAAAAATATCTGGGTGGGCTTTTTCGATTTCATCGAATAAGACAACTGAGAATGGGCGACGACGCACTTTCTCAGTTAACTGTCCACCTTCGTCATACCCGACGTATCCTGGAGGAGCGCCGAATAAACGTGATGCTGTGTGACGCTCTGAATACTCAGACATATCTAGTTGGATAAGCGCAGTTTCGTCGCCAAATAAGAATGAGGCGAGTGTGCGAGATAGTTCAGTCTTTCCGACACCTGATGGGCCAGCGAAGATAAATGAACCACCAGGGCGCTTTGGATCCTTAAGGCCTGCGCGAGTACGGCGGATCGCCTGTGACAGAGCCTTGATCGCTTGGTCTTGTCCAATAACGCGGCGGTGAAGTTCATCTTCCATACGAAGCAAGCGAGCGGTTTCTTCTTCAGTTAACTTAAATACTGGAATACCGGTTGAGGCAGATAGAACTTGAGCAATTAACTCTTCATCTACTTCAGTTACCTTATCGAGATCGGTTGCTTTCCAATGCTTTTCAGCTTCGACCTTTTCTGCAATAAGAGTTTTCTCTTTATCGCGTAGCGCAGCAGCGCCTTCAAAATCTTGACCGTCAATTGCTGACTCTTTCGCCTTGCGCGCTTCTGCAATCTTGTCATCAAATTCGCGTAGTTCGGCCGGTGCCGTCATTCGCTTAATGCGAAGACGTGAACCTGCTTCATCAATTAGGTCGATCGCCTTATCTGGCAAGAAGCGATCTGAAACATAGCGATCTGCCATATTTGCAGCGGCAGCGAGAGCGCCATCAGTGATTGAAACACGGTGGTGTGTTTCATAGCGATCGCGTAGACCCTTGAGAATTTCAATTGTGTGAGCAACTGATGGCTCTTTAACTTGAATTGGTTGGAAGCGTCGTTCTAGCGCAGCATCTTTTTCAACGTGCTTGCGGTATTCATCCAAGGTTGTTGCACCAATTGTCTGAAGTTCGCCACGGGCCAACATTGGCTTCAAGATGCTTGCTGCATCGATTGCGCCTTCTGCCGCTCCTGCACCAACGAGGGTGTGGATTTCATCGATAAACAAAATAATGTCGCCGCGAGTTTTAATCTCTTTCAAGACTTTCTTGAGGCGTTCTTCGAAATCTCCGCGGTAGCGACTACCGGCAACAAGTGCGCCTAAATCAAGTGAATACAGCTGCTTATCCTTAAGGGTTTCTGGGACATCGTTCTTGTATATCGCTTGTGCTAGTCCTTCAACGACAGCAGTTTTTCCAACGCCTGGCTCGCCAATTAATACTGGGTTATTTTTGGTGCGGCGTGAAAGTACTTGCATCACGCGTTCAATTTCGTTTTCGCGACCGATTACTGGATCGAGCTTTCCTTCACGGGCAGCCTGTGTGAGGTTGCGGCCGAATTGATCTAAGACGAGTGAAGTAGATGGTGTTCCTTCTGCAGGTCCGCCTGATGTTGCCGCTTCTTTTCCTTGGTATCCGGAGAGAAGTTGAATAACTTGTTGACGTACGCGATTTAAATCTGCGCCGAGTTTTACAAGTACTTGTGCAGCAACGCCTTCGCCTTCGCGGATTAAGCCAAGCAAGATATGTTCTGTTCCGATGTAGTTGTGGCCCAATTGCAAAGCTTCGCGAAGTGAGAGTTCAAGAACTTTCTTAGCGCGTGGAGTAAATGGAATATGGCCACTAGGTGCTTGTTGTCCTTGGCCAATGATTTCCTCAACTTGGGCGCGCACGCCTTCAAGTGAGATGCCGAGCGCTTCAAGGCCTTTTGCGGCAACGCCTTCGCCTTCGTGGATCAAACCGAGGAGGATGTGTTCAGTACCGATGTAGTTGTGATTGAGCATGCGTGCTTCTTCTTGAGCCAAGACAACAACACGTCGGGCTCGATCGGTAAAGCGCTCAAACATCGGCAGACTCCTTTAAAGGTGGTAAATATTCGGTTCTAGCCAAGCCTATAACCCAACACAGGGAAGACGCGAGGTGGATAGCTTGTGGTCAATAGAACCCCAGATTTAGGTCTGATATTCCCAAATGGGGCTAGAAGTAGCGTTATCTGGGGGTGGCTACAGGGTTAAGAGCATGCGGGTATTGCCCAGGGTATTGGGCTTGGCCGCTTCGAGATCTAGGAATTCGGCAACACCGGCATCATAAGAGCGCAGTAATTGTTGATAAACATCTGGTGCAACTGGTGTTCCCTCAATTTCTAAAAATCCATGACGGCCAAAGAATGAAGTTTGGAATGTTAAGCAGAAGATTCTTTCTACTCCAACTTCGCGGGCGCGCTCAATAATTCTTTCAAGTATCTGATGTCCAATTCCTTGCTTATGAAAACTTTTTTCTACTGCAACTGTACGAACTTCGGCTAAGTCATCCCACAGAATGTGAAGTGCTCCGCAACCAACAACTTTTCCATCAATTTCAGCGACGGTGAATTCTTGAACACTTTCGTAGAGCGTGACAGTTTCTTTGGAGAGCATCTGACCGGGTGCCGCGTAAGAATCTACGAGCTGGCGGATGGTTTTAACATCGCTAGTGCGTGCTGGGCGAATTACGATCATGTTTAATCGACTTCAGGTTTTACCAGTGGGAATAAAATTGTTTCGCGAATTCCTAGGCCAGTGAGTGCCATCAACAAACGATCGACTCCCATACCCATTCCACCAGTTGGTGGCATTGCAAATTCCATGGCGCGCAAGAAATCTTCATCAACTTGCATCGCTTCTAGGTCACCCTTTGCACCAAGCGTTGCTTGTTCAATCAATCGATCGCGTTGAATCACTGGGTCAATCAGTTCGGAATAACCAGTGGCAAGTTCGAAGCCATCAACATACAAGTCCCATTTTTCAGCAACCCCCGGCAATTCGCGGTGTGCGCGTACCAATGGCGAGGTATCAATAGGAAATCCCATTACAAAAGTTGGGGCGATGAGTTGATCTTTAGCAACGTGTTCGAAGATTTCTTCCGCGAGTTTTCCAGTAATCCACTTGGGATCAATCTTCATTCCTAGTTTCGTCGCAATCTTCTTCAGATCTTCAAGTGGAGTAAGTGCAGTAACGCTTACACCAACACCCTCAGTAATAGCGTCGTAAAGTGAAATCTCGCGCCACTTTCCGCCGAGATCTGCTTGGCGACCATCGTGGTGTGTAACTAAATGTGAACCTGCGATTGCCATTGCGGCATTCTGAACCAGAGCTCGAGTTAAATCTGCAATTGAGCGCCAATCACCATATGCCTGGTAACTCTCAATCATTGCAAACTCAGGTGAGTGAGATGAATCTGCTCCTTCATTGCGGAAGTTGCGATTGATTTCAAAGACTCGCTCAATGCCGCCAACGACGCAACGCTTTAGAAATAGTTCGGGGGCGATGCGCAGGTACAGATCCATATCGTAAGCATTACTGAAAGATTTAAAGGGACGCGCTGCTGCTCCACCGTGCATTACCTGCAACATCGGAGTTTCAACTTCTACAAAGTTTTCTTTATGGAATGTCTCACGTAACGAACGCATCACCGCTGGTCGCAAACGGGCATTTGCGCGCGCTTCATCACGAACGATCAAATCCACATAACGCATGCGAACGCGGGTTTCCTCTGACATTGGTTTGTGATCATTTGGCAGAGGACGAAGTGATTTAGCGGCCATTGCATAGCTGTTAGCCAGAATAGAAAGTTCGCCGCGCTTAGATGTAATGATTTCACCAGTAACGCTGACTATGTCGCCCAGATCAATATCGCTCTTCCAAGAATCTAAAGTTTCTTGACCAACCTTGTCGAGTGAGAGCATCGCTTGAAGTTCGGTGCCATCGCCTTCACGCAAAGTGGCGAAACAGAGTTTTCCGGTATCTCGTTTAAAGATAACGCGACCAGTCAGGCTTTGAATATCACCAGTTGTCGAATCAGTTTCTAGGGTTGCGTACTTCGCGCGAATTTCTGCGAGCGATGCGGTACGAGAAACAGAAACTGGATAAGGCTCAACCCCGCGCTCAATTAACCCCGCACGTTTTTCGCGGCGGATGCGTAACTGCTCAGGTAGGTCATCTTCTACCGATGCGGCGGGCTGCTCTTCGTTACTCATAATGGCGAAAGTCTACCTATTAGACATTTCGCTCGTGGATTAGGCGCAAGCCAATCAAGGTGAGATCAGGCTCATGCTCATCAATAGTTTCTGCAACTCCAATTATTAGCGGTGCGAGTCCGCCAGTTGCAATCACGGTTGGGGCTTCATCATAACTCTGCGCTAACTCAGCAGTGATGCGATCAACTAATCCATCTACTTGTCCGGCAAATCCAAAGATGGTTCCAGATTGCAGAGCTTCGACGGTGTTCTTTCCAATAACGTTCTTTGGGCGAATCAGTTCCACTTTGCGCAATTGCGCTGCGCGCGCGGCCAGAGCATCCACTGAAATTTCAATACCTGGTGCAAGTGCACCACCCAAGAATTCTCCTTTAGGAGAAACGACATCAAGATTTGTTGAAGTTCCAAAATCTACGACGATTGCGGGTCCACCATAAAGAGTGTGCGCCGCTAAAGTATTTACGATGCGATCTGCGCCGATCTCTTTTGGGTTATCAACTAAGAGCGGAACACCAGTCTTAGTTCCTGGCTCCACAATTGTGGTTGGTATTTTTGAGAAGTATGTTGCGATCATTGTTCGCAGTTCACGAAGTGTCGCCGGAACTGTTGAACAGATGGAAAGTCCAGTAATTTCATAATCAGCAACAAGTGAGCGATATTGCAACCACAACTCATCTGAGGTTGTGCGGGGATCGGTCTTTACTCGCCAGGAGCGAATCAATTGATCACCCTGAAAAATACCCAAAACGGTATTTGTGTTTCCGACATCAACAGTTAGCAACATAACTACTCCGCTCTCAGATCTAGACCGATATCAAAGATTGGCGCAGAGTGTGTCAGCGCCCCAATGGCAATGTAATCAACACCAGATTGCGCATATGCACGCGCATTGGCAATTGAAATCCCACCTGATGCTTCTAATTTAAATGCACCGTTTACTAAAGCAACAGCTTGCGCGCATTGTTCTGGGGACATGTTGTCCAGGAGCACGAGATCAGGCTTCTGTGAGATCACTTCTTTTAACTGCTCAAGGGTGTCTACTTCAATCTCAATCTCTGCCTCTGGAAACGCTGTACGAACTTGGGCGAAAGCAGTGATCACTCCGCCGGCTGCGGCTATGTGATTATCTTTAATCAACGCGGCATCACTTAAGTTCATGCGGTGATTTGTTCCGCCACCCATGCGAACTGCGTATTTTTCAATAACCCGCATACCTGGTGTGGTTTTTCTCGTATCGCGAACCTGACATTTTGTTCCGGAAACTTCCGCCACCCATTTGCTGGTTAAGGTAGCAATTCCACTTAAGTGTCCAAAAAAGTTAAGTGCGGTGCGCTCTGCCAATAAAATCGCTCGTGTATTTCCACGCACGGTCATTAACACCTCACCGGCTTTAACGTGATCTCCATCTTTCTTGCAAAGAGTTACATCAGTCAACCCAACTTCGGCAAGAACTGCGTGGGCGATATTGATCCCCGCAATAACTCCATCCATACGGGCTACAAAATCTGCAGCAGCGTTTGCATCTGCAGCAATAGTTGCCTGTGAAGTTATATCAACTCCCCCGGCTAGATCTTCCGCGAGTGCAGCTTTTATCAACTCTTGATCTGTCACTTTCCACCCACCTCCTGATAACTAGTCGTCCAATTTCCATTACGGTCCAATTCTTGAACAATTCTCTTGCGCCAATTGCTTTCTGGATTTGGAAAATCTTCACGCCAGTGAGAGCC
>CAXNDQ010000061.1:0-6234 GCA_964201275.1 Candidatus Planktophila sp. | reverse complement strand
CGCCGTTACTACGAATACCGCATCTTGGATGAAAATAAAGTTATCCCACCGCTATCGCGCTTTAATACTGAATCTTGGTATCGCCCGCTCGATGTGGATGTCATGAATCAGGCAAGCGCTTTGCTGCTCGGTACCCACGATTACGCCGCTTTCTGTAAATTCCGCGAAGGCGCAACAACTATTCGCACTCTAGAAACCTATTCCTGGCGCCGCGATAACCACGGAATCTTGATCGCCGACGTTGTTGCCGATGCCTTCTGTTATTCAATGGTCCGCAATCTAGTTGGGGCAATTGTTTGCGTGGCAGATGGCCGCAAAGATGCGAGTTGGATCTCAACGCTGCTTGAAAATAAAGAGCGGGTCAGCGATTCATTGGTCTTTCCGGCACGTGGTTTATCACTTTATAAAGTCGATTATCCAGATGATGCAGAGCTCTTAGAACGGGCGGCCAAGACCATCGCCCGGCGCGAGGAAGAAGCCAATTAATGGGCGAAAAGCCGCTGATATTGCGCTGATATCTCGCCCCCATGCGCGGAAATAGGCCATTTTGACCCGCTCCCGTATGAAAGGTAAAGTTCATCCCCTGCGCCAGAATCGGTGCCGAAGGCAAGTAACCAATTAGATCTAAAAAGAAGAAGGTAATAAAGCATGCGCACATACAGCCCTAAGGCCGGAGACGCCGTCCGTAAATGGCACGTCATCGATGCACAAGATGTAGTTCTTGGCCGCCTTGCAACACATGCTGCAGTTCTTCTTCGCGGTAAGCACAAAGCGACATTCGCACCTCACATGGATATGGGCGACTTCGTAGTAATCATCAACGCTGAAAAGATTGCACTCTCTGGCAACAAAGCGCTTTCAAAGTTTGAACACCGCCACTCAGGTTTCCCAGGTGGTCTTCGCTCAACTGTTTACGGTGAGCTAATCGAAAAGCACCCAACACGTTTGGTTGAAAAAGCGATCAAGGGAATGCTTCCTAAGAACCGTCTTGGCCAGCAAGTTGCATCAAAGCTAAAAGTTTACGCAGGTCCAGAGCACCCACACGGCGCTCAAGCACCAACACCATATGTATTCACTCAAGTTTCACAGATCGCAAAGTAAGGGACCTATAACAAATGTCAGATACAACTTATAACGAAGTTTCAGATCTAGACGAGAACGAAGTTCCTACTTCTTACTCTTCATCTTCACCAGCACCTGCAACCAACCGCCCAGCAATCAAGGCACCTGGCGCAGGAACCGGTCGTCGTAAAGAAGCAGTTGCTCGCGTTCGCCTAGTACCTGGCACAGGTCGTTGGGTTGTTAACGGTAAGACACTTGAGAATTACTTCCCAAATAAAGTTCACCAACAATTAGTTTCAGAGCCTTTCCGCACTGTCGGTGCTGAAAATCAATACGATGTTTTCGCACGTATCAACGGTGGCGGAGTATCTGGTCAAGCTGGCGCACTGCGATTAGGCGTTGCACGTTCACTTAACGAGATTGATGTTGATGCACACCGTCCAGCGCTTAAGAAGGCTGGATTCCTTTCACGTGATGCACGTGTTATCGAGCGCAAGAAGTACGGTCTGAAGAAGGCTCGTAAGCGTTCGCAATACAGCAAGCGTTAATTTCAAAGGGCCGCAGAACAGCAGTGGCACTCTTTGGAACCGATGGAATACGTGGCTTAGCCAATCGTGATCTCACCGCTGAATTAGCACTCGACGTTGCTGTTGCTGCTGCACATATTCTCGTTGAAACAAATCCCGATAAATCACATCGCCCAAAAGCTGTTGTCGGCCAAGACTCTCGCGCCTCTGGTGAATTCTTAGAGGCAGCCGTTGTTGCTGGATTAACTAGCGCAGGTGTTGATGTTTATCGCGTTGGTGTTCTACCAACTCCTGCAATCGCGCATTTAGTTGCTGAATCAGGTGCTGACCTAGGTGTAATGATTTCGGCATCTCACAATCCAGCCCCCGATAATGGAATTAAGTTGTTTTCACGCGGTGGTGGCAAGTTAGATGATGCGATCGAAGCTGCGATCGAAGCGCGCGTAGGCGAACCTTGGGAGCGCCCAACCGGCAACGGTGTAGGCCGCGCAATTGTGGACGAGAGCGCTCGCGAAAGATATTTAAAGCACCTGTTGTCTTCGGTTAAAACTCCCCTTAAAGGTTTAAAGATTGTCGTTGATTGTGCCAACGGCGCGGCATCGACTGTTTCACCTGAGGCATACCGTCGCGCTGGGGCAGAAGTAATTTCAATATTTGATGCCCCTAATGGTTGGAATATCAACGATGGTTGTGGTTCTACTCATCTAGAACAATTGCGAGCTGCAGTATTGCGCGAAGGCGCAGACTTTGGCGTTGCCCACGATGGCGATGCCGATCGCGTATTAGCAATTGATGCGCACGGTGCTGAAATAGATGGCGATGTCATTATGACAATCTTGGCGCGCGGATTTAAAGCATCTGGTTCGTTAAAGGCGAACACAATTGTTGCAACAGTGATGAGCAATCTCGGTTTCTTGCATGCCATGAAAGATGCTGGGATAAAAGTTGAAACAACCGCTGTTGGCGATCGTTATGTTTTAGAGAAGATGATTGAAAAAGGCTTCTCACTTGGTGGTGAACAATCTGGCCATTTAATTATGCGAGATTTCGCAACCACTGGCGATGGAACACTTACTGCACTTGCTTTGGCGCAAGAAGTTGTTAAGTCTGGAAAGACTTTGCAAGAGCTAGCATCTGCGATGGTTCGCTTTCCGCAAGTGCTTGTAAATGTTAAAAATGTGGCTAAAGATAAGTTAGATCAATCTGCTGCAATTAAGGCTGCGGTTCTAGCCGCTGAAGCAAAACTTGGCGAGCATGGACGTATTTTATTAAGAGCATCTGGTACCGAACCGCTTGTCCGCGTGATGGTTGAGGCACAGAGTGATAACCTAGCGAGCGAAATAGCAAATGACCTTGCGAAGGTCGTTCAAGCAGAGCTGGGGTAAAAACAAGTGTGCGGAATTGTGGGTTACACAGGGCCACAGTCTGCAATTACTCCTTTAATTGAAGGCTTGCGTCGTCTGGAATACCGCGGTTATGACTCAGCAGGTATCGCACTCGGAACATCAGGTGCGCTCTTTATTGAAAAGCGCGCCGGTAAGTTAGCCAATCTCGAAGGCGCGCTCCCTGCAAATATGCCGGTTGTTCATTCTGGAATTGGGCACACTCGCTGGGCAACACACGGTGGGCCAACTGATCGCAACGCACACCCACACACCGATAACGAAGGCAAACTTGCCGTTATTCATAATGGAATTATTGAAAACTATTCTGAGTTAAAGGCAGAACTGCAAGCGCGCGGACACTCTTTTTCATCTGATACCGATACTGAATCTGTGGCGCACTTACTTTCTGAACTTCGCAAATCCCATAAAGGCGATCTAACGCACGCAATGCGTGAGGCGGTAAGTCGTCTGCGTGGATCATTTACCTTGGTGGCTGTTCACGCAGATGCTCCCGAGACAATAGTCGGAGTTCGCCGTAACTCACCTTTAGTTGTGGGTCTAGGCGATGGCGAAAACTTTATGGCATCAGATGTTGCTGCATTTATTGATTACACCAAGCGCGCGGTTGAACTCGGGCAAGATGAAATTATCACGATGACTCCAGCAGGAATTTCGATTATCGGCTTGGATGGGAAAACGATTGCTCCAAAGGAGTACACAATTACTTGGGATTCCGCCTCTGCTCAAAAGGGTGGATACGCACACTTTATGCTCAAAGAAATCTTTGAACAGCCAAAGGCGGTTGCCGACACTTTAATTGGTCGCTTAACCGATAACGGAAAAATTGAATTAGATGAATTACATATGTCGGATGCCGAAATAAAGGCGCTCAAGAAAATTGTGGTGATTGCTTGCGGTACGGCTTATCACGCAGGAATGATCGCAAAGTATGTAATTGAAAAGTGGGCGAAGATTTCAGTAGAAGTAGAAATCGCTAGCGAATACCGTTACCGCGATCCGATTATTGATTCCAGCACCTTGGTAATCGCAATCTCGCAATCCGGTGAGACGATGGATACTTTGATGGCGATTCGCCATGCCAAAGCAGCTGGTGCGCGAGTACTAGCCATCTGCAATACCAACAGCTCCACGATTCCGCGCGAATCTGATGCGGTGCTTTACACACACGCTGGTCCAGAAATTGCAGTTGCATCGACTAAGGCTTTACTCACCCAGATCGTTGCCGTTGATTTAATTGCGCTGCACTTAGCCCAAGTTCGCGGCGAGCTAAGCGATGCTCAGGTACACGATCTCTACAATGAAATGCTCGAACTTCCGGGCAAGATTGAACAAATCCTAGAAACGGTAGAACCACTGCGTGCTTTAACTCGTAGCTTTGCTAAGTCAGAGACAGTTTTATTTATTGGCCGCAATATCGGTTATCCCGTCGTACTTGAAGGCGCGCTGAAGTTAAAGGAGTTGGCCTATATTCACGCCGAAGGATTTGCCGGTGGCGAGTTAAAGCATGGCTCAATCGCGCTGATCGATAAAGATAAAGGCACACCAGTTATTGCAATTCTGCCTTCAGGAAATGATCACGCACTCGATGAGAAGATGCTGAGTAATATCCAAGAAGTAAAAGCGCGCGGTGCTCGAGTTATAGTGATTGCACATGAAGGTGCAGAAGTAGTTGGTGCAGAACACATTATTCGCATTCCAGCATGTTCTCCACTCTTCCAACCGATTTTAGCAACTGTTCCGTTGCAAGTGTTTGCCTATGAAATGGCAGTTGCCCGCGGCAACGATGTTGATCAGCCACGTAACTTGGCTAAATCAGTTACAGTCGAATAACAATGTCAGTACTTCTTGAGCCTCGTCGCGCGCAAATGGTCCGCGCCTTCCGTTGGTCAGCAATACTCTTCCTCGGCTTTCTTCTCATCACTCACCAAGTAATTATCAATGGACCACTAATTAAAATTGATAGGTGGATTCATGACTTAGATCGCCCGGAATATCAGGGGATTAGCGGTTTCATTATTCGCCGATTGGATGATCTGGGTCTACGTAGCGTTACTGCAACTGCTCTATTAATCGCCGCTTTTTATATAGCCCGGCGATTTAAAACCTGGCGCCCGCTTAATTTGGCAATCCTTTCTCTAATTTCTCTAAATCTAGTTGTTGGATTCTTTAAATTCTGGCTTGGTCGCACTAAGCCAAAAGTTGGAATCGACCTATTGCACTTTGGCGGAATGTCATATCCCAGCGGGCACGCATCAAATGCCTTACTTACTTGGGGGGTTCTTGCATATTTAGTTTATAGATATGCACACGTTGATCGCTATCAAGGACGATTGGCCAGCGCAGGTGTAGCAACCATTAGTTTGACGGTCTGCATAGTTTCACTTGTTCGTGACACTCATTGGTTCTCAGATTTGCTTGGCGGTCTCTTTATCGGCGGAGCCTTACTGGTCATGGTTATCGCTATTGATCGCTATTGGCCATCTAATAGCCAACTCTCTTAACGCCAATTACACTAAAGAACATGATTGATGGCATTGGTATCGATGTAGTTGATATCGCCCGCTTTGCCGAATCGTTAGAACGAACCCCATCGCTGCGCGAGAAGTTATTTACTCCTGCAGAAACAACTAAGCCAATTCCTTCGCTTGCCGCGCGCTTTGCCGCTAAAGAAGCGTTAGCAAAAGCTTTAAACGCTGGCCACGGATTGCCTTGGCATGATGCAGAAGTAATTAACCACGAGAGCGGAAAACCAGATTTCTTATTCCGCGGAGAAATCGCTGAATTGGTTGATGGCGCAAAGGTTCATCTCACGCTCTCGCACGATGCCGGAATCGCATCTGCCATGGTTGTGGTGGAGCGATGAGCAATCGCGCAGAAGCAATCGTTGATTTATCGGCGATCAGAGCAAACGTTGCCTTTCTCAAAGGCAAAGCCGGTGTTGATTTACTCGCTGTTGTAAAAGCAGATGCCTACGGTCACGGACTGATTCCAGTTGCCAAGGCGGCGCTAGAAGGTGGTGCAACTTGGCTTGGCGTTGCCCTGCTTGAAGAAGCGATCACACTTCGCGCAGCGGGTATCACTGCACCGATCTTGGCATGGCTGGTGCCACCAGGATCAGACTTTAAGAGCGCGGTAGATCACGATATTGATATCGCAGTTTCATCAATCAAGGCCCTTGATGAAATCGGAGCAGTCGCTGGTACCAAACGCCCGCGCATACATTTAGAAGTAGATACCGG
>CAXNDQ010000060.1:0-6397 GCA_964201275.1 Candidatus Planktophila sp. | reverse complement strand
CGTGATTTGTTGCAAGATGAGATAAATGAAGCGCTCTTTATGCGTCCTGGACAAGCGATCACATCTGCACTTGTGAAAATTGATCAGAGCGTTATTGATGGCGCGGTTCGAGGAATCGGTCAGATGGCGATCGGCTCTGGTTCATCACTTCGTAAATCTCAAACCGGATTTGTCCGTAGCTATGCAGCGCTAATTCTGGTTGGCGCAGTCGTGCTAATCGCAGCAATTTGGGTGGTTACACAATGAACTTTGCAAACATGAACTGGTTAACACTTTCTATGTTGTTGCCTTTACTTGGCACCGCAGCGCTGGCATTTACCCCAAAGGGTAATGTTTTGTTGACTAAGCAGATCGCACTTGTAACCACAGTATTAGTTGCCGTGGTTGGAATTCTGATGACCATCAACTTCGATTTCAACACACCTGGATTCCAGTTTGTAGAATCACGTCCTTGGATTCCAGCTTTCGGCATTAACTACGCACTTGGCGTTGACGGAATCGCTCTTGTTCTAATTCTGATGTCAGTGCTCTTAACACCAATTGTCGTCATTGCCGGATGGAATGAATCCGAAGGTGGACGTTGGAGCGCTAAAACTTTCTACTCGCTAATTCTCGTTCTAGAAACAATGATGATCGGTGTTTTTGCATCTACCGATGTTTTCTTGTTCTACGTCTTCTTTGAGGCGATGTTGGTTCCGGTCTACTTCCTAATCGGTGGATTTGGTTCCGGCGAACGCGCAGCAGCGGCAGTTAAATTCTTGCTCTACAGCCTTTTCGGCGGACTCTTAATGTTGGCATCTATTGTCGGCATCTTTGTTATGTCAACGCGTTACGGTAACCGAACCTTCGATATAACAACTCTTGCTGGCCTACATACAGTTCTTACTCCAATGATGGAGAACGTCTTATTCCTTGGCTTCTTTATCGCCTTCGCAATTAAGGCCCCACTTTGGCCGATGCACACCTGGCTTCCTGATGCAGCTAAGTCAGCAACTCCAGGTACCTCGGTATTGCTACTGGGCGTGCTCGATAAAGTCGGAACATTTGGAATGATCCGTTACTGCCTCACACTCTTTCCAGATGCCAGCAAAACCTTTACACCATTGATTATTACTCTTGCCGTGATCTCAATTCTTTACGGAGCGTTCTTAGCGATTGGCGCGAAAGATATTAAACGTCTAATTGCCTACACCTCAATTTCCCACTTCGGTTTCATCACTATGGGAATCTTTGCGATGACTACACAAGGACTTTCCGGTGCAACTCTCTATATGTTTAACCACGGCTTCTCCACTGCAGCACTTTTCTTGGTTGCCGGCTTTATGATCTTGCGTCGCAAATCATCAACCATTGCAGATTTCGGCGGCTTGCAAAGAGTCACTCCGATTATGGCTTGGTCTTTCTTTATTGCAGGATTATCCAGCTTGGCACTTCCGGGTCTCTCCAGTTTCGTCAGTGAATTCTTAGTTCTAGTCGGAACCTTTACTCGCTATCCAGTTGCGGCAGTTATTGCCACATTCGGAATTGTTCTGGCTGCGCTCTACATTTTGATTCCAGTTCAGCGTGCATTGCACGGTCCAACGACTCCTGGAAATGAAAACTTACCTGATCTGACTTTGCGTGAGAAAGTGGCGATCGCTCCAGTTATTGCAATAATCGTGGCTCTAGGTTTCTATCCTTCTCCACTGCTGAACATTATTAATCCAGCCTCAACCACTGTAATTTCACAACAAGGATTTACCGATCCTGCTCCAACAATTAGTGAGGGCAAGTAATGATTACCTTCGTATCGCCAACTCTTGAATACGCAATTCTTGCTCCAATGCTAATTGTTCTAGCTGGTGCACTCATTGGCGTACTAATTGAAGCCTTCGCACCGCGCTCAGCCCGCGCAAATTCACAACTCTTCATTACTTTAACTGCGCTCGTTCTCTCACTTGCTTCAGTAATCCGCTTACGAAGCAGCTCTTCAACAACTGCTGCGATGGAATCAGTTACCTTCGATGGCGCAGGTATGTTGCTGCAAGCATCAATTCTGGTGATATCAATTATTGCAGTGCTATTACTTGCTGATCAGGAGAATTTCACAGCACTGGCATCAGCTCTTCCTGGTTCTGATGAAGAACGCGCTTCTTTGCAGAAAGATTTAAGAGTCACTGAGATTTATCCGCTTACTCTCTTTGCAGTAGCCGGAATGATGCTCTTTCCGGTAGCAACCGATCTCATAACGCTCTTCGTTGCACTTGAAGTGCTCTCACTCCCACTTTATTTGTTAGCAGGCCTCTCACGCCGCCGCCGCTTGATGTCACAAGAAGCAGCGCTTAAATACTTCTTGCTTGGCGCATTCTCTTCAGCATTCTTCTTGATGGGCGTTGCCTATCTCTATGGTTATTCTGCATCAACAACATTTGCTGGAATTCACGCTGCAGTCGTTGGTGGTACAGGTAACGACATTTACCTACTTCTCGGAATCGCATTTCTCTCTATTGGATTGCTCTTTAAAGTCGGAGCCGTGCCTTTCCACGCGTGGTCTCCAGATGTTTACCAAGGTGCGCCAACAGCCGTAACAGCATTTATGGCAGCGGCTACAAAGGTTGCCGCATTCGGTGCAATGCTCAGAATTTTCTATGTCTCATTCGCTGAAGCGTTGTGGCAATGGCGTCCAGCGCTAATTGCAATTGCGCTAATCACGATGGTCTTTGGTTCACTTGTTGCGATTGCACAACGCGATGTAAAGCGAATGCTCGCTTACTCATCCATCGCACACGCCGGCTTCTTGTTATCTGGAGTTATCGCGCTGAACAAGTCAGGGCTAGATGCTTCAATTTTCTATCTCTTTGCCTACGGTGTTGCCACTGTTGGCGCCTTTGGCGTTGTTACTTTGGTTCGCGATTCTGCAGGTGAAGTTACTGACTTAAATCGTTGGAGCGGTCTTGGAAAGCGTTCTCCTTGGGTCGCTACTGCTTTTGCCGGATTCTTACTTGCCTTCGCAGGGATTCCACTTACCAGCGGATTTATTGGAAAGTTCTCCATCTTCTCTGCAGCCTACGAAAGTGGTTCTACTGCGATTTTGATAACAGGCGTTCTTTCATCGGCGATTGCAGCATTCTTCTATATTCGCGTGATTGTTCTGATGTTCTTTAAAGATCCTGTAGAAGATGGAACCAGCGTCGTTATTCCATCTGTTTACACTCAGATCACAATCATTGCTTCATCGGTTGTGACTTTCGCGCTCGGAATTTACCCAACACCTTTGATTGACTTCATTCAAAGCACTGCCAGCTTCCTTCGCTAATGTCATCCTTCGGCATTCCAGATCTAGATCCTTCCTTGGAGGCTGATCTTGCTCTTGGGATACAGGGCGTGGAAGAGTTGCTGCGCGAACATATCAAAGGTGATTACCCACTTGTTGAAGAGACTTCGCGCCATTTAGTAGCTGCTGGTGGTAAACGTTTACGCCCACTTCTAACTTTAATCTCATCACATTTTGGTGACAGTACCCGCAAGGAGATTATTCCGGCAGCAGTTGTTTGCGAACTCACACATCTAGCAACGCTGTATCACGATGATGTAATGGATGAAGCACCACTTCGTCGTGGCGTTGAAAGTGCCAATAATCGTTGGGGAAATACCATCGCGATTTTAACTGGTGATTATCTCTTCTCAAAGGCATCAGATTTACTTGCAGATCTCGGTCCCGAGGCGGTTCGTTTACAGGCGCGCACATTCGAGCGCTTAGTTATTGGTCAAATTATGGAGACGCAAGGTCCGCAAAACGGTGAAGATCCTCTCTCACATTACATGCGCGTTGTGGGGGATAAGACCGGCTCACTAATTGCAACTAGCGCACGTTTCGGAGGACTGCTTTCTGGTGCACCTCGTGAAATCACCGAGACGTTAACAAAATTTGGCGAGCAAATCGGAATCGCCTTCCAGCTGGCTGATGATGTAATTGATATCGCAAGCGAATCTAATCAATCAGGAAAGACACCTGGTACTGATTTACGCGAAGGTGTTCCAACCTTAGTTACGTTAAATGTGATGGCATCTGGCAAGAGTGAAGATGCCGAGCTGCAGCACCTTTTGAGCGCACCGATTCACGATGAAGATACTGTGCAGGAAGTTTTACGAGCGCTCCGGACACACGATGGCTTAAGCCAAGCGCGCGAGCAACTTGGTCAGGTAGCTAAACAAGCAAGAGCCGCTTTAGGTCCGTTACCAGTTAACCCAGCAACAGGTGCACTATTTTCGCTATGCGATGCTGTTATTGACCGCTCTGCCTGAACGAACTAAATCGTAAGCTAAAACAAACAGCGCAATCCATATAACAAAAAAGCCAAACCAACGGGCTGTCGACATTACTTCGTGATTAACCCATACGCCAATGATAAAAGTCAGAGTTGGAGTTATGTATTGCAGCAGACCAATTGTAGTAAGCGGCAAACGAGTTGTAGAAGCATTAAACATAAGTAGCGGTATCGCAGTAACAGCGCCAGCGCTGATCAATAAGATTGTGACGGATACCCCTTGGCCAAATTGACCTTCTCCTGTGGAGCCTAAAAATACTAGGTAAGCGCAATATGGAATAAAGGCGATCAAAGTTTCGATCGCTAGGCCTTCAACAGCGCCCAAGTTAAGTTGTTTTTTTATTAATCCGTACGTTCCCCAGGAGAGTGCCACCCCGAATGCAACCCAGGGCAGACGTCCATAATCAATCGTCAGAACAAGAACACCAATCGTCGCAATTGAAACAGATACCCATTGCAAGGGGCGCATGCGCTCCTTCAGAAGAAGAATTCCAAAAGTGATAGCGATGAGTGGGTTGATGTAATAACCGAGTGATGCCTCAACTACGTGGCCGTTATTTGTCGCCCAGATATAGATTAACCAGTTTATCGAAACTAAAATGGACGCCGCAAAGAGTTTAGCGGCGACTTTTGGGCGTTTAAAGGTAGCTAAAGTTGTTTTGAGCGATTTAGTGATCGCAAGAATAATAAAACAAAAAACCATGGTCCAAACGGCGCGATGTGAAACTATCTCCGGTGATGTCGCTGGCTTGAGCAGCGGCCAGTAAAGCGGGAAAAGCCCCCAAAGCACATATGCACCAAGCCCATAAACAAGGCCAAGTTTTTCTTTATTCAATTAACGAAAATTCACAAATTGAACAGCGAATTCCCATTTGCCTTCTTTGATCATCGCCATCGTCGCTTGCAGATCATCACGGCTCTTGCTGGTCACGCGAAGTTCATCGCCTTGAATCTGTGACTTTACTGATTTTGGACCCTCGTCACGCAAAAATTTTGCGATCTTCTTGGCATTCTCAGTTGAGATGCCTTCCTTTAGCGGACAAGAGATCTTGTAGATCTTTCCAGAAAGTTGTGGCTCGGCCGGATCGATATGCTTGAGAGAAACTCCGCGCTTAATCATCTTATCTTTTACGACATCTAGGGTTGCCTTAGCCCGCTCTTCGGTATCAGCTTCAATATTGATTTTCTCGCCAGCCATCTCAATTTTGGCACCAGTGTTTTTGAAGTCAAAACGAGTATCGATCTCGCGAATCGCTTGGTTAATTGCGTTATCTAACTCCATGCGATCAATCTTAGAAACAACGTCGAAACTGCTATCAGCCATGGCTGGCCCTCCTTTTACGAACGGACATCAAATATCCCGGTATGTGACAAGGTTATCGCGATCAAGGTAAATACTGAAGTTCACCACGGATAGACTGCAGTCATGAAGATATCTAAGTTCCTACTTACTGTAGGAGCGCTAGCGTTCTCCTTCGCAGCATTACCAGCGTCTGCACACACAGTATTAGCTAGTGCAGATCCGGCGATTAATTCAACGGTAATTTCTTTGCCTTCCACCGTTTCTCTTACTTTTGCCGACGAGTTAGTAGCCCTTGGAGATTCTAATTCAATTTCTATTACAGACGAGAATGGTAATGAGTTAACGTCTGGAAAACTTGAAGTTTCTGGCGCAGTGCTTTCTATAAATCTGGAAGCTTCTGATGCTACCGGTGTGATGAAAGTAGAATATCGCGCTGTGGCGGCTGATGGCCACGTAATCAAAGGTGACTATCAATTCACTGTTTCACCAATGACTATTTCAGAAACCGCTACGAGAACTTCAGAAGAGATTGCGCCTACGAGTGAATCTGGAAATAAAATTTCCGTTAATTTAATTATCAGCGCTACTTTGGTTGTTGGCGGAGGATTACTGCTCTTCTTTATCTGGAAAAGACAGTCTAAATAGCCGATTACCCCTCAATAATAATTTGAGGTAATCTAGCGCCCGCCGTAAAAGAATGACCCTGGCGGGTTGCCCGAGCGGCCAATGGGAGGGGACTGTAAATCCCCCGGCTCTGCCTTCGAAGGTTCAAATCCTTCACCCGCCA
>CAXNDQ010000059.1:0-6506 GCA_964201275.1 Candidatus Planktophila sp. | reverse complement strand
ATGTAGATACTTCACGTGATTTCGTGCGCGAGATTGAAAGCGGTAAATACGATCACCTAAAGGAGAAGCCGGTCGTTACTTACTGCACCGGCGGAATTCGCTGTGAAATATTGTCAGTTGTGATGAAGAACCGTGGCTTTAAAGAGGTTTATCAAATGGATGGTGGAATCTTTAAATACGGAGAAAAGTTTGGTGATGACGGTCTTTGGGAAGGCTCTCTCTATACCTTTGATTCTCGTATGGCGATCGATTTCTCAACTAAGACCAAGGTCATCGGTGAATGCGAAATATGTCAGGCACCAAGCAAGATCTTCCGAAATTGCCGCACTAAAACCTGTCACGAGCTAATTTTGCTCTGCGATTCTTGCAATGATCTGCCAGCGAACACAAAATGCACGCACGATAAATCTAAAGTGCGTGATACCGAGATGGTTGGTTAAAGAGCTTTCAGCGCCGCTTACTTCAATTCCTTAGTAACTCTCACTTAGAAGTATTGATGGCTGGTAGCTACTTCATTAGAATTGAACCATGGATCAAAACACTGGGATGAATTTATCCTTCGTAAACTTAAAGCAATTAGGTAAAAAAGTTACGGCTTTAATAATTACCCTTGGGGTTTTGCTCTGTTGTCTTTTCTTCACAAACGCAGCCTCCGCCAATGAGGAGAAACTTCCATTTATATTTCCTGGTCGAGGAGATAGCCCCTCAAACGCGATACTTTTTTCCCGGCCACCGGGTGATTCGCCTGGCGCATACCCGATGAACCACGTTTATCCAGTTTGTAGAGGCGCAAACGATTTTGACTGCATTATGAACGTGGAATTCATCAACAAAGATGGAAAAAGTATCTCGGGTAAATTTCTTGAATACATTCTTGCTGCCCCTTTGGGACATGGGGGTGGCAGTTATAAAGGTACAAATTGGGAAGGCACTGGGCCTCCTTACTGGTACCCAACTAAAGAAGAAGTAATTGTGAAAGGAAACGCCAAGAAGAAGATTCCAGATGGATCACGAAGTTCAATATGGAGTTTTCCAGGTTTATCGCATAGCGGTGGAAATACGTATTTGGTGAGCGCACAGACAAATTCTGTTGTAACAAATTGGGAGTCACCAACTGCATCTAATTCGATTGCCGATTGGCGAGACAGTAACACGCTCCTCACAATTACTCCCGTTAGAGTAGATAATGATATTTCGGAAATCGCAACAACTTATGAAACATTTGAAAAGAGTGCAGATGGGAAAGTTTCCAATGTTTCAACTGTGAACTTGCTTACAAGGGATGGTGTAGTCAGTAGTGATAAGAAAATTTGCTTCTTAGGTTTTGAAAGTGACAAACCAAATTGCTATTCAAAAGCTGAGGATTCTGAATATCCGCGATTTAGGATCACCCTCCGCCTTAAGCTAACAGAGGATTTTTTAACAGTTCGTCACTGGTTTATGGCTCGCGCCTCTGGAATAAAAGTAACCTCAAAAAAGGAGTCAGAATCTTCGATAGTAACCTTTGAAGGAACAACAATAAAGGTTTCTACGGCAACTGCTTTGTTGCCGCGAACGATTGAGGGATACAAAGTTTTCCTTGCCGCAACTAATAAAGGTTACGCAGACAGCGGAGTAAATAATGCTCCACTCGATCTTAATGATCTTTCAGGCTTCCAATCGTGGCAAAGCGTTGGAACTTCAAGTATGGGCGAGATAGATCCCAATAGCATCGCATTTTGGTCCGCTCTTGAACCCTTCTCAACTATTCGCGTTGAAGAGAGATCACCTACGTGGACATTTGAAACTGCGAATATCTCGGGCAAGGATGTCGCTTGGCTCTGGCCTTGTGTCAATAGACCACACATTAGTGGCGTTGTCGCTTCAAATGCATCAATCATGCGGCCGTCACCTCCACGTTGGAATGCCGAAAATCAAACACTTGATTTTCGAATTGCATCACCACATTTAAATCAAAATGGATCGGTAGCGGAGGGCTTTTATAATCTTACGGTCAGCCAAGAAGTGGCCAACTGCCTTTGGGGCGGCGATGTCTCGAAATCGAAAGCTGAAGTAAGCATCATCAGCGATGCTGGAGAAAAAAAGATATTTGTTTCCGCAACAAGTTCTAGTGATGGTTATTTGAACTTCCAGGTGTCTGGATTTACATACTCAGTAAATACGATTTCCCTGAAGTTGATAAAGGCTGCAGCCGCTTCTCCCACAAAGAATCCCACCGCGCCAAAAGAGATAGTTTGCAAAAAAGGAAAGACGATAAAAAAGTTCAAAGCCGTGAAATGTCCAGCAGGTTATGTTAAAAAGTAATCACAATTAAGCAGAAGTATTTCAGCCTACAAATGGATTAAAGAGCTTTAAGAGCGCTTACAACTTTTGTGAGTGATGCCTTGGCATCGCCAAAGAGCAACATTGTCTTTGGATCATAAAGAAGTTCATTCTCGATACCCGCAAAACCTGGGCGCATTGAACGCTTAAGGAATATCACGTTGGAAGCATTTGATACTTCCAAGATTGGCATTCCGTAAATTGGGCAACCAGGTGTGGTCTTTGCTGCTGGGTTTACGACGTCATTTGCGCCGATAACAATTGCAACATCGGTCTGGCCGAATGTTGGATTTACTTCATCCATTTCGGCTAATTGGTCATAAGGAACGTTAGCTTCGGCAAGAAGAACGTTCATATGGCCAGGCATACGACCCGCAACTGGGTGAATTCCGTAGGCAACATCGATACCTTTTGAAAGCATTAAATCTGCGAGTTCGCGCACGGTGTGCTGTGCTTGCGCAACTGCAAGTCCGAAACCAGGAACGATCACGACGCGACGTGCGTAATTAAGGAGAATTGCAACGTCATCTGGTGAACCAGAACGCACTGGGCGTTCTTCGCCACCAGCTGCAACATCTTGTGGCTTAGCGGTGAATGCACCAAACAAAGTTCCGAATAACGAACGTCCCATCGCCTCTGCCATTAAGCGCGTCAAGATAGTTCCGGATGCACCAACAAGTGTTCCAGCAATAATCAAGAGCGTTGAGTTAAGTACATAACCACTTGCTGCAACTGTTAGACCAGTAAATGCATTGAGCAATGAGATAACGATCGGCACATCTGCGCCACCAACCGGCAGAACGAACAAGATACCGAATAACAATGAGAGTGCAGCAAGGACCAAAAGCGGTGTTGTACCAAGTGCGGTAACAACCCAACCTGAGACACCAAGTACCGCAGCGAGAGTTCCTGCGATTACAAAGCGGCCGCCAGGAAACACAACTGGACGAGTAGTCATTAACTCTTGCAACTTCATAAAGGTAATAATCGAACCGCTGAAAGATACGCAGCCAACCACAACGGTAAAGACGGTGAAGATTACCTCTGCTGTTGTTGCTTCCGCCCCTAGATTTAAATATTCAACAATCGCCACAAGTGCAGCTGCGCCACCACCAACGCCATTAAACAGTGCAACAAGTTGTGGCATCTGAGTCATCTGGACTTTTCGTGCCGCAGGAACACCGATAATCAAACCAACCGCGATTGCACCAATAATCCACCAAAAGTTGTGGAGCGGAAGCGAATGAGCCTCTGAACCATCACGTGGGGGAGTTACATAAAGGAAGACAACGAGCGTTGCAAGCGTCGCACCAAATGCACCAATTAAATTTCCGCGGCGCGCAGTCTTTGGATGAGATAAACCTTTTAGAGCGAGAATGAAGCAGACACCGGCAGCAAGTCCGATTAGGTCATACAGAGTGCTGCTCATTGATCTGCTCCCTTCTTCTTACCTTTAAACATTTCGAGCATTCGATCGGTAACAACAAAGCCGCCAACCATATTTATTGTGGCGAGAACAATTGCGGCAAGGGAAAGGCCGAGTTCGAGATTTGTTTTGCTGTGATCGGCAACGATGATTGCGCCAACCAAAATAACGCCGTGGATCGCGTTTGCACCTGACATGAGTGGTGTGTGCAACGTTGAGGAGACTTTAGAAACAACTTCAAAACCCACAAATACTGCGAGAACGAAGATGGAGACGATCGCCATTGCTTCCATTATTTGGCTCCTCCTGCACTTGGGTCGCGACGTTGGCCAGCATGTGTGACCGCCGAAGCGTTGATGATTTCATCTGCAAAATCTAGGTTTAGCGCAACTGGTGCACCATCTTTAGAGGGCGTTGTAAGGAGAGTAAGTAGGTTTACAACGTTACGTGAATACAAGCTTGATGCGTGGAATGGCAATTGGCTGGGCACATCTTTGCCGCCCCAAATACGAACACCGCCGGCGGTGACAACAACTTCACCTGGCTTTGATCCTTCAACGTTGCCGCCAGTTTCAGCAGCAAGATCGACAATCACAGTGCCTGGTTCCATCGCATCAATCATCGCTTGTGTCATCAAACGTGGCGCAGTGCGGCCTGGAACTGCTGCGGTTGTAATAACCACATGTGATTTTGCAATGTAAGGAGTTAAGAGTTCGCGTTGTTTTGCAGCGCGCTCTTCCGTCATCTCGCGTGCATAACCACCGGCACCTTCGAGTGATTCAAGTTCTAGTTCAATAAATGTGGCACCCATAGATTTAACTTCATCAGCAGAAGATGGGCGAACATCGTATGCCGAAACCACAGCACCTAAACGTCGCGCAGTTGCAATGGCTTGCAGTCCTGCAACGCCTGCGCCGAGTACCAAAACCTGTGCTGGAGTAACTGTTCCGGCCGCTGTCATCAATAGCGGGAAGAAACGTGGTGACATTTCCGCGCCGACTAATACCGCGCGATATCCCGCGCAAAGTGCCTGCGAAGTTAAGGCATCCATTGATTGCGCGCGGGAGATACGCGGAACAAGTTCAAGCGAGAAAGCGGTTGCTTGCGCCTTAACCGCCGCTTCAATTGAATCAACCGCGGTTACAGTAGAAAGGAATGAAATTGTTGCTGCGCCTTTTTTCAACGTTGCCATCTGTGCTGGCGTAAGTGGTTGAACCGAAAGAACGATATCTGCGCTGGCGATGACATCGCCTTTAACAATGCTGGCTCCGGCGGCTGCGTAGGCAGCATCGGTTCCTTGTGAGTTATCACCTGCTCCAGATTCAATTACAACTTCATAACCAAGGCGGGTTAACTTATTGATGATGTCGGGAACAAGCGCAACGCGCTTTTCACCTTCTTTACGCTCTAATGGGACGGCTACACGCATAGACGAACCTTACTTGCAGAATTAATTCCCTGCGAGTTCACCACGAGTGAGGTGATACAGGAGCGCTTGAATAGTTGTGCGGCGGTGATAAGCCTCGCGCCAGATTACAGATTTCGGCCCGTCGATCACGGAGGCGGCCACTTCTTCGCCGCGATGTGCTGGCAGGCAGTGCATAAATATGGAATCACTTGTGGTTAGCGACATTAAGGCATCGGTAATTGCAAAAGGTGCCAGCACTTTAATTTTCTCGGCGCGCTCTGACTCGGGATCGCCCATAGACATCCAGACATCTGTGTAAAGCGCGCTCGCACCTTTCGCAGCAGCTTCTGGATCATTTGTTACTTCAATAGTTGCACCAGTCTTCTTGGCAATCGCTTGCGCTTTAGCAACCACATCTGAATTTGGTGCCCACTTACCAGCTGGTGTTGACGCAACAACGTGTGCTCCCATAATTGCGCCCATAGTTAACCAAGCATGCGACATATTGTTGCCATCGCCTAAGTAAACAAATTTACGGCCCTTAACATCGCTACCAAATGTTTCACGAATTGTTAACCAATCAGCCAGCAATTGAGTCGGATGATCATCATCTGTTAAAGCGTTTATCACCGGAATTGATGCGCTTGCACCGAGCTCGTCAACATCGGATTGTGCAAAAGTACGAATGATTAAAGCATCGCAATAGCCGCTAATTATCTTTGCAGTATCGGCAATTGTTTCACCGCGACCAAGCTGTAACTCGTCGCCTCTAATAAAAATTGGAGTACCGCCAAGATGAGCAACTGCGGTCTCTGATGAAAGTCTGGTACGAGTTGAAGGCTTAGTCATATAAATTGCAACGCTTTTGTGAGCCAACGCATCTTTGGAGCGCAATGGATTCTTCGCAAAGTCGGCCGCGGTATCGAGAAGCAAATCGACATCAGCGCGCGATAAATCAGCGGTGCGTAGCAAGTCCTTCATCTTCAAATTCTACCTGCAACCACTATCCTTTCGGGCATGGGTATTTTTCGTAAAAACTCTCCTGGTTTAGAAGGAGATACCGACCTACTTACCCGCCCGGAATTACAGGATGACGACGGTGGGCATGATCGCTTCTCTCATTATGTGAAGAAAGAAAAGGTCGTTGAATCTGCAGTGACCGGCAAATCGGTACGAGCTCTATGTGGCAAGAAGTGGATTCCATCGCGTGATCCAGAGAAATATCCAGTCTGCCCAGTGTGTAAAGAAATCTATGACGGACTCAAAAATAAAACGCCTAAAAAATAGAAAATCTCTAACTGCATCTGTGGCTTTATTTGCCATTCTATTAACTCTATTTACATCCAACCC
>CAXNDQ010000058.1:0-6520 GCA_964201275.1 Candidatus Planktophila sp. | reverse complement strand
GCTTCGGCGAAACCACGAAGTGCTGCGATCAGTGTTTGTGATGATGAAACGTTAATTGCGGGATATGCAAATGCGCCAGCTTTCGCGCGATCCAACATCTCGGCATAAATTTCAGGGGTTGCTATGGCCATAATGACTCCAAAATATCTCGGGGTGTAATCCCTGACCGAGCGCGTCATTGGGCCGAATTCAGGCTTACGCCTAATCCAACCACCTTCGCAGGCGGATGAAAAATCGCCATTCCCATCACGCGTAGGAAATGGCGACTTTCCGTCCGATTGGCACCTGTCTTTAGATGGTTATGGATCTTTACGGATGGAGCAATTTCTGCAGGAAGGCGATCAAGCCAGCCAGGAGGGCTGGGCTGCTGATTATCTTCAGAAGCATCACAAGAAATGATGTGTACATATTTTCCTTTCCATTCTTATCTCTAATTCGTGCCTCGTTCGAGGTTAGAAGGCTGGGATCTTGCCCCATATCTCCTATGCCACACCCGGAAAGCCTTCCGCCTGTTGATATTGACGAGTAATCTGCAGAGTTATGAGTTCAGAAAAAATCGGCGATTCAATCGAAAATCTTTCGCAGGAGAACCGGCTCTTTCCACCGAGCCCGGCATTTGCCGCGCAAGCGAATGCAAAACCTGATTTGTATGCACACGCAGATAAAGATCGTTTAGCTTTTTGGGAAGAACAAGCGCGTGAGCTGACTTGGGATAAGACTTGGGATCAAGTTTTGGAATGGCATCCTCCATATGCCAAATGGTTTATTGGTGGCAAAATAAATGCTTCGGTAAACGCACTTGATCGTCACATCGCAGCTGGTCGCGGCGAACGAATCGCTTTTCACTTTGAAGGTGAACCCGGTGATACTCGCACAATTACTTATTCACAGATGCTCGAAGATGTTTCGCAAGCAGCACACGCGCTAACTGAACTCGGAATCACCGCGGGCGATCGTGTCGCTATTTATATGCCTATGATTCCTGAAGCCGCAGTTGCAATGTTGGCTTGTGCGCGAATTGGCGCGGTTCATTCAGTTGTCTTCGGTGGTTTTTCTGCAGATGCACTTCTATCTCGTATTCAAGATGCCGATGCTAAGTTGGTAATTACTGCAGATGGTGGTTTCCGAAAAGGAGCAGCATTTGCGCTAAAGCCGGCAGTAGATGAAGCGTTAAAAGGTAAGCACAATGTGGAAAAAGTTCTGGTTGTAAAGCGCACGAATCAAGAAACTGCGTGGAACTCAGATCGCGATATCTGGTGGCATGAAATTGTTAACCGCCAAAGCAAGTCACACACACCTGAATTCTTTGACAGTGAGCACCCGCTCTTTATTCTTTACACATCTGGAACAACTGCCAAGCCAAAGGGAATTTTCCACACTACAGGCGGGTATTTAACCCAAGCGGCATACACACATCGCGTGGTCTTTGATATCAAGCCTGAAACAGATATTTATTGGTGTACCGCCGATGTTGGTTGGATTACCGGCCATTCTTACGTTGTTTATGGACCGCTAATAAATGGCGCCACACAAGTTATTTATGAAGGAACTCCAGATACACCACATAAAGGTCGCCTCTTTGAAATTATCGCAAAGTACGGCGTAACTATTTTGTACACTGCACCGACTTTGATTCGTACTTGGATGAAATGGGGAGATGAATTCCCACAGGCTCACAATTTATCTTCGTTGCGTTTACTTGGATCAGTTGGTGAACCAATTAATCCAGAAGCGTGGATGTGGTATCGCGAAGTAATTGGTGCAAACAATTGTCCGATTGTTGACACTTGGTGGCAGACCGAAACTGGCGCGATCATGATTTCACCACTTCCTGGCGTTACTGCAACTAAACCAGGATCTGCGATGAAAGCACTTCCAGGTATCAGCGCAAAAGTTGTTGATGATCAAGGCGTTCCAGTTCCTAATGGACACGGTGGATTCTTAATTTTGGATCAACCATGGCCTTCGATGTTGCGTGGTGTTTGGGGCGAAGGCGAGCGTTACAAAGAAACTTACTGGTCACGTTTTAAAGGAATTTACTTTGCTGGCGATGGCGCGAAGTTAGATGGAGATGGCGCGACATGGCTAATGGGCCGCGTTGATGATGTTATGAACGTTTCTGGACACCGCATTTCAACTACTGAAGTTGAGTCTGCTTTGGTTTCACACGAAGCGGTCGCTGAAGCAGCAGTCGTTGGTGCAGCAGATGAGATGACCGGCCAAGGCATTGTCGCCTTCGTTATTTTGCGCGGCGGAATTCCAAATGTCGGCGGCGAAGAGTTGGTCAAAGAGTTACGTGCTCACGTAACCAAGGAAATCGGCGCAATCGCTCGCCCGCGTCAGATTATGGTTGTGGCAGAACTTCCAAAGACGCGCAGTGGAAAAATTATGCGCCGGTTACTAAAGGATGTTGCTGAAAATCGTGCAGTTGGAGATGCGACAACACTGGCTGATCCAAATGTAATGAAGCTGATTTCAGAAGGGTTAAATTCTTCTAAAGACGAAGATTAAGGAACTCTTCCTTTACCCAATCGTTTGCTTGGGTAATCAACCCAGGAATGAAAGGTTGAACTTTCGTCAATATTTGGCTCTTTGCGATTTGGTTCTGTACTGATTCCCACGGTGACCAAAGCAAGACAGTGGCGATCAAGTAAGTTACGAGAATTACTCGGATGATTTCTAAGGCAGAACCTGCCAGTGAATCTAGAAACGCCAGTGGCCCACGAAATACCGTTGCTCGTAAACCTTTGGCGAGTGCACCACCGGCCATTGATCCAAAACTTCCGCTGGCAACAATTGCAATGATCACAAAACCAACGCGCTTAAAATCTAACGCCCAATCGTTTGAGATCTTCAAAGAAAAATAGATTCCAAGAACGCCACCGGCGATGTAGCCCACAAATTTGAATATTGTTCTAATAAATCCGTTTTTATAACCGATCACTCCTGAAATGAGAACGGCTGCGGCGATCACAAGGTCTAAAAGCATTAAATCTGCACCCCTAAATATTTCTCTGTTAGCGCGATTAATTCAGATTCTGATTCTATAACACCAATTTTTTTATATACCGTCTTACCATCTGCATCTATAAATAAAGTCACCGGAACGCCCATTCCAAAGTACGCTCTTGTCTCATTCTCGCGATCATAATAATTCGGCCAAGTCATGCCATTTTCCTCAATAAATCTTTGCGAATTAGCTGGGGATGCCTCTTCAACTGCAATACCAACTAGCTGCACTTTGCCCTTTGCTTTGCTGTAAAAACTGACAAATTCTGGCATTTCATCTAAACAGGTTGTGCACCAAGATCCCCAAACATTTAAAACCATTGGCCCACGCAGTGATTCAATGATCACTCCCGGTGAGCCATCTACGCATTCGAGAGCAATACCTTCTACTACTTCTCTATCGGTGGTCACAGACTCACAAGAAATTACTTCTCCGGTCTGCGCGACTGGTTCGGCGTTCGAACAACCAGATAAGAGAAGAGCACAAATTATTGAAAATAATAGCTTCATCGGAAATCCGCATCGCTTTTAACTAAAAGAAGTGCTTTCGCTTTATCCATCTCACCAATTCCAAACGATGGGCAAATCTTTGCCACAGGACAAGCTCCGCACGCCGGTTTTCGCGAATGACAAATTCTTCTGCCGTGCCAGATCATCCGTTGTGACAAGTTGGTCCATTCCTTTTGAGGTATCAACTCTCCCACTTCAAATTCTACTTTTACGGGATCTTGCGATGCGCTCCACTCAAATCTGCGTGAAAGTCTTCCAAAATGTGTGTCTACTGTGATTCCAGGAATATCAAAGGCGTGCCCCAAAACGACGTTAGCGGTCTTGCGACCAACCCCTGGCAATGTAATTAGCTCTTCTAAAGTCTGCGGAACTTCGCCATCAAAGTCCTCGATAATCTTTATCGCAAGTCCCTGAATGTGACGAGCCTTTGCTCGAAAGAATCCAGTGGTGTAAATCAGATCTTCGATATCCAATAATGACGCTTTGGCATATGCCCGAACGTTTTTATATTTCTTAAATAACGCCGGCGTAACTTGATTGACTCGCTTGTCGGTACATTGCGCAGAAAGTACTGTTGCAATGGTTAATTCGAGCGGGTTGGAAAAATCCAATTCGCAGCGGACATCTGGATATCGCTTGCTTAATATCCGATAGATAGCCCGTGCGCTCTTTCGGGTTTCGCGATCAGGGGCCATGCGAGTAAACTACCGATGTGCCACACGAAGAAGAAGTCGTACGCAGAGCCCCGCTCTTTACCGCCCTTGACGAAGCAGCCGCGGTCTCACTGCGCGCCTCCATGGATTCAGTGAAGATCGCCAAAGGATCAATCCTTTTTAAAGAGGGCGATGAAGGCGAGCATTTATATGTAATTATCGATGGCAAGTTAAAGCTTGGAACCTCAAGCGGAGATGGTCGCGAGAATCTACTTTCTATCCTCGGACCTGGAGAAATGTTCGGCGAACTCTCACTCTTCGATCCCGGCCCTCGCACATCAACTGCAACTGCAGTCACCGATGCGAAATTGCTTTCACTTAGCCATGAAAAAGTTATCCCTTGGCTAAAGCAGAACCCAGAAGTATCACTTCAGTTGCTAACCAGATTGTCACAACGCCTGCGTCGTACAAATGAAGCAGTCGGTGATTTAGTTTTCTCTGATGTTCCAGGACGCGTTGCAAAAGCGTTAATTGATCTTGGAGATCGTTTCGGCAAGACAACCCCTGAGGGGCTGCTCGTTAATCACGATCTAACTCAAGAAGAACTTGCCCAGCTTGTTGGAGCTTCTCGCGAAACAGTTAACAAGGCCTTGGCAGATTTTGCAGGACGCGGTTGGCTTAAGCTGGACGGTCGTTCAGTATTGATTGCTGATGTTGACCGCCTAAGTAAGCGTTCGCGCTAGATCCCTTTAATTCTGCAATTTCAACGGTGAGTTCGATCTCCACCGGTGAATTCAAAGGAAGATCAGCAACTCCGATGGCACTTCGCGCAGCAATGCCAGCATCGCCCCAGATATGCATAAATAGCTCAGATGCTCCATTTGCAATAAATGGTTGATTTAGAAAACCTGGCGCACCGTTTACATAACAAACCACGCGCACAACTTTTACAATCATGTCTACCGGAGCGACGAGTTCGACAGCTGCAAGACAGTTGAGGGCGCAAATTTCTGCAAGTTCTTTCGCTCGCTCTTGAGTTATCTCAGCGCCAACTTTGCCGGTATCGGCCATTGCGCCATCTACTAATGGAAGTTGTCCTGCAGTAAAAACTATTTGACCAGTGCGAACTGCTGGCAAATAAGCAGCAACTGGTTTAGCCGCAACCGGAAGCGTTAAACCTTTTTCAGCAAGCTTTGCGCGGACATCGATCGCCATAGCTATTTAATCTCTCGCTTCATGTAAGCAACTAATTGTTCGCCGCCTGGAGCAGGAATAACTGTTACTAGTTCCCAACCATCTGAACCCCAAGTATCAAGAATCTGCTTTGTGGCGTGTGAAAGTAGTGGGACGGTTGCGTATTCGAATTTCATTAATTTCCTCCGGCTAGCGCTGCTTTAACAAGTGATGAAACTAAAGAACCATCTGCTTTGCCCGCGATCTGGCCTTTGATGGCTCCCATAACTTTGCCCATATCGCCAGGTCCGGCAGCACCAGTTGATGCAACTGCGGCGGCAATCATTTTCTTTATATCTTCTTCAGAAAGTTGTGCTGGCAAATATTTAGCAATTACTTCGCCTTCGGCTTTCTCTTCAGCAGATTTATCGGGGCGGTTAGCTTTGGCAAATTCTTCGGCCGCTTCACGGCGCTTCTTCGCTTCACGCGAAAGCACGGTGATGATCTCGTCATCAGTAAGTACGCGGGCTTCTTTTCCTGACACTTCTTCGTTAGTAATTGCAGTTAAGACCATACGGATTGTTCCTGATACGACCTTGTCGCTACTGCGAATTGCCTCTGTTAAGTCGCTCTTAAGTGTCTCTTTGAGTCCCACGAGTTTGATGCTCCAATTCTTGAACTGTTCGGGTGTATCTTCTCATGTAATGAGTTATCAACTTCGCCAGGCTGAGATCCCGATTCTGCCCGCTGGTCACGCGCCGATTCGAGTGCTTCACTTTTCTGATCTGCACCTGACCCCAGCCCGCAAAACCGAGATTGCAGATATCAAATCTTTTATCGATCTAGCTCCTGACTTAGTCATCTCAACCGGAGACTTTCTGGCTCATATGCAGGCTGTTCCTGTCGCTCTTGATGCGTTAGATGCATTGTTAGATATTCCTGGCTTATATGTTTTCGGATCAAATGATTACTACGCGCCTAAGCCAAAGAATCCTCTTAAGTATTTACTGCCCGGACACGGCAAAAGAATTCACGGAGATGATTTGCCTTGGCCAGAATTAGATTTAGGGCTGCAAGCACGCGGTTGGAAAAATCTAAATCACTCGCGAGCAACAATTAAAATTAAAGATACGACGATCGAAACGCGTGGCACAGATGATGCGCATCTGGAATTT
>CAXNDQ010000057.1:0-6555 GCA_964201275.1 Candidatus Planktophila sp. | reverse complement strand
TTGCGTCATACCGAAGTCGCTCGCCAGACAGGTGTAGCTATCGCCGCCGACCCGTCGCAGCAGATGGCACGTATGAACGGTGAAGAGATCAAGCAGTTAATTACTGGCGCTACTTATCTATTTTTAAATGAGTACGAGTTGGCACTTGCCATCCAGAAGACCGGCTGGAGCGATCGCGAGATTCTGGAGCAAGTAAAGTTCCGCATCGTAACTTTGGGCTCCGAAGGTGCACGTGTTGAGTCTTTGAACGGTGAGACAATTAAAATTGGTTGCCCAAAGGAAAAGGGCAAAGTTGATCCAACAGGTGTGGGCGATTCTTTTAGATCAGGATTTGTAGCAGGCCTTGCCTGGGACCTAGGCCACGAAAGATGTGCTCAACTTGGCGCAATGATTGCAACGTATGTAATTGAAACTACCGGCACGCAGGAGTATCGATTTACCCCCGCCGAATTTATCGAGCGCTTTAGCTTGGCTTACGGCGCTAGCGCTGCCGCTGAGATCCAAGCACACTTAGTAACGCGGTAATCAAAGCCGATACTTCGCGCTCATCACTTTCGGCGTGAAGTGTAATTCTGATGTTTCCATCTGTTGGATGTCCCATCGCAGCTAAAACGTGGCTGGGCTGCAAATTCATCGCTGTACAAGCTGAGCCAGAATCAACAGCGAAACCCTTCGATGCCAACTCCCGCAGAATTTCTTCGCCGTTTGCATTTGGAAAAACCAGTGAAATCAAGTGCGGCATCGCTAAATCTAAGTCGCCTGCAATGATCACATCGGGGATTGCAGATTTAATTGCAGTGCGAATCTGGTTATTAAGTCGGCGAATTAACTGATCATCTGGATGAAAATTTTCTAGCGCAACTGCGCTGGCGAGCAAGAGTGGAAGTGAATATGTCCCATAGGTTCGTCGCGCACTTGAAATATGGGGGAGCGGATTCTTCCAATGCGCTGGCTCTCCAATTGCAACCAAGGCCAGGCCGGCCGGACCACCCCACGAACGAGAATCAAAAACTGCACTAGCCCAATTGGCGGGTAGTGGCACGCGCGCACCTGAGGAGGTTGCATCAACTGCGATTAGTAAATCATTAGGAAGGTCACTCGGGAGTGAGTTGATAACACCAGTTTCACCGTTGGCTAATTGAAAGGCTAAGACTGAATTTTTCTCCAAGTTCGCACTTGTGAAATCTAATCTGCCATCGCCTCGTAATGGTATTTCTGAGATCAACCCTTGATGTGAACGAACCGTTGCAATTACTCCACTGCGATCTCCAGCTCCAAAGTGCAGAGCTTTTTTGGAGGTTAGCAACCCCGCTAACGAAAGAAAATAGCCAAGCCCGACCTCACCAGTTACTTCAATTTGATCGGGTGTAACTCCCAGACGATTTGAAATCGACTCCAGTGCGTTATTTCGCAGAAGCGCTGCGCGATTGGGGTGCTGCCCGATCTTCTTTGGGTCGGCCCAGCCAGATTCGAAGGCAGCAAGTAGCGCCTCCTGGGCCAGCGGATTGAGTGCTGACTCTGCTTGGAAATTTCCTGTGACTGGAACCACCCCGCGAACGCTACTAGCCAATGAGCAGATGAGGGAAATGCGGCACTATCCTTAGGCCTATGCCTGTTAAGCCAACCCGCCCTTTTTTGCGGGCCTTACTTTTAGCGCCGCTAGCGCTCTTGTTAACTGGATGTGCAAAGGTTTCTGGGCTTGGATATGAAGAAGGTGTAACAAGCGTTAACGATATCTCTCTATCGCTTTGGCAAGGCGCGTGGATCGCAGGTGGGGTTGTCGGTGTCTTCACGCTAATTCTAATTTTATGGCCGGCAGTCTTCCATCGCGCCAAAGCTAGCAAAGGTGAATTCCCAAAGCAGACGCAATATAACGTTCCAGTTGAAGTTGCGTACACAATCATCCCGTTCATTATTGTCGCAGTTCTCTTTTACTACACCGCCGTTAAGCAGACCGAGATCGTAGAGAAAACATCAAATTACAAACACGAAATCTTGGTTGACGGTTTCCAGTGGTCATGGCAATTTTCTTATCCTGAAGCAGGGCCAAAAGCTGTAGTTACTGGAACTCCTGCCCAGCCGCCGACGCTCTATGTTCCACTAGGTGAAAAAGTTCGTTACACAATTACCTCAAACGATGTTGTTCACGGCTTCTGGATTCCGGCATTTATGATTCAAATGCAGAACCTGCCGGGAGTAACGAATTATCTAGAATTTACGGCAAATAAGCTCGGAACTTATCCAGGGCGTTGCAACATACTCTGCGGACGTAATCACTCCCAAATGCTTTTCTCAGTAAAAGTTGTTACTCCTGCTGAATATAAGACTTATCTAGAGACCCTGAAGGCGAGTGCAGCATGACAACTTATGCAGAACGTCCGACTATAGATACTGCTGCGCCGGCACCTTCAGTTAAAGGCAAGAATTTTGTAAAGTGGATTACCTCAACAGATCACAAGACGATCGGTTACTTGTATTTGATAACCACCTTCGCGTGGTTCTTAATTGGCGGGTTACTGGCCTTATTCCTTCGCGCTGAACTATCTCGTCCAGGAATGCAGTTTTTAAGTAACGAGCAGTACAACCAGATCTTTACTATGCATGGCACGATCATGCTCTTGATGTTTGCGACACCGCTCTTTGTTGGTTTTGCCAATGTGATTATGCCGCTGCAAATCGGCGCCGCAGATGTGGCCTTCCCTCGTTTGAATATGTTGTCGTTCTGGTTATTCACCTTCGGTAGCATCACGGCAGTTGCTGGATTCTTAACACCAGGTGGAGCGGCATCATTTGGATGGACCGCTTATGCACCGCTTGCCAACTCAACTTACTCTCCAGGAATCGGTGGAGACCTTTGGGTAATTGGTCTTGCAGTCTCTGGTCTTGGAACAATCTTGGGCGGCGTTAACTTCATTACAACAATTTTCACGATGCGCGCACCAGGTATGACTATGTTCCGTATGTCGATCTTCTCTTGGAACGTCTTGCTTACTTCGATTCTTGTTCTTCTTGCATTCCCGCCACTTGCAGCCGCGCTACTTGCGTTGGAATCGGATCGTTTATTTGGTTCGCATATCTTTGATCCAGCTAACGGCGGTGCAATGTTGTGGCAGCACTTGTTCTGGTTCTTCGGGCACCCTGAGGTTTATATCTTGGCGCTGCCATTCTTTGGTATCGCAACAGAAATCTTGCCGGTATTTAGTCGCAAGCCAATCTTTGGTTACAAAGGTCTAATTGCAGCAACCATCGCAATCTCCGCGCTCTCTGTTGCGGTCTGGGCTCACCATATGTTTGCCAGCGGCCAAGTGCTATTGCCATTCTTCTCATTTATGACTTTCTTAATCGGTATTCCAACCGGCGTTAAGTTCTTTAACTGGATCGGCACAATGTGGCGTGGTCACGTAACATTTGAAACTCCAATGCTCTGGGTAATGGGCTTTTTAGTTACCTTCTTATTTGGTGGAATTACTGGAATTATCTTGGCATCGCCACCGCTTGATTTTGCAGTTTCTGCTTCTTACTTCGTTGTTGCGCATTTCCATTACGTGCTATTTGGCACTGTGGTCTTTGCAATGTTCGCCGGATTCTATTTCTGGTGGCCAAAGATGACTGGTCGAATGTTAAATGAGCGCCTTGGAAAGATTCACTTCTGGACACTTTTCGTGGGATTCCACACAACTTTCTTGATTCAGCACTGGCTGGGAATTAAAGGCTTCCCACGTCGTTACGCCGATTATCTAGCGACCGATGGATTCACCGGAATGAATATGATTTCAACTGTAGGATCGGCTCTTCTTGCTCTCTCTATGATTCCATTCTTCGTAAATGTCTGGATCACTCGTAAATCACCTTTGGTTAACTGTGATGATCCTTGGGGATACGGATCTTCTCTCGAGTGGGCGACTTCATGTCCGCCTCCTCGCCACAACTTCTTAACGATGCCACGTATTCGCTCAGAGCGCCCAGCCTTTGATCTACATCACCCACATATAAAGACAGAAGGCCATTAATGAAAACGAATTGGAGCCTCTTTGTAGGCCTTTCCGTCTTCTACGTCATTATGGCGATTGTTTATTATTATGTAGGCGGAGAAGCAGTCGGAATCACAGGAATGATCCTCGCCGCTTGTTTAGCAGGCATGGTTGGTTTCTATATTTGGTTTACCGCTAAGCGCATCGGGCATGATCTTCCCGAAGATCGTCCAACAGCTGAAATTGCCGAGGGCGCAGGGGAGTTAGGATTCTATAGCCCTCATTCTTGGTGGCCGCTGCCTGTAGCGCTTAGTGCGATCATCATGGGCGTTTCACTCGTAGTTGGTTGGTGGCTAACGCTGATCTCACTTGGTGCTCTAGTTATTAGTATCATCGGCTTTGTTACAGAGTATGAAAAGCCACAAGCAGAGAACGCTTCTCATTAACTTTCTTTGATTGGAAATTAGTCAGATGGATAAAGTTCGTGCCGAGATTCTTAAATTGGATAGCCCTAAAAAAACTGCGGCTCGTATTGTCATAGATTCTCCTGCACAACAAATCTTTGATCTGATTGCTGATCCAAGATGCCACCCACTTTTTGATGGCTCTGGCACGCTGCAGGGAAGCAATTCAGGACCAGAACGCCTATACCTGGGCGCAAAGTTCGGGATGGCTATGAAGATTAAAGTCCCTTATCGCATTACCAACAGAGTTGTTGCCTTTGACGAATCGCGCAAAATCTCTTGGTGCCACTTGATGAAGTGGACTTGGAGTTATGAACTGAAGGATCTAGGTGCGGGCCGAACCGAGGTCACCGAAATTTTTGATGCAAGTGATATTCCGTGGCTGGCAAGTAAGTGGCTAGCAGCGACCGGCTCGTTAGCACGCAACCCAAAGTGGATGGCGAAGAGTTTGGTTCAGCTTAAGGCGATCTGCGAAAGTTAGTGGTGTTCGATCTCTTTGAGATCTTCAGCAGTTGCCTTAGGAATCGATACCGCATGTGCCTTGCTCATACGAGCACGCAACTTGTTCTTCAGTACACCAGGACGACGTACGCCACGTAGATCACTCTCTTCCAGAGCAAGCGGTGGGTTTTGTTCGTGCTGGGTCAAGAGCCAAGCCTTTTCAGGTGAGATTGGCTCGTGTACTTCCACAAATTCTCCGTGCGGCATCATTACCAATCGGCCGGTTTCACGGCCATGAAGCACGAGTTCGCGATCAGCGCGCTGCAGCGAGAGACATAGGCGTTTTGTAATCACAAATGCGAGCGGAGGCAGAACGAAGATACCAATGCGCGAGAACCACATGATTTGATTAATCGTTAGGTCAAAAGTGGTCGCAAGAATGTCGTTACCGCCATTGATCAGCGCAACCAACATAAAAGTAATTGACATAACACCGAGCGCGGTGCGGTTTGGTGCATTACGCGGACGATCGAGAATGTGGTGCTCTCGCTTATCTCCGGTAATCCAACTTTCGATAAATGGATAGAGCGCCATTCCGGTAAAAATGATTCCGGGGACAATTAGTCCGGGAATTAAAATATTCCACGAGATTGTGTATCCGAAGATGTAACTCTCAAGTGGGGGCGCCATTCGCACCAGACCATCTAGCCAACCCATATACCAATCGGGTTGTGAACCTGCAGAGACTTGAGCTGGTGTGTAAGGACCGTATAACCAGATTGGGTTAATTGATGCAACTGCTCCTAAGAATGCAGTTACGCCGAAGACAATAAAGAAGAAACCACCAGCTTTTGCCATGTAGACCGGCAATAGGGGGTAGCCAACGACATTCTTTTCAGTACGCCCTGGACCTGGATATTGAGTGTGCTTCTGGTACCAGACCAACATTAAGTGCACGGTAATTAAAGCAAGGAAAGCGCCCGGAAGAAGCAATACGTGGGTGACATAAATTCTTGGAATAAATGCTTCACCTGGGAATGCTCCACCAAAGGCGAAGAAAGATAGATAAGTTCCGACCACGGGTAGTGCTTGGATAATTGCGTGAGCGATACGAATACCGGTTCCGGAGAGCAAGTCATCGGGAAGTGAGTAGCCCAAGAAACCTTCTACGATTCCCAGTGTTAATAGACCAACACCGATAATCCAATTAAATTCACGTGGCTTACGAAACGCTCCAGTGAAGAAGACGCGCATCAAGTGAACGACGATCGCCGCCATAAAAATCAAAGCTGACCAGTGGTGAATCTGGCGCATTAGCAATCCACCACGAACTTCAAATGAGATATCAAGGGTAGATGCGTAGGCTGCAGACATTTCTAAACCTTGGAGTGGCTCATAACTACCGTCATAAATTACTTCGCGCTGTGAAGGATCAAACCAGAAAGTTAGGTAAGTTCCAGAGAGCAGCAAGATAACAAATGAGTAAAGTGCGATTTCGCCAAGCAGGAAAGACCAGTGATCCGGGAAGACTTTAGTTAAATTCTTCTTCATCCATTTGGCAGCGCCAGTTCTCTCGTCAACGTAATTCGCTACGCTGCCTGCGATTCTTTCACGTGCTGTCATGATGAGCGCTCCCAGAAGCTAGGTCCTACCGGTTCGTTAAATGGACTTTGTGCGAC
>CAXNDQ010000056.1:0-6575 GCA_964201275.1 Candidatus Planktophila sp. | reverse complement strand
AAATAGATCAGGGGGTATCGATGAGCGAAGATGATGGCCAAGACGAGCTCGTATCCGAGGAAATGCTCTGGGATCGAATACCGGAAGTAAATGGCGCAGAACGCGCAAATACTTATTACGAACTCTCCGCCCGAATCTTTGCTCGCGGTCAATATGACGAAGCGCTCGCGCTCGCCGAAACTGCACGCGATATCTTCGCCGAACTCGGCGCAGCAGAATCCAGTGAAGGACTTGCTCAGGCTTACTCTGCAATTGGTTATAACTTAAATCAATTAAAGCGCATGGATGAAGCTGCATCTGCAATGAGTAAAGCGGTAGAAATTTTGCGCGAGAGTAAATCACCTCTCTCGCTTGAACTCGCCTGCACTTTGGGCGAGTGGTGGTATGCCTCAAAGAATTTCGAAAAAGTTGTAGAGATTATGGATGAATGTGCGCAAGAACATTTGGTTGATGGAAACCAGGTTGGTGCGGCAAACGATCTTCATCTCCTGGGATGCGCTTATCGCGAATTAAAGAAATACGATTTAGCGATAACAACATTTAAAGAAGCGCGCTTGATTTTTAAGACCGAGAAAGAAGTCATACAGGTTGCTCGCTGCGATCAGAAAATTGCTTCTTGCTATGTCGAAATTGGCGATGGTGAAAAAGCGCTCGAAGCCGCACGTAAAGCGATCGATGTATTTGAAACTGGACATGACCACCGCCGCGAAACTTTCGCACTTCTTGAATACGGCAAAGCGGAAGTACTGATTGGCAAGCTAGAAGATGGCTTATCTACATTAGATGGCGTATTGCAGATAATTTCTGAAGATGAGCCAAAAGATTTTGAACTAATCGTTGATATCGAGATGCGGATGTCAACGGTTCTGCGCAGCTTAGGACGTATGGATGAGGCGAATGAGATTGATCGACGCCTTATTGCAGTGCGTGAAGCGATGGAAGATGTGCCCGCTCCAACTGATCTAGGTGACTAACCCACTAGCTCAATCTTGGAAGGTGCTGCAACGCCCAGTGATACATCGCGATCGCTCCTGCAGCTGATGCATTCATAGAACGCGTAGATCCATATTGCTGAATTGCATATAAGACTTCGCAAGCGGCAATGCCTTCATCTGACATTCCCGCGCCTTCTTGGCCAAAAAGGAGCGCACAAGATTCAGGCAGATCTGACCCTTCAAGTTGTTTAGATGATGGAACGTTATCTATTCCGATAATCGGCAAAATGTTTTCTTTGCACCAAGTTGAAAAATCGGCGATTGTCGGGTGATGGATCACTCTCAGGTATTTATCAGTAACCATTGCACCGCGCTTATTCCAATCACGCTTTCCAACAATATGAACCGCAGAGACATTAAATGCATTGGCAGTGCGGACGACAGATCCAATATTTAAATCATGCTGCCAATTCTCAATTGCTATATGTAATTTATGTCTCTTAGTGTCTAAATCAGCGACAATCGCCTCGACTGACCAATATCTGTAATGATCTAGAACATTTCTGCGATCGCCATTTTCAAGCAATTCTGGATCAAACTGCGAGCCCGTTGGCCAAGGTTTCTCGTGGGGCCCGACTCCGACAACGGGAAAGAATTCTCCTGGTCCAATCGTGGCAGGTGTATTCATTTCCATATGCGCACTCTAAACTTAATAACGGTTAAACGCTAGAAAGGTCAATCATTGATGAGAAAGCTCTTGGGGTTAGGCGCTGCCGTTCTGTCGGCAAGTATTTTCGCTACCTCAACTGCTTCCGCATTTGATCCCGCTAGCGCAGCAACTGTATTTGCGCGCATGGCAGCTTCACCAACACTGAACAATCCATCTGTTTCACTAATTGATGTGAGCACCGGAAAAGTAGTTTTCGAATCTAATGCCAACTCGCAACGCAAACCGGCTTCACTGATGAAGTTGCTATCAGCCTCAGCCACGTTGCGTTATTTAGATCCTTCAAAAGTCTTCGCTACATCAGTTGCTCTTGGACCGACACCCGACTCAATAGTCATTGACGGTGAGTACGACCCTTGGATATCTATGAATAGCAAGGAAGCGCTAAAAATGGGTAGAACTTCTTTCTACGCTTTGGCTTCAAGGGGTTTGAGCGCAGTTACAAAGAAGTCAGAAGAACCAGTAAAGAAATTACAGGTTTATTACAACGACCTTTTTTCTAAAGACGTTGCTAATTTCAAGGCGTATTACAAAAAACGAGGCGTGAGCGCAACCATGATTTACGTGAGCGAGGCGAAGGCCAAATCGCTGGCCACAGAACAGATCGTTTACTCCACGTCGCCAACGGTTAAAGACATAATGAATTGGTTCTTGGTATGGAGCGACAATATAGTTTCAGAACGAATGGCGAGATTGGCTGCAAAGGCTGCCGGTAATGACTTCAACGAAAAAGGCGTTGCAAAAACTTTTGATAAAGTACTTAGAGAGCTCGGGATTGATCCTTCAAGAATCATCATCAAAGATGCAAGTGGACTATCAAAAGAAAATAAATTAACTGCCAACATTTTGTCACAACTTTTATACAAAATTCATTCAGATCCTGTGTATTCTCAATTAATAGGTGGACTGCCAGTGAGTGGGAAAACAGGAACGCTAAGCAAGCGCTATATCGAATCTGCACCACAAGCGGTTGGTTTAGTAAAAGCCAAGACTGGAACGCTTTCAGGAACTGTCAGCTTGGCGGGCTATGTTCAATCAGGTGATCGCGAATATGCTTTTACGATCATCGCCGACCAAATCGGACGGACCAATGCCGCCAGTGAGCGAGCACGAAAAACTCTAGATATTTACTTGGGCAAGATTGCCGCGCCCCTGATGTTGCCTATTATCGAAACCACAACCGCGATTATTGGTTAGCAAAAACCTTAATTGATCCGCCGTAACAAGCGACCCAAGTTCGAGAATTTACAGATTCGTAAGTAACGCCAATTGGTTCAGCGCAAACTTTGATGTTCTGCAGGACTTTCATATCTGAAGTTCTAACTTTTGAGAGAGTTCCGCTACGAAAGTTAACAACGAAAAGCGCAGAGCCATCCGATGAAATTGCCAAACTGCGTGCAGATTTTCCGGTCGCTACCGTCTTGATGGCCTTATTGGTTGTTAAATCCCAAGCGATTACCTTGCCAGAGATATTTAGGGTCGCGTAAAGAGTGGAATTATCGGGAGATAGTTCAATCGCTCGCGGATTTGAGCCAATTGGAATGTACTTCACGGAGAAATCTTCTAAATTTATGCGGTGAATTCGGTTGCCACCCATTTCGGCAACGTATGCATATTTACTATCGCTGGAGATTGAAATACCACGCGGATAGCGTCCAATTTTGATTGATTTAATCGTTTTCTGAGTATCAATTGAAATTATGGTCACCGTGTAAGAACACCAATTAGAAACCAGGATGTACTTGTTATCGGGCGTTACTTTGACAACTTTTGGTACAGATCCGACCGGATAAACAGCATCGATCTTGCTGTTAGCCAGATTTATGCGAGATAAATAACTTGAATCGTAACCTGATGCTGGCGAGCAAGTGTCGTGACCTTCTTTATTAAACCCTTTGCCATACATCGCATAATTTGTGAAGTACAAGTATTTGCCATCTGGTGAATAGGCACCTTCTACCGGAGCACCTTTATACGATCCAGAATATTTCTTGTATCCAAACTTTGAAAATTCCACCGAGTCAGGAACCGTACTTTTAAGCTCTAGAGTTTCTGCATCATAAATAGTGACGCTATGGCGATACATCATGTTATGCGCGCTAACTAAGCCATCACCGGAAGCCTGAACTGATTTTGGAGCAATAGCTCCAGATATTGTTTTGATAAGTTTCAAATTAGTTTGATCAGTTGTTGTGCTCGCACTGACCGGAATTGCAGCAATGAGAAATAGCGAGGTAAAGAGAAAACTCACCCACCTTAGCTTCATAGTGAGTGAGTTTACCTTTATAAATTAGTGGTCGTCGTCCTCATCTTCATCTTCGTCATCGTCATCGTCATCGTCATCGTAATCTTCGTCCTCGTCATCGTCATCATCTCCACCGCCGGTTGGCATAGAAGCGGTAGAAAGGTTTATCCCTTGCTCTGATGAGATAGCAGGTGTTTCCGCTCCGTTTTGCGCGACGAGTGCTCCAAGGCCAACGATCGACATGGCAGCAGCAAGTACTAGCGCAGGCAGTGCGCGCGCTGACTTTTTAACTCGCGGTGCAGAATCAGTTTCCGCAAGATGGATCCATTCGGGCTTATTTGGAGGTGTCATTTGTCATATCCCTTTCTTCATTACGCACGATAGGCGAGCATCCTTAGAGAAGTGTGAGAACACCACTCATTAATGCTGAGTAATCTTGCCCTGTGCGCACCGATTCACACGTAAATCTCTCCGCAAAAGTCCGGGGATATATAGACCTAATGAAATTGCGCGTAGTTGAGCTCTTACTGGTTTCAACACTTCCAGCGATGGTCTTAGCCGAAGGTGGATTGCCTTCTCTTTCTCTTACGATCGCAACTTTAATTGGTGGAACATTGGCTGCCGGAAGTGCGAATGCATTTAATATGGTGATCGAATCTGAATCAGATAAGTTGATGAAACGAACTGCAAAGCGTCCACTCGCAACTGGCGTTTTGAATAAAACCGAAGCAACACTTTTCGCAACTTTCATTGGGTTGCTTTCGCTAGCCATATTTCAAATCTTTACAACCTCACTTGCAACGTTTTTAACATTTATTGCAATTGCCTTTTATGTCCTGGTTTACACAATCGCTCTAAAGAGACGAACTCCTCAGAACATTGTCTGGGGAGGCGCTGCCGGTTGCATGCCAGCACTTATTGGTTGGGCCGCAGTTACGAATACCTTGTCGGTCACTGCGTGGTCTTTCTTTTTAGTAATTTTCTTCTGGACGCCACCGCATTTCTGGGCGCTAGCAATTAAATATAAAGATGACTATGCCGCAGCAGGAATTCCAATGTTGCCAGTCGTAGCCAGTAAGACCCATTTACTTCGTCAGATGTGGGTGTACACGATTGCGATGATCGCATCTTCGGTTGCCTTATTTATAAATGCAGATCTGCAATTGTGGGCACAAGCGTTAAATATCATTTTAGGCGTTGTATTTGCCGGGCAGCTTCGCGGCCTCGATGAGAAATCAGAAAATTACGAAAAGACCGCAGGAAAGATCTTTAATTGGTCAATAAGTTATTTAAGCCTGTTATCTGTATTGCTGGTCGCTGCTCAGTTGTTAAAGGCTTGAGTTAAGTCTTTAATCAAATCATCCACGTGTTCCAGACCAACTGATAGACGCAACACTGAAGGCGTAATTCCCATCTCTGCCTGAACATCTGGTGATAGGCGACGGTGAGTTGTCGACGCTGGATGAGTGATGAGGGACTTACTGTCGCCCAAGTTATTTGAGATATCGATAATTCGCAGGGCATCCATAAATTTGAAGGCATCTTTCTGGCTGCCCACAAATTCAATACCGATTGTGCTACCTCCGCCACTCATCTGCTTCTGCGCAATTGCATAATCAGGATGAGACTTAAGTCCAGGGTATTTCACAGATTTAATTTCTTTCCGTGTTACAAAGAATTCAGCAATGGTCTGTGCGTTCTGGCACATTCTTTCTACTCGCATCTCCATAGTTTCGAGAGATTTCAAAAGAACCCACGCGCTAAATGGGCTAAGCGTCGGGCCAGTGTGGCGGATAAATGGAACCAAATACTCGTGGATATATGAGAAAGAACCAAGCACTGCTCCAGCTAGTACGCGACCTTGTCCATCAATATGTTTAGTAGCCGAATACATAACTACATCGGCGCCAAGTTGAAGTGGTTTTTGTAAAACTGGTGAGGCCATTACGTTATCTACGATAACTGTGGCACCAACCTTGTGGGCAAGATCGCTGACCATGCGAATATCAACAATTTCCATAAGTGGATTACTTGGGGATTCAATAAAGACCACCTTTGTGGGCTTACTAAGAGCCGCAGCCCATTTCGCTTGGTCGTTTCCTCTAACTAAATCAACGGTTACGCCCCACTTCGGCAAAATTTCAGTAAGAACAACGTGGCAAGAACTAAACATTGCCGCAGATGCAACGATGTGATCTCCCGCGGTGACCATGCAAGCAATCGATGCAAACATGGCTGACATTCCAGATCCAGTTGCTATGCAATATTCAGCACCCTCAATTGCAGCTAAACGCTTTTCAAACATCTGAACAGTTGGATTATGGAATCGGCTGTAAAGGTAGTGATCTGTTTCATCGGCAAATGAATCAAGGGCTTCCTGCGCAGAAGAATATGTAAATCCGCTATTTAAATAGAGCGCTTCTGAAGTTTCACCAAATCCTGAACGAGCCAAGCCTGCGCGCACCGCATCAGTCTGGGGATTTAAATCCCAATCTGGCGCTGGCCTTTCATTGCGTGGCTGATAGCCCCAGGTCTCATTACTCACAGGGATAATTCTAAGGTGCAATTGCTATATTCAATACATGTCCAAACTAGCAATCTCAGTTGATGATCTGAGCAAGAAATACGGCACCGGGCTTGCAGTCTCACACGCAAAATTTGAAGTTCC
>CAXNDQ010000055.1:0-6630 GCA_964201275.1 Candidatus Planktophila sp. | reverse complement strand
GTGTCCATTCAAAGTAAGAGCCCATTACGCCTCCCGAGTTTGCCAAAATATCCGGAACAATCACAACCCCGCTTGCACGAAGTTCGCGATCAGCAACGATAGTTATCGGCTGGTTAGCGCCTTCGACTATGAAGTCAGCGTTAATCTTGCCGCAGTTTGTCTCATTAATTACTCCGCCCAAAGCAGCTGGTATTAAGACTTCACAATGCGTTTCTAAGAGTTCATCTGCATTCATTCTCTCGTAGCCTTCGACGGTTTCTAGAGTTCTGTGGCTAAAAATCTCTTTGATATCTATTCCAGATTTATCTTTAATTCCCCCAGTGACATCTGAGATTGCAACTACTTTCATACCTAACTCCTGGCAGACAAGCGCCGCATATCTACCAACATTTCCAAAGCCCTGGATCGCAACGGTTGCACTTTTTACTTTTGCACCACTTTTTTCCAGAGTCGCTGCAGTAATTTGCGCAACACCTCGCCCAGTCGCTTCCTCGCGACCGTGAGCCCCAAAAAGTTCAACTGGTTTACCGGTTACACATGCAGGTTGAAAGCCCTCCAACCGATGGAATTCATCCATCAACCAAGCCATTGTGCGCGCATCTGTTCCCATGTCGGGAGCTGGAATGTCGCGGTGAAATCCTAAAACATGGACAAGTGATCGAGTCCAGCGACGAATAATCTCTTCTTTCTCAATATCGTTTAATTTTGATGCATCAACGGCGACTCCACCTTTTGCTCCACCAAAAGGCACATCTATAAGCGCAGTCTTCCAAGTCATTAGCGATGCCAGAGCCCGTACTTCGTCTAGATCTACATCTTGGTGAAATCTAATTCCGCCCTTACGTGGGCCACGTGCACTCGAATGTTGTACACGATAACCCGTGAGTACTTCGACATCATTATCGCGCCTGAGTGGAATAGAGATAACCACCTCACGTTCACAACTACTGAGTGCTTTAATAACGCCAGGCTTTAGATTTAAAAGCGCACCTGCTTGCGCTACTTTTTCATTTACTTCATCAAAAGCCGAAGATCCCGAATGTGTCATGCTGCAAACAGTAAGTAGCGATTGATTCTTGGATAAGGTCAATTACCCATATTTTTGGTGAAATCCAGGTAAACGTGAGCGCGGACTCAGCCGGTATTACGTAAGCCCGCAGCAACGCCGTTAATCGTCAGCAGAAGTGCACGAATCAGCGTGGCATCAGATAAATCTCCCGCAGTGCGAACGCGATGGAGCAAAGTCACTTGAAGTAGATGAAGGGGTGAAAGATAAGCCTCACGCACCTGAAGCGTGCGAGCCAAAATTGGCTGATCGCCAAGCAGCGTTGTTTTCTCCGTTAGCGCTAAAATCTCTTTTACAGTTAATTCAAATTCCTCAGTAATTGTGTCGAGGAAGTGGTGCAACTCTTTAGGAACAAGTGATTCAACATAACGCTTAGCCATTACCAAATCGGTCTTGGCCAAGGTCATTTCAACATTGCTGATAAAGGTGCGGAAGAAATGCCAATCGACGAGCATCTTCTTTAAAACATCTGTCTGTCCTGCTTCACGTGCAGCTTTCAAGCCAGTACCGACGCCATACCAACCAGGAACAATTTGTCGTGATTGCGTCCAACCAAATACCCAAGGAATTGCGCGCAATGAATCAAGACCGCCTGCAGCATCTGGGCGTCGTGAAGGACGCGAACCGAGGAAGAGATTTCCTAGCTGTTCAACCGGAGTTGAAGCATAGAAATAAGCAGGCAGATCTGGATGATCAATTAGCGTGCGATAGCGCGCGAACGATGAATCGCTAATCAAGTTCATACATTCATTCCATTGCGCAAGATCCGCTGGGCTCTGTCGAGGTCCACGATTAAGAATTGTTGCTTCTAAAGATGCGGCGAGAGTTAACTCAACATTCTCACGAGCAAGTGCGGGAAGCGCGTACTTATCGCTAATTACTTCCCCTTGTTCGGTCATTTTTATCTGACCATCAACTGAACCCCAAGGAAGTGCAACGAGGGCATCATATGTTGGACCACCACCGCGACCAACAGAACCACCGCGACCGTGGAATAAGCGAAGGGTTACGCCATATTTGATAGCAACATCGCGCAACGTGCGCTGTGCTCGGTGAATTTCCCATTGGCTAGTTGCAATACCAGCATCTTTATTTGAATCAGAATAGCCAAGCATCACTTCTTGCACATCACCACGTAACTTAACAAGCGCACGGTAGGTCGGATCGGAAAGTAATTTTTCAAGAATGTCACCAGCGGCGCGAAGTTCGGCAACTGTTTCCAGCAGCGGAGCAAAACCAATCTTGGCAACTTTCTTATCTAGATCTACCAAACCAGCAGCCTTACCAATAACAACGGCCGCTATTAAGTCATCTGCACCTTTAGTCATTGAAACGATATAGGTTTCGATAACTTCTGGGCCAAAACGTTCGATTAGATCATCAATTGCTTTAAAGGTATCAAAAGTCTTCTTACCGACTGCATCCAAATCAGCAGTTTTAAGCGCTGTTGAAGAGCTGAGCTCCTTAATCAAAATAGGGAATTTATCTGTATGTGAAAGTTCTAAGTATCCCGATGGCAGTACTTGCTTAAGTAAATTGTGATGCGCATCAGAATGCTCGCGAATATCCAAAGTTGCGTGAGTAAGTCCAAAGGCAGCGATGCTGCGAATGGTGCGCTCTAGTAAGCCGGTAGCGATCAATTCACCGCGATGGGCAAAGAGGGAATCGCGCATCAGCGTTAGGTCTGCGATTAATTCAGCGGAGTTTGCGTAATCGCGTCCTGGCACGTGAGGTGCGCCAGCAGCGTGGCGATTACGAGTAAAAGCTAATCGATGAACAATCGCGGTTGCCTTTAATCGGTACGGCTCTTGCTGATTTAAACGTAAGAAACGCTCTTCAAATTCCGGGATGTTCTTTAAATCTTTTTTAACAGAAGCAGAAAGCTCAGGAGTTGCACCGACAATTCGAGTTGAAACCGAAAGCATCTGGCGCAGTTGATCCATTGCGGCAATCGTGGTGCGAATCGCATGGCCAACTTGAAGGATCACAGCATCTTCAGTTACTTGTGCGGTGATATTTGGATTTCCGTCACGATCTCCACCGATCCAGGTACCGAAAGTAAGTGGTCGTGCTTGCACCGGAAGTTCGATATCAAGGCGACGCAATTCACGAGCAAAATCATTTAAAACTTCAGGAACAGTATTGCGAGCCAAATCATCAAGATAATAAAGAGCGTTCATTGCTTCATCGAGTGGTTCTGGACGGTCTAAACGTAATTCATCGGTCTGCCATAAAAGGTCAACAGTTTCGGCAAGTCTTTCGGTTTGACGGGGATCTAAATCTTGATCCAAAAGCTTTGCGACTTCACCAAGTTTATTTAATATCGAACGACGTGCTGCCTCAGTTGGGTGCGCGGTGAAAACCGGACGCACCATTAATTCGCTAATCCATTCTTCTAATTCTTTATGCGTAAATTCATGGCCGGGAGTTTGGGCTTTATATGCTTGCTCAATCTTGTCGATTGCGCGGCTCAACCAAGAACCACCTGCTGCTCGTGATTCAGCAAGTACGCGCGCACGGTGCACTTGTTCGGCCACATTTGCTAAATGGAAGTAAGTACTAAATGCTCGTACGAGTTGTACTGAATCTTCTACTGAAAGCTTTTCCAATAACTCAATGCCGCCGCCTTCGCGCACCGCTTTTCGCACAGATTCAACTAGATCTAAAAGCCCTTGACCTTCTTGGCGAACTAGAGATTGCCCTAATAGATCGCCGAGTTTGCGGACGTCGCTGCGCAGAAGCGCATCATCGCTTGCGATGCTATTGAAATTACTCGGGCTCTTACTCACTGGCATATCCTCTCAGGAATACCCACGAGTTTGATACGTAAATATGCGCGTTAGACTTGGAGCATCAAGCCCCCTCCCTTTTTGGGAACGGGGCCAAAAGGCTTTTCCAATAGAAGTTTCCAGTAGAAGTTTCCACCAGAGGACAGGTAGGCAGATGCGCGCATTGGTGCAGATGATTGGCAGCGAAAGCGCTGTTGCATCTTGCCTGCACGATTCCAAGAAGATCATCGCACCTGCAGCAACGTATCCATTCTTGCTTGCCAAAGTTGCTGAAAAATCATCCATCCTTGTTGTTACCAGCTCGAGTCGCAGCGCTGAAGATTTGGCATCTGAATTACGCGAATTACATAACAGAGTTTTGGAGTTTCCAGCTTGGGAAACTCTGCCGCACGAGCGCTTGAGTCCACGAAGTGACACCGTGGCGCGGCGCTTGGCTACCTTGGCAGATTTAGCAACGCCAAATAATGAAAATACAATCGTGGTTGCACCAATACGCGCTGTTATCCATCGCTTCATTGCCGATTTAGCAAGTCAACCTTTACAGAGTTTAGAGATCGGTAGTGAAGTTGATTTAACAACCTTGATTACCAACTTAACTAATCTGGCATATACCCGCACCGATTTAGTTGAAAAGCGCGGGGAGTTCGCCGTTCGCGGTGGAATCGTAGATTTGTTTTTACCTTTGTCTGAGCATCCGGTTCGAATTGATTTCTTTGGGGATGAAATTGAAGAGTTGAGCTATTTTGATGTGGCTAGTCAGCGCACCACTACACCGGTGATTGGCAAGTTAGCCATCTTGCCGTGCCGCGAATTATTGTTAAATGCAGATATCCGAGCGCGCGCAGAGAGCGCTAAATCCAAATACCCAGCTGCCTTAGAAATTCTAGATCGCGTTGCCCAAGGAATTTCCACCGAAGGTATGGAATCGCTTATTCCAATATTGGTAAATGAGACCGAAACTATTTTGCAGCGCATGCCCAAAGGAACCGAAGTTGTTTTCATTGATGATGAACGTATCCGCATGCGCACCATTGATTTGCTTGCAACAAATGAAGAGTTCTTTGAAGCGGCCTGGTCACACGCGGCTCTTGGCGCTTCTGCGCCTCTACCAGTAACCGATGCAACTTATCTTTCCCGGGAAGGTTTAAATGAAGAAATCACACGCTGCCAACTTACTTCGCGCGCACTAAATCCATTTGGTTCTGATTTAGATACGGATGCAACCTTCCTAGATTTTCAAGCAATTGATCCTTTGCGCGCTGATATGGATCGCGTGATTAACTCGCTACAGAGCGCCGTGGACGCCGGTTTCTCCATAATCTTTTCGGCAGCCGGCCAAGGTATGGCAGAGCGTTATGCAGGGATTTTCCGTAACGCAGATCTGCCGGTTGTGATCGTTCCGGAGTTAAGAGCGATTCCGACGAAGGGTTCAGTACATATAACGCAATCGGCAATTGCCCACGGATTTACATCACAAAGCGCGCGAATCCTATTTATTACTGAACGCGATTTAACTGGCAGCAAGGCGTCTGCAAAAGATGGTGCGCGTATGCCTTCCAAGCGTAAGCAAGCCGTTGATCCACTAGAACTGCGCGCCGGTGATTTTGTAGTTCATGAACAACACGGAATTGGTCGATATGTTGAAATGGTGCAGCGCACCATCGGCGGAATCACGCGCGAATACTTGGTAATTGAATACGCACCGGCCAAACGCGGACAACCAGGTGATCGAGTTTTTGTGCCGACCGATACTTTGGAACAAGTGAGCAAGTACATCGGCGGTGAATCGCCAACGGTGCACCGTATCGGCAGTGGTGAATGGCAGAAAGCTAAAGGTCGCGCCCGCAAGGCGGTAAAACTAATTGCCGGTGAGTTAATTCGCTTGTATGCAGCGCGCACTAGTTCGCCAGGTTTCGCATTCTCACCTGACACTCCTTGGCAACGCGAGCTAGAAGATGCGTTTTCTTATATTGAAACGCCAGATCAACTTTCCACCATTGAAGAAGTTAAGCGCGATATGGAAAAGCCATACCCAATGGATCGCATTATTTGTGGCGATGTTGGTTACGGCAAGACCGAGATCGCAATTCGTGCGGCATTCAAAGCAGTTCAAGATGGCAAGCAAGTTGCTGTTCTGGTGCCAACTACGCTCTTGGTCCAACAGCATGAAAAAACTTTTGCCGAACGCTATGCCGGTTTTCCATTACGAGTTGCGGGCCTGTCTCGCTTTAACAGCGCAAAAGAGTCGAAGGATATCCTCGCGGAACTTGCTGCTGGAAGCGTTGATGTTGTGATCGGTACCCACCGTTTGTTATCGCAAGATGTTCTCTTCAAAGATTTGGGTTTAGTAGTTGTAGATGAAGAACAACGCTTCGGGGTTGAGCAGAAAGAATCACTGAAGAAGATGCGCACGACAGTGGATGTATTGGCTATGTCTGCCACACCAATTCCGCGCACCCTTGAAATGGCAGTCACCGGAATTCGCGAAATGTCGACGATCACAACGCCGCCGGAAGAGCGCCATCCGATTCTTACTTACGTCGGAGCCGCCGAAGATGCGCAGATTCGCGCCGCGATTCATCGCGAACTTTTACGTGATGGGCAAGTTTTCTACATCCATAATCGCGTCGAATCTATCGATCGTGCAGCAGCCAAAATTCAAGAGTTGGTTCCCGAAGCACGTATTCGAATTGCACATGGGCAAATGAGTGAAGGCGCACTAGAAGATGTGATCTTGGCATTCTGGAATCGCGACTTTGATGTTCTTGTCTGCAC
>CAXNDQ010000054.1:0-6654 GCA_964201275.1 Candidatus Planktophila sp. | reverse complement strand
ACCAATTTATCTTTAAGTGATTGCGGGACAAGTGCCCAGCCGATACGTAAACCCGATGCAATTGTTTTTGAGAATGAACCTAAGTAAATGACATTTTCAGAATCTTCTGCGCGCATCGCATTTGGTGAAGGGCGATCAAAACCTAATAGCCCGTAAGGGTTATCTTCGACGACAAAGATGCCTTCTTCGCGGCAGATTGCGAGAATTTCTGTTCTGCGATCAGCAGGAAGCAAAACACCGGTTGGATTTTGGTAGTTAGGGATCAAATACAAAAATTTAATTTTACGTCCGGCAGCGCGCACCGATTTAATCGCAGCGCGCAAAGAATCTGGAACTAAACCGCTCATATCCATTTCAACGTGCACAACGGATGCTTCATATTGTCTAAATGTTCCGAGCGCTCCAACATAAGAAGGCGCTTCAACAAGAACTACATCACCCGGATCAATAAAGATTCGCGATATCAAATCTAAAGCTTGTTGCGAACCAGTGGTTACAACAATGTCATCCGGATTAGCGCGGATACCTTCCAGGGCCATAACATCGCAGATCTGTTCACGTAGCTTCGGATGGCCTTGGCCACTTCCATACTGAAGCGCTTCTGCTCCATTTGTTAAAATCAAATCTTTTACAACACCTGCCATCATCTCCATTGGAAGCGCAGAAAGATTTGGCATTCCACCCGCTAGTGAAACAATTTCAGGTCGTGAAGCAACTGCGAAGAGTGAACGAATCTCTGAAGGCAACATTCCTGCCGCGCGCGTAGCAAAACGTTGCTCCAGATGTTGCGGAGCACCCGTTTGAAAGCGGACTGATACGTCAGACATAAGATCAAGTCTCCCACATGCTCACACAGGAGCGCGAACCGATTAAAACTAGCGACGTATCCCTGCGCTTCTTAGGTCAGATAAACGTAGCGTTCCTGTTTTAGCATCATCTTCAGCCGATAAATAAAGGCGTTGGATGGCGATAATAAATGCCTCAGCCAAAGTGTCACGAAAATCAGGACGAGCTAAACGAGCGGCGTCGCCTTCATTAGTCAGGTATCCCAAATCAACGCGAACCGCCGGGGCTTGAGTCAAACGAAGTACGTCCCAGGTTTTGGCGTGAGTGCGACAGTTTAGAAGATCGGTACGCGCACAAATTTCACGTTGTACAAGCGAAGCGAACCTTTCTCCAACTATTGAATGAATTCCGTGTGCATCACTTCCATAAAAATAAGTTGAAACCCCATGTGCTTGAGAATTTTTATGGCTATCAGTGTGAAGTGAAATTACAAGATCAGCGCTATTTTTATTAGAGAAAGAAATGATCTGACTTTCAGTAAGTACATTTCGAGGCCCACGCGTTAGAAAAACGCTAGCGCCAAGAGCCAACAAACGACCTTCTAAACGTTGGGCAAGGTCATAGACAATTTCTGCTTCTGTTTCACCAAACGCCGGATCAATCACAATAACTTTATTTGCAAGTGCAGGACCACGATTTCTTTGCGCAGCGCTTTCGCGCATTTGTGTAGGTGCACCACCTGAAACAATTTTAGTTAAACGAATTAAAGCGATAATTGTTGCGGGGCCGCATTTACCATCAACTTTTATTCCTACAGATTTCTGAAACTCTTTAACTGCAGATTCGGTACGTTCACCGAAAATACCGTCAACACGTCCAGCGTTAAAACCCATTTCCGTTAAACGAGCTTGCAGTGCAGCAACATCATCACCACGCATCATTGGAGAAGGTTGCAAATTAAGTGAGCGATCACCTAATTTCCAGCGCGCTTCTTCCAGCGCGCGCCGAGTCGAATCGTTTAACTCACCCGTAATGTGGAGTCCACGCTCTTGCTGAAAAGAACGGATCTCATCAGGAGATAGTTCTTTCATATTTAACCTAATTCAACGAGTTGATTAGATGAAAGCTTCTAGCTCTTTAAGAAGAGCTGGTTTTGGCTTGGCACCAATAATGGTCTTTACAACTTCACCATTTACATAAACATTTAACATTGGGATCGATGTAACTCCATATTTAATGGCGATTGCTGACTCTTCATCTGTATTTAACTTCACGATTGTTAGTTTTTCACCGTGTTCGTTGGCGATCTCATCCAAGATTGGTCCAACTGCGCGGCAAGGGCCACACCATTCAGCCCAAAAATCAACAAGAACTGGCTTGCTGCTCTTAAGAACCACTTCGTCGAAGTTGGCTGCTGTGACTTTACCTGCGCTCATCTTTACTCCCTTTATGACTTTAATAGTTAACTTTAAGATTTAATATTTGAAGCCTACTAGTGCGAAAGGAACTTTTCAGCATCAAGGGCAGCCTGGCATCCTGAGCCTGCGGCAGTAATCGCTTGGCGGTAGGTGAAATCGACTAGATCTCCACACGCAAAAACACCATTCAAGTTGGTACGCGTTGAGCGCCCATCAACCGCGACATAACCTTCTTCATTCAAAGTAACTTGTGATGAGACAAGTTCACTCCGCGGGATATGTCCAATGGCAACAAATAAGCCAGTGAAATCTCGTTTAGATTCTTCGCCGGTTACGGTGTTACGCAATTGCAAACCTTCGACTTTATCCGCACCAAGAACATCTGTGACTTCTGTGTTCCACAACATTTCAATCTTAGGATTAGATAGTGCGCGCTCAGCCATAATTTTAGATGCGCGTAATGAATCACGGCGATGAATCAAGACAACCTTTGAGGCGAATTTAGTTAAGAAAGTTGCTTCTTCAACTGCGGAATCTCCACCACCAACGACAGCAATTACTTGATCGCGGAAGAAGAAACCATCGCAGGTTGCACACCAAGATACGCCACGACCTGATAAACGCTTCTCATTGGTTAAACCAATTTCTTTATACGCTGATCCCATCGCCAAAATAACCGCCTTGGCTTGTACGGTGTTACCGGAGCCATCTTTAATGATTTTAATTTCGCCTGATAAATCCATCTCAACGACATCATCGGTGATTAGTTCTGCACCAAAACGCTTAGCTTGTTTACGCATACTGTCCATTAAATCTGGACCCATTACGCCATCAACAAATCCTGGAAAGTTTTCCACCTCAGTTGTGTTCATCAGTGCGCCACCTGCGGTAACGGAGCCTTCGTAGATAATCGGATCTAACTGAGCGCGCGCGGCGTAGATTGCCGCTGTATACCCAGCCGGGCCAGAACCAACAATTACAAGATCTCTTACCATGTGCTCAGCGTATCCACTTCTACTTATCTTTTGCGAGATGCCTTACGTTTGCGCAATAGTGAGATTGCGAACTCTTTAAGAGCTGCTATCTCAGTTATCTTGAATACGTGCCCTAATAATAAGAAACCGGTTCCACCACCAACCAGGACGAAAACCAACCTTAAAACACCGATTATTGGCTGAGCATCGTCACTTACCCATCCAAAGAAGAGTGCGATAGCAAAGAAAGGAAGCATCGCTGAGAAAGATGCCAAATATAGGCGCAGATGCTGTCCGAGAAAGTGCGAGTACTCAAATTTTCCAATATGTCTGCGCAAAAGTGCGATTGTAATAAACAAACCAATTATGTAACTGATTGAAAAGGCTAAGCCAAGCCCGATGGTTACATGTTCATTCTCTAAAGTGGCTAGGAATAAATATGCAAGTGCAGAAGAGACGATATTAATAATTAAAATTGATATAACTTGAGTTTTAGTATCTTCAAAAGCATTAAAGCCGCGAATCAACACAAGGTTTATTGAAAATGCCACAAGCCCCAAACTAAGAGCGGAGAGGACATAACCAATGTATCGAGAATCTTCTAGTGAAATACCAAAGTAGAGAACTTCAGTCATTAACGAACCAAATAGTAAGAAAGCAACCGAACTCGGCACAGTAACTACGCCACACATGCGAATCGCACGAATTAGTTGCTTCTTAACTTCATTAACGTTTTTATCAATAGCTAACTTAGAAAGGTGCGGCAAAAGTGCGGTAACTATTGATATGGTCACAATGGAATACGGCAACAACATTATGTAATAAGCGCTGGTAAACGGTGTGAAGCCAACACCGGTCTCGATTCCGGCTTGAGCGCTTCGGACCGCAGCGCTAGTTGCGACATTTACAGTAATTAAATAACCGATTTGTGAGATAAGGACATAAACCAAGGTCCATCCAGCCAAAGAAAATGACTTACCTAACCCGGCGACTCCAAAGATTGGCCGCAAGCGAATACCGGATCTTTTAACAACCGGAATCAAAATTAAGGCTTGCACCACGATTCCGAGAGTTGTTCCCCAGCCTAAAAGTTGGATTTGTCCATCAGTGATGTTTTCAACCGACAAACTATTCTGCATAATCAAGACACCAGCAAAAACTGCAATTACAACCAGATTATTGGCAATTGGCGCCCACATAAGAGGTGCAAAAGAGCCGCGGGCATTTGCGACCTGCCCGAGCATAGTAAATAGCCCTAAAAAGAATATTTGTGGAAGGCAATAACGAGTAAAGGCAACTGCGATCGAAAATTCTTTTTCAAAACCAGTTGTCGCAAACTCTGGGGCGTAGAGACGCACCAGAGCAGGTGCAAAAATTACACCGACCAAGACCAGCAGTAAGAGAATTCCAGAAATTGTTGTAACTAAGCGAGATGCGAAACCGTGCCCGCCATCTTCATCAGAGAAAGATCTAACAAGTTGTGGAACAAAAATTGCAGTTAGCGCTCCACCGACTAATAAGTTATACAAAATATTAGGCATGGTGTTTGCTACGTTGTAAGAGTCCGCCAAAAGAGCAGTGCCAAGAACTGCTACAGCCAATATTGCGCGGAAGAATCCAGTAATTCGCGAGAGAATTGTTCCAATCGCCATAACGCCAGAGGCGCGGAAGAGATCATTGTTCTTCATTGCGCCCCTTCCTTACCCTGCGAATAGTTTGGGTTATTGCGGCAACAAATAACAGAACCGCCGCGCCAATTGTGAAGCCAGTAACCCTTGAATCAAAAATAGTGATATTTATAGCGAGTTTAGAAGGCAGACCAACCGCTCGACTATTTTTATTGGTTATTTGTGCAGTAACCGTTGTTGCACCTGGAGCAATAACTTTAAATGGCATTGCTAATTGGGTTCGGGAATTTGCGGGAATTTGCAGTCCGACAACGCTAGAAACTTGAAGACGCGAATTCAAAGTCGTAAATTTAATGTTTACGATCACCGGAACACTAAAGTCATTTATAACAGTCACAGGCAAATTTCCAGAGTTTGATGCGATCTGATACTTACCACTCGTAACGCGCAGCCTATTCAAAGTTTCTGCAACAATCGCTTCAGCGTTGTAAGAAAACACCTGACTTTCATCCTTGTTTAATGAAGGAGAGAGCAGTACAGCTAATTTGGCGCGCAGCGCTTGCAATTCAGGGGCCTTAACAATTGAAGAAAGTGAGGTCAGCGCTTGACGACTTTGGGTGTATTTCTTACGAAGTGGCCCACTGAGATCAGAGGTACCAGAACCTGAAAGCTCACTATTTTCCTCGGTGATCCTCCGGTTTAAATGAAAGGCCACTCTTTCGTAAGCATATGCAGAATAAAGACGAAGTTCACTGGGTGCGAGTTTCTTTGCTAGCGCCACATCCGGATTTCCATATGGCAAAACAATTATTCGATCACCTGATGTTGCAAGAAGTAAACGGGCCATCCATTCTTTTGCAATTGATTCACCAGTCGGAGTTGCCTCATTTTTTAAGGCATACCCATTAGCCATATCTGCAACTTCATCTAAAAGTGCAGCATCTATTACCCAAGTCCTTGTTCCAGTGCGCTTCTGCTCTACCGCTTTACCAAGTGAACCCGTAGGAGATAAGTCAGCCGCCAAATCATCATTTAAGAAAGTACCATCGAATAATTGATGCGGCTTATTGACCAAGCTAATTACAGAATTGTTGGCAGTGGCTTGTGGCAAGAATCCGAGTATTAGAAATAAAGTTAATGAGATAAATCCAAATTTCCTCATTGTTCTGCCAACTCTGCAGATGCATCTGTGCGGGCAATTAACTTCTTTTCATCGGGGTATGCCAATCGTTCGACTATTTCAGATAAAGGAAACCAACCAACCTCATCGACTTCACTCTCTTGCGCCGCCAATTTGCCGCCAGTTTCACGGAATAAATAGTGGTGCACAGTTTTATGGATGCGCTTGCCACCGGCCATAAACCAGAAATCAATTACTCCAAGTGATCTCTCAATCGCAGATTCAATGCCGGTTTCTTCAGCAACTTCGCGTAACGCGGCCTGTTCCGGAGTTTCACCTTCTTCTATATGACCTTTTGGTAGCGACCATAAGATTCTCTGACCAGATGAATCTTTATGATCGATCCGACCAATTAAAAGACCATTTTTGCCGCTGTGATCAATAACCAATCCACCAGCCGAGACTTCATCAACGCGCTTGGCATAGTTCTTCGGACCAGGTTTTGGACGCTTGGGGGATGCATCTGCAGGCGCAGCAGCGCCAGGGGAAGTTGAATCTTTTGTAAGTGGGGCGCGATGTGGGGGGCGCTTGCGCCTCCGTTTTTTCTTCGTACCTTCGCTGCCCGCACCAGGTGCCGGGGTCATAGAGCAAGGGTACTGCTCTAACCTTACCTATTGTGACGAGTGCATTAGGAGCCGCAGGAGAAGTTGCGATCGCCTCGCTCATTG
>CAXNDQ010000053.1:0-6718 GCA_964201275.1 Candidatus Planktophila sp. | reverse complement strand
GAGCCCCGCACCAAGGTGTTATCGACGTCGAAGAAAGCCGCACGCCGCGGTGTGAGTGACATGTCACTACCCTAGCGATTAAGCGCGATATTGCCCTGCTGTATGACGCTTTATGCTTAGCGCTATGAGTTCAACGGTCCACGTAGTACGCCACGGCGAAGTCGAGAATCCAGAGAAAATTCTCTACGGAAGACAACCTGGCTGGCGATTATCTAATCGCGGACAAGAAATGGCTCAAGTATTGGGTGAATGGTCCAAGGCGATTGATTTAGGCGCATTGCACGTCTCTCCACTGCAACGTGCACAAGAGACCGCCGCACCAATTGCTAAAGCGCACGGAATTGCAATTACAACTGATGATCGCTTGATTGAAGCTGCAAATATTTTTGAGGGCAAGAGTTTCGAACTTGGAAGTGGAGTACTGAAACACCCAACTTCTTGGCGCCATTTATACAATCCTTGGAAACCATCTTGGGGTGAACCATACGAAGAACAAATCAACCGCATGCTCGCCGCGATTTTTGCCGCCAAAAAGGCAGCAAACGGCAAAGATGCAATTGTGGTTTCACATCAATTACCAATTTGGATTACCCGAAGTGCAATTGAAGGACGATCAATGCTGCACGACCCACGTAAACGCGAGTGCACATTGGCATCTGTCACAAGCGTCCACTTCGATGACGATGGCGTGATATCCGGACTTACATATTCTGAACCTGCCGCACATTTGTTACCACCTAAGAAGTAATGCGAAATATGCGTAAGCCAATTTATGTAATGGTATTTGCGCTAATTTCTGCAATTTCCTTAACTGCCTGCGGCGGCGGCGGAAGCTCAACCCCGGAAGAAAGTTTTATCGAAGGAAGCGGCGCAGTAACTAGAATTGATAGCGCAAAGCGAAAGGCGGCGCCAGCTTTATCTGGAATGACGCTTAGCGGAAAAACATTTATTTTTAACCCCGGTCAAGTTGCAGTGGTAAATGTTTGGGCATCTTGGTGTTCCCCCTGTCGAGCAGAAATTCCAACCTTGATTGAACTTTCTAAACAGTATCCAGATGTGCAATTCATGGGGATATTGACCCGCGATAACCCAGCCACCGCAGAAGCCTTTGCCCGCAGATTTGCTATTCCTTATCCAACCTTTATAGATGACTCACTTCTCATCGGTTTTAAGGGCTCATTGCCCGCTAATGCGATTCCCTCAACGGTATTAATTGATAAAAGCGGCAATGTGGCAGCGCGTATTTCGGGCGAAGTAACTCTTACTTCGTTAAGTAAATTGATTAGAGAGCTTGAAGAAGAATGATTGACTTTTTCGTAGATCAATTATTTAGTGGTTTTCTGCTCGTCGCTTTTCCGATTGCAATTCTTGCAGGAATAATCTCCTTTCTCTCTCCTTGCGTACTTCCTTTAGTCCCCGGTTATTTATCTTTTGCCGCTGGTTATTCCAAAGCAAAGGGGCGAGTATTTCTCGGTTCAATTCTCTTTGTTCTTGGCTTTAGCGTTCTCTTTATCTCTTATGGTGCGCTCTTTGGTGGAATTGGATCTCGTATTGCAACTAACGATGAGACCATCACACGTATTTTGGGAGTTATAACAGTTCTGCTTGGCCTTATCTTTATGGGGAGCTTTCCCATGATGCGAACTTTCTCACCGAAGATTGCGACAAACGGTGGGCTAATTGGTGCGCCACTTCTAGGTTTTCTTTTCGGTATCGGGTGGACACCTTGCATTGGTCCGGCGTTAGCAACGGTTCAAACACTAGCCTTTCAAGAATCTAGCGCAGCGCGCGGTGCAATTCTCTCGTTCGGATATTGCATCGGACTCGGTGCGCCCTTTATTGCATCGGGTCTTTACTTAGATAAATCCGAACGTTTGCGAAAGTATTTAACCAAGCGCGGAGATTTGATCACAAAACTTGGTGGTGCGCTCTTAATTCTGATTGGTATCGCGCAAATTCTTGGACTTTGGACAGATTTAATGATTTCACTTCGCTCACTGATTACAGATTTCGCACCGGTGATTTGATGACGACAGAACCAACGCTTCCAGAATTAGGTGCAACCGGCTTACTCCGCTTTATGTGGCGCCAGTTAACAAGCATGCGCACCGCACTGATTCTTTTGATGATGCTGGGTGTGGCCGCGATCCCCGGATCACTTATTCCGCAACGAGCGCAGAATCCAATGGCTGTGCGTCAATACTATTTAGATAGCCCAGAGCTAGCCCGCTGGATCGAACGTTTTTCAGGATTTACTGTCTTTTCATCACCTTGGTTTAGCGCGATATATATCTTGCTCTTCATCTCGTTAATTGGTTGCGTTCTCCCGCGTACCTTTGAACATTTCAAGGCGATGCGAGCATTGCCACCGATGACTCCTCGCAATTTATCTCGCATGGAATCTTTCCAACAATTTGAAGGTAACGGATCAGAACTTGAAAAAGCGCAAATCTGGTTTAAAAAATCACGTTTTCGGGTGCGTAGCGAAGAAGGCGCAATTTCTGCTGAAAAAGGTTACTTGCGCGAAACCGGCAACCTGCTCTTCCACCTTTCGCTAATTTTGATTCTCATCGGCGTAAGCGTCGGTTCGTTATTTGGAATGCGCGGTGAGGCAATAGTCAATAAAGGCGAGCGATTCATCAGCCTTGCAACTTCATATGACAATCTCTCATTTGGAAAGCTGGTCAACGAAGATTCACTGCAACCTTTCATTATCGAAGTGATTGATTTCGTAGCCAAATATGATCCAGTGACGAATGCGCCTCTGGATTACACCGCGACGGTGCGAGTTACTAATCCAGGTGAAACGACTTCCGAGATAAAAACAATCAAAGTGAATAGCCCACTTACTTTTGGAAATACGCGCGTTTACTTACAAGCCAATGGATACTCACCAATAGTTACAGTGCGCGATTCAACTGGCCAAGTTGCCCTGCAAGGCCCAATTCCATTCTTGCCACAAGATGGAAACCTGCGCTCTATCGGATCAATTAAAGTTCCCGATGCAGATCCGCAACTTGGTTTCGTTGCGAGCTTCTACCCAACATTTGTGCGCGAAAGTGGCCAAGGTGGAATTTCAGTATTCCCGGAAGCGCTAGATCCAAAGCTGCTATTTTCTATTTGGGAAGGTGATCTCGGTTTAGATTCAGGAATTCCACAATCTGTTTATCGAATTGATACTTCTAAGATGAAGCGAATAGCGCTAGATTCACTAAAACCTGGTGAAACGTTTTCATACCCAGAAGGCTCAATAAAATTTGAAACATTTGTGCCTTGGATTAATCTGCAAATTGTTGATGATCCGGGCAAGAGTTACTCCTTATACGGTGCAATCGCCGCGATTCTTGGCTTACTTGCCTCACTCTTTGGCAGGCGCCGTCGCATATGGATAAGGATCACATCAACTGGAGTTGTAGAAGTTGCTGGTCTGGCTAAGAATGGGGCACCGGGGCTAGACGCGGAAATCGAACGCTTTGTTACGCACTTGAAAAAGGAGATGTAGATGCTGACCACTTGGGCCTATATCTCCAATTACCTTGTTTACTCAGCAATGGGCATCTTTGCCTTATCTTTCTTGGCACATTCTTTCGAAACCGCTTGGGCAGTAAAAGCTCCCCAACAAGATACAAATGAAACTGGAACTGTCTTAACAAAGACTTTGGATTACACGCGCACCGAACGCGCAGCACGTATCGCAACAGCGATGATGATTTTAGGATTTTTGCTTCTTCTTGGCGGCGTAATCGCGCGCGGTATTTCAAATAAACATGTCCCTTGGGGCAATATGTATGAATTTTCAATTACTGGTGCGCTCGCTTTAACCGGAGCGTACTTGTTAGCACTTCGCAAGCATGATCTGCGCTGGCTTGGGTTGTTTATCTCAATATCGGTTCTACTCACTCTCGGAACCGCAGTTACATTGCTCTATCGCGATAGCGCACCACTTGTCCCAGCGCTAAATTCACCTTGGTTAGTCATACACGTAATTGCCGCAATTATCTCTGGCGGAGTTTTCTTACTCTCAAATGTCATCGCTGGTGCTTACCTTTATTTACATGCGATGGAATCAAAAGGTGATCGCAAGCCGTGGGCTAAACGTTTGCCAGATTTAGAAACACTTGACCAACTTTCCTATCGCTTAGTTGCCTTTGTATTTCCACTTTGGACTTTTGCAGTTATCGCCGGTGCAATTTGGGCTGAGGCAGCGTGGGGTAGATATTGGGGCTGGGATCCAAAAGAGACTTGGGCATTTATTACTTGGGTTGCCTACGCCGCTTATCTACATGCGCGCGTGACTATTGGTTGGCGCGGAAAGCGCGCTGCGTGGCTCTGCTTATTTGCCGGATCTACATTCTTATTTAACTATGTATATGTAAATGTCTGGGGAACCGGCAAGCACACATATAGCGGCCTTTAACAGTTAATTAAAGTTTACGTAGAAAATCTGGGTCGTCATCAGGCGGCAAAATGCGACGCTTTGGTGGGCGTGGGCCTCTTTCGCCACGAACGCGTCCAATAATTAGAAATGCAATAGCTCCGAATGGTGAAAGCAAAACTATAAGTAGAAGCCAACCCCACTTAGGCAATTTATTAATTTGAGAATCATCGCGACGAGCGCAATCAATAAATGTGTACAAAGTTAAAGCAAGTGAGGCCAAAAAGATGATGGCTTGCAACTTAATCATGCTCCTATTCTAGCGAAAATTAGAAAGTTAAGCCGAGCGCAAAAAGGATGGCAAAGACCAGTTGCAACTTGCCAGTCCTGGCCAAATACGGGATCAACTCAGCGCCCGATACTCCGCTGGCAACGCCGCGGGTTAATTTCCAAGTCAAGGGAGCGGCTAATAAGGTCAATAGAGCGGCTGGCTGAAGGGTTAGAAGTGCGAAGAGGTGAGCGGAAATCAAGAGCGCGATATACAACTTTCGGGCCCCGCTATCACCTAAGCGAACTGCCAAGGTTTTTTTCCCAACGATTTGATCTTGCGCGCGATCGCGCAGATTGTTGATTGCCAAAATTGCACAAGCAAGTGAACCCATTGGGATAGCGACAATGAAAATCTGCAGATTTAACTCTTCCGTCTGTACGTAGTAACTACCTACAGTTGCAACAATTCCAAAAAATAGAAAGACGGAGATTTCTCCGAGACCTTTATATCCATAAGGATTTGCGCCACCGGTGTAACCCCAAGCAGCGTTAATTGCTAAAGCGCCAACCAGAATAATCCACCAAGAAGTCGCAGCGGCAAGCGTTAAACCAATGAGTGCGGCAAATAGAAATGAAATAAGCGCTGCGGCACGAACTGATTTTGGTGAAGCTAAACCAGATGCGGTGAGGCGCACAGGACCGATGCGCGAGTCATCTGTGCCGCGAATTCCATCTGAATAATCATTGGCATAGTTGACGCCGATTTGTAGTGCCAAACTTACTAGCAGCGCAGATAGCGCACGAATAGGTTCCCAATTACTTCCGGCAAATGCGGTGGCAACTAATACAGGTGCAATTGCAGCGGGCAAGGTGCGCGGGCGGGCGCCAGTAATCCATTTATTCATAGGCGTCACCTACCTTTCCTCAGAACAAGGCTAGCCAATTCCTGACGATTAACTTTATCTAAAGCACTCTTTGGTAACTGATCTAAATAGATGACGCCCTTTATCTTGGCAGCTGCTGAAATCTGTGATGAAAGTGATTGATTGATTTCCGAAACTTCTGGCTTCACGGACCCAACAATTGCTAAATGCAGCGCTTGACCCCACTGTTGATCTGCAACAGCAAAGGCAGCACATTCGATACCTGCAAAAGTATTTCGGATAACTTCTTCAACTTTAGCCAAAGAGATATTTTCTCCACCTGTAATAATTACATCATCGGTGCGGCCCATAACAGTTAACTTGCCGTTGTTGATTTCTCCGAGATCAGAGGTGAGAAAGTATCCATTTTCTAATTTGGCGCTCCAACCCGTTACGTCATTTAAATAAGTTGTGGCCAGGGAAGATGTGGAAATCTTAATTAGCCCTGCACTATTGATCTCAACTGAGGTATCACCAATGGGCAGACCGTCGTAGACACATCCACCACAGGTTTCGGTCATTCCATAACTTTCTACGATATTGATTCCTGCAGCACGCGCTTGTTCGCGCAACTTCGGATCAAGGGCAGCGCCACCGACCAACACAGATTTTGCAGAAAGCAAATGTGCGAGCAAGTCGCTGTCACCATTTAACGCACGGAATAGTTGGGTCGGAACAATCGCTGTGTAATCCGCATCTGGATATTTGTCGGTTATTTCACGAGCATCGATTGCAATTGTGCCGAGCTCAAGTGCGCGCACAAGAACATTGACTCCCGCAATATGAGTTAGCGGCAATAACAGCGACCAGGTTTGACCTTTACTTGCTCCAAAAAATTTGTTTGTGGCTTTGGCGCTGGCAAATATTGCACCAGCGGAAAGACCAACTTCTTTCGCATCTCCCGTTGATCCACTGGTGGATACGACAACGGCTATTTCAGATGGGACTCTTTCAACAGATATTGGCCCCAACGTGATTGCTGGGCCTTCGCCAGCCAAGGCTTTGGCTAGGCGCGCAGTTATCTCGGCGATGGTCCACGTGGGATCTATCGCACGAATCTCTCGTTGTGACGTCTGCTCCATTGCACGCGTAGGCTATCGCTCGTAGTCGTCGATGGAGGAATCGTGAGCAAGCCGATCAAGCGTGAATT
>CAXNDQ010000052.1:0-6999 GCA_964201275.1 Candidatus Planktophila sp. | reverse complement strand
GTCAAAGATGGCTACGCACGCAACTTCTTGTTGCCACGTGGAGTTGCAATTGCATGGTCACTCGGTGGCGAAAAGCAGATCGAAGGAATCCGTCGCGCTCGCGCTGCACGTGAAGTCCGCGATATCGATCACGCTAAAGAGTTAAAGGCATCACTTGAAAAGGCAACGATCACAATCAAAGTTAAAGCTGGTACAGCTGGTCGCCTATTCGGTTCTGTCACAGATAAAGACATTGCAGCAGCTGTAAAAGCCGCCGCAGGCGTTGATATCGATCGTCACAGCATCAAGACCTCTGGTCATATCAAGAAGGCTGGAGATCACTCAGTAAAGGTTGCGCTTGCACATTCAGTTGTTGCAACAGTTACCGTTACCGTGGTTGCCGCTAAGTAAAAAATTAAAGATAAAAACCCCGGCCACTGATGTGGTCGGGGTTTTTAATTATCTAAAATCCTTCAATCTCAATAGTTGAGAAGTTGGAAATTACTTTCGTACACAGGGGTTAGGGATAAACACCCCCGCCTGACCTGCGCTTTCCTCTAAAAGTGCCAGCACTCGCTGAGTTACCCACACCCCGCACACAGGGATTTACACAGGAAAAGCGGGTTATCCACCGAGTTGTGCACACCCTTATCCCCAACCACTTTCGCTTTTGTCAGTGCTAGATGGGAGGTTTCACCCGTGAGCATCGCCGAACTACCCAATAACTCCTCGCGAGCGAACTCGTCTTACAACAATATTGGCACAGAATTTGAGCGCACTCCACCGCAAGATTTAATCGCCGAACAATCAGTTCTCGGCGGAATGTTGTTATCTAAAGATGCAATCGCAGATGTTCTCGAAATTTTGCGCGAACGCGACTTCTATCGCCCAGCTCACGAACTAATTTATGACGCAGTTTTAGATCTCTATGGTCGTGGCGAACCTGCAGATGCGGTCACCGTTGCCGCCGAGTTAACTAAACGCGGAGATATAGCACGCGCCGGCGGCGCACCCTATCTACACACTTTGATTTCATCGGTACCAACTGCGGCAAATGCGAGTTATTACGCAAAGATTGTTCGCGAACACGCAATTATGCGCCGCCTAGTTGAAGCTGGAACAAAGATTGTGCAACTTGGTTACAACGTAGAAGGTGAAGTTGATGACGCCGTTGACCAAGCGCAAGCCGAAGTTTATGCAGTAACCGAACGCCGCACATCAGAAGATTATGTACAACTTGCAACCTTGTTGCCAGAAGCGCTCGATGAAATTGAAGCGATTCAAAAAGGCACCGGTATCGAAGGTGTTAAATCAGGATTCCGCGATTTAGATTTACTTACACATGGATTCCATCCGGGCAACATGATTATTCTCGCTGCGCGTCCTGCAGTTGGTAAATCAACTCTTGGACTTGATATTGCGCGCCACGCATCAATTCACGATGGTAAAACTTCAGTTATCTTCTCGCTCGAAATGTCACGCTCTGAAATCACAATGCGTATGTTGTCTGCCGAAGCGCGCGTTGGTTTAAATAACATTCGCTCTGGTCAATTAAGTGATGAAGAGTGGTCAAAGCTCGCCCGCCGTATGGGTGAAATCTCTGCCGCACCTCTATTTATTGATGATTCTCCAAACCTTTCAATGATGGAGATCCGCGCTAAAGCCCGCCGTTTAAAGCAGCGCCACGACCTTAAATTGATTGTGATTGATTACCTGCAGTTGATGACAAGCGGCAAGCGCGTTGAAAACCGCCAACAAGAAGTTTCTGAATTCTCCCGCCATCTAAAACTTATGGCGAAAGAGTTAAACGTTCCGGTTATTGCGATCTCACAGCTCAACCGTTCTCCAGAACAACGCTCTGATAAGAAGCCGATGCTTTCAGATCTTCGTGAATCTGGTTCTATCGAACAAGATGCCGACGTAGTTATCTTGCTCCACCGCGATGATATGTATGACTCACAGAACCGATCAGGTGAAGCGGATCTAATTGTTGCTAAGCACCGTAACGGTCAGACCAAGACAATTACAGTTGCAGCGCAACTTCACTTTGCACGTTTTGCAGATATGGCACCGAACACTGGATCAGGCCGTGACTTCACAGCGCCACAAGATCCTGCAGCTGGGGCCTGGAACGAATAATATTATTTAGCGTTTGCTTTTGTTCGATCAGCAATATAAATACCAACCAAGACAATTACGCCACCAAGTAATTGGATTGCACTCCATGATTGCTCCAACCAAATCCATGCGAACGCCCCGCCAATTACGGCTTCCAACATTCCAATCACGCTAGATTTGGATGCACTTATTAGGCGTATACCTTTTATGACAAATAGATACGGAACGAGCGTTCCAAATATGATTATGTAAGCAATCAATAACCAACCAGGTGCGCTGTACTCAGAGAAGCGCCCCTGTAGGTTAATTTGAGTCGTAAGGATTTGTGTTGGAAAATTCCATATTGGCAGAACTATCAACCAAAAAAGCCCCGCAATTCCAATGCCCCAAACCACCGTCGCCTGCGCAGATCGCTTTTCACCTTGTGATTCACTCATCAGGAAGTAGATCGCCAGCGACATCGCCGAACCGACTGCGCTTAAAACTCCGATCAAATCAAAAGTGAATCCCTGCCACACTTTCGCAACTAAAAATAAACCAAAGAGCGCGAGGGCGATCGCCACCCACATATCGTTAGAAACCCACCCCTTGCGTACAAATTTGATCCAGAGAACGATCCAAACAGGGGCGGTAAATTCCAGAATCGATACCAGGCTAAGCGGTATGCCACGTGAGATGCTGATGAAATAACCAAGCTGCACCATCGCAAAACCGACTACTCCGTAGAAGATTAGCGTCGGTATTTCACGACGTTCAGCCTTTAAAGAGCTACGGTCTTGGATAAAGGTAATTACAAAGAGGAGGGCAAAGGCACCGATTGCGCGAATTTGAGCTAAGCGAAAAGCTGTCATATGGTCAAGGACCAAAGTCACGATCACTCCGCTTAAGGAGAAGAAAATTGCACCTAAAACTACGTACAGCTCACCACGGTACCTATTCAGCATTGGCAGAGCCTATCTGAATCTAGACTTAACTGAATTCAGGTCAATCTAAAGTTAGAAAGCGTTCTCCGAGATATCCATAATTGAACTATCGGTGCCCTCAACGATCTTGCGATCAGCAGTTAGATGCGGCAAGTAATTTGTGACGAAGAATTTAGCTGATGCGATCTTGCCGGCATAGAAATCTTTATCTTTTCCTGATGCACCTTCAATGCGGCTCGCTGCGATATCTGCTTGGCGCAGCAACAACCAAGTAGTAATGATGTCGCCCACTGCCATTAAGACTCTTGAGGTATTTAGACCAACTTTGTAAATCTCTGGCGCATCTTCTTGTGAAGCCATAGCGTGACCGATAAGCACACCAACCATGCCATTTAAATCACCAAGTGCTTTTAGTAACGCTTGCTTTTCCTCTAGATGAGCGCCGCCAGATTCAGCGAAAGTTTGGATTTCTTTACCAAGTAAGCCGAGTGCCTTTCCACCATCTTTAACAACTTTACGGAAGAAGAAATCAAGGCCCTGAATTGCAGTTGTACCTTCATACAAAGTATCGATCTTGGCATCGCGAACATATTGTTCTAGTGGCCAATCTTGAGTGAATCCCGCGCCACCAAATGTTTGTAGCGATTCGGTACCAAGAAGAGTCCAAGATTTTTCTGATCCATAACCTTTAACAACCGGCAAGAGCAGATCGTTAAGCGCTTCCATTGACTTTGCTTTTTCGTGATCGCCAGCAGCGATTGCCAATTCAATCTGATCTTGAATTGATGCGGTGTACAAAACGAGCGCGCGCATTCCTTCAGAGTAAGACTTTTGTACCATCAAGGAACGGCGCACATCTGGGTGATGAATAATTGTTACGCGCGGGCTAGCTTTATCGTTCATTACCTTCATATCCCCGCCCTGCACACGCACCTTGGCGTATGAAAGAGCTTGCTGGTAACCAGCAGATAAAGTTGCAATCGCTTTGGTGCCGACCATCATGCGAGCAAATTCAATAACCTTGAACATCTGCGCAATACCTTCGTGAACATCACCGAGCAAATAACCAACAGCAGGCTCTTTCTCACCAAGATTTACTTCGCAAGTGGCGGATACGTTAAGACCCATCTTGCTTTCTAGTGAAGTAACAAAAACGCCATTGCGCTTTCCGAGTTCACCAGTTTTTTGATCAAACATAAACTTTGGAATTAAAAATAGCGAAAGTCCTTTTGTTCCAGGTCCGCCACCTTCGCGACGAGCAAGAACGAAGTGCATCACATTTTCATAGAAGTCAGCGTCGCCAGATGTGATGTAACGCTTTGTGCCAGTGATATGCCAAGTGCCATCTGCCTGTTGCACGGCCTTACTGCGTCCGGCACCAACATCTGAACCTGCATCTGGTTCAGTTAACTGCATAGTTGCGCCCCAATGGCGATCAACCATTAACTTCGCCATTTGTTTCTGTTCTGGAGTTCCTAATACATAAGCAACTTGTGCAAAGGCATAACCTGAAGCGTAGATATGAATTGCTGGATTAGAACCCAGCACCATCTCTGCAATTGCCCAACGCACAGCAGCTGGAACTTTAGTTCCACCTAAATCAACTGGCGCATCAAGGCGCCACCATTCGCCATCAATGTATGCTTTATATGATTTTTTAAAACTCTCTGGAAGTGTGACATTTCCAGTTTCTTTATTAAGAATTGCACCAACTCGATCGCCTTCAACAAAAGATTCAGCTAAATCATTTTCAGTTAGACGCTTCATCTCTTCCAACATACCCATCGCAGTTTCGCGATCGAGTTCACTGAAGATAGAAGTTCCTAAAACCTTCTCTGTTCCGAGCAGGTCAAAGAGGCAGAATTCAATATCGCGCAGGTTGGCTGTGTAATGGCTCATAGGCAAATAGTGCTACCCGCCAGTAACTTACGCAAGCCCAGATGCTCACTTCGGCTTACTTTCCCGCTCGGTCAGATAGGCTCACGCCGTGCTACTCAGTGATCGCGATATCCGCGCCGAAATTACCGCCGGCCGCGTCGCCGTCGAACCTTTTGAAGAGGCGATGATCCAACCTTCTTCAGTTGATGTCCGTCTAGATAAATTCTTCCGCGTCTTTGAAAACCACAAGTACTCAGTGATCGATCCATCAATCGAACAATCTGAGCTAACCCGCGAAGTTGTGGCAGAAGATGGCGAAGCATTTATCTTGCACCCAGGTGAATTCGTGCTCGCCAGCACTTACGAAATTATCACTCTGCCTGATGACATTGCCGGTCGCCTAGAAGGAAAATCTTCGCTCGGCCGCCTTGGACTTTTAACTCACTCAACTGCTGGCTTTATCGATCCTGGTTTTTCTGGGCATATAACGCTCGAACTTTCTAACGTCGCCAACCTGCCTGTTAAATTATTTCCTGGAATGAAGATCGGCCAACTCTGTTTGATCAAACTCTCTTCTCCAGCCGAACATCCATACGGCAGCGCGAAATATGGCTCTAGGTATCAGGGCCAACGTGGACCAACCGCAAGCCGCTCTTTCTTGAACTTTCACCAGAGTAAGATTAAGTAACCAGCAAGGGAATACAACCTTTGCTTAAGGGGTTGAAATAAATATGGAAATCATCATCGCGCTCGCCGTTGTCGGCTTACTTGTCCTTTTCTTTATCGCCCAATACAACCGGTTAATCCGCTTAAATATCGCAGTAGACGAATCTTTTGCGCAGATTGAAGTGCAGCTAAAGCGTCGCTCTGATTTGATCCCAAATTTAGTTGAGACCGTCAAAGGCTATGCAGCACACGAGCAAGGTACTTTTGATGCGGTTGTAACTGCGCGGGCCAAAGCAACAACGGCATCAACTGTTGCAGACGTTGCAGCAGCCGATGGAATGTTGACCCAAGCGCTGCGCGGATTACTCGCTGTTGCCGAGGCATACCCAGATCTAAAGGCATCATCTAACTTTTTGTCACTGCAAGAGGAACTTTCAACTACCGAAAATAAAGTGGCCTTTGCTCGTCAGTTCTATAACGATAATGTGCGCAACTTAAATACCGCCGTAAAAACCATCCCAACAAACTTTTTTGCAGGGTTTGCCAAGGTTTCAGAGCGTGAATTCTATGAAGTTGAAGATCCACAATCTCGCAATGCACCAAAGGTTACTTTTTAATACCTGATGGCAACGCAGGATTTTCGCGCTCAACAAAGTGCAAATAAAGGTAAGACATATTTTCTGCTTGCCTCAATGGGTTTATTGACCGGACTTGTTGCATATGCAGCGCTAACTTACTTTGGTGCTGGCACGTCAACGTTTATGGTGCCACTCGCCGTGGGAATTTCGCTAATTGGCGTTTGGGGTTCGTATTACGGTTCCGACAAATTAGTTTTAAAAATTACGGGCGCGAAGGTTATTCAGCGCGAAGATAATCCAGAACTATTCAATGTTATTGAAGAAGTAGTGATTGCCAGTGGTCTGCCAATGCCGAAGGTCGCAATTGTTGTCGACAGCGCACCGAATGCATTCGCTACCGGTCGCGATCCAGATCATGCCCTGATTGCCTTTACAACTCGCATCTTGGAGATTATGGATCGGGATGAATTGCAAGGTGTAATCGCACACGAAATGTCACACGTGGGAAATCGCGACACTCTAGTTTCAGCGGTCGCCGCAACTACTGCAGGAGCAATAGCAATTCTGAGTGACTTCTTAATGCGCATGATGTGGTTTGGTGGCGGCCGTCGCGATCGCGATAGCAACGCCAATCCAGTTCTTTTGGTTCTATCGCTAGTTGTTTTGATTTTGGCACCGATCGCCGCAACGTTATTAAAGAGTGCAATCTCACGCCGCCGCGAATCTTTGGCGGATGCAACAGCAGTTTCATTTACCCGCAATCCAGCTGGCTTGCGTAAAGCTTTAGAAGTATTGGCTGCGGACTCAACTGTGGTGCATCAAAAATCAAATGCGGTTGCTCATATTTGGATTGAATC
>CAXNDQ010000051.1:0-7253 GCA_964201275.1 Candidatus Planktophila sp. | reverse complement strand
CGTGTGGCAAGTGACCACAAGGTGTCACCTGGGGCCACTGTCACCTGGATGAAGGCTGTTGGGGTACCAACCTGGTCTGCGGTGTTGGCTCCGGCATTTAGGCCAAAGACGCTGGCAAGGACCACAGCGAGTGAGAGAACCAAGAGCGTGCGCGCTAAACGACCACGACGTGTTAAACGAACGCCGGACGGATTGGCCACAAACCCTTGATTTATAAGGGTTTTAGCGCTTACTGTGTTAAGTGAAAGAGTGCTCATGGTTTTCTCCTGCTGGTACTACCTTGGGGAAGGTATTCGAACAGTTGTTCGAACAAGGACAATTAAAGCGCACCCCACCGACATGGGCAAGTTATTTTCGAACATATGTTTGATTTTTTTCCAGGGCTGTGTCACCCTGTATCCATGAGCAAAAAACCGACTTCCAGCGCCAAAGTGAGCGAACTCCCCGATCAAGCAGCAGGCGAGCACGGCCTAACCGCCCGCCAGATCAAGATCCTGCAGGTCATCAAGGCGAGCATGGACGATCAGGGGTTTCCCCCTTCGATGCGCACTATCGCAGCCGCCGCTGGCCTAAGTTCCACCGCCTCCGTCAAGTATCAGCTCGACCTATTGAAGGAGAAGGGCTTTATCACCGCCCACCCAACCCGTGGTGGCGTCCTTGAAGTCTTGATGCCTGGCGAAAAATCCGAAATCGAAGTCGAAGCCACCAAGCAAGTTCCGCTCGTTGGTCGCATCGCAGCCGGTGGTCCAATCACCGCTGAACAAAATGTTGAATCAACCTTTGCACTTCCTGAAACCTTGGTCGGCAAGGGCAACCTTTATATGTTGCAGGTCGTTGGTGAATCAATGATCGATGCCGCAATCTGCGATGGCGATTACGTTGTTATTCGCGAACAGAAAGATTGCAACAATGGCGAAATCGTTGCCGCAATGATTGATGGCGAAGCAACTGTTAAAACTTTCCAACGCAAGGGCGGACATATCTGGTTGCTTCCCGCCAACCCTGCATTTGCGCCAATCAATGGCGATAACTGCGAGATCCTTGGCAAAGTAACTGCGGTAATGCGCAGCGTTCGTTAATTAAGTAAATATAAAGTTAACGCGCCTAGGGCAATCAATAAAACAGCTGCAACGATTGAATTGCGCTTGCCGATTCGCTGTGGCGCACCACCAATACCGCTAGCGCGATCTTGATCTATATCTTTAATCACATTTATAAAGTGGGCGGCGCTTCCAAAGATCGCTCCCCCGAGCCACATCCAAACCGGTGGCGTAACATCTTTTGAGATCGCAATACACGATGGCAGAGCCGCAAAAGCGAGCGCGTAAGGCAGCCAAGAAAATACATTAAATTTAAAGTAGAAGTTATATGCCACTCCCATTGAGATACCGAACATATAAACCATCCCGCCCTTAAAGCCAAGCGGGCCAAGCAAATTTGCGACAAATGAGAATGGCACCATAAAGCGCAACCACTTCATTAAATAACTTGGCGTGATGGTGCCGGCGACTAGCGGTTTATTTAAGCGGTTATGTTTTAAGTCATCGGCATAGTCATAAAGGTCATTGCTCCAGCCCACAACCAACTGCCCCGTGAAAACTCCGAAGGCGATTAGATATGCCGGGCCTTCCCACCAGTAATACGCGGCGAAAAACCAAGAAATAGATGTAACGATCAGGGTCGGCCCAAAGTGTGAAGCCTTAGCCAGCGCCCGTATCTTCTTCATTCGCAGAGCCTAACGCAGCACATTCAAATACTCTTTACCTATGTCGCAGTTGATCTATATCCCCTTTGATCATCTGCACCGCAACTTCGGCGCACGATAAAGGTGAGATCTAAATTGATTTATTGCGCTTGGATGAGATTACCCCGGTATTAAAACCCGACAAGTTAAGCCCTCCAGCAAAGCGCGCGTGTTCAATCTTTAAACATTTATCTTGCACCACATTTAAACCAGCGGCTGCACCGCGGTCAGCAGATGCTTGATCTGAAATACCGAGTTGCATCCAGAATGTCTTGGCCTTAATTGCAATTGCTTCATCCAAAACACCTGGGATATCAGATGCCTTTCTAAAGACATCGACGATATCGATCGGCTCTTCAATATCTGCCAGTGATTTATAAACCTTTTGGCCCAGAATTTCATCTAGCTTCGGGTTTACAAAGAATAATTTGAAGTGCGCTGCCGAGAGCAAATATGTCGCGACAAAGTAACTAGCGCGCGATGGATTATCTGATGCTCCAACTATCGCTACATTTTTAGCGTTTTGCATAAAGCTCAAGCGATCAACCGCACTTGGTTCGGTATATGCCATTAGCGTGACTTTCCTGAAGCGATCGTTAACGCCTGATCTAGATCCCAAAGAATATCCTCAACATCTTCCAAGCCAACGCTTATGCGAATTAAATCTTGTGGAACGCCTGCTTCAAGCAACTGCTCATCAGTTAACTGGCGATGCGTAGTGCTGGCGGGATGAATTACCAAAGTGCGCACATCTCCAATGTTGGCCAAGTGGCTAGCTAACTGCACTGAGTTAATGAACTTTTCACCGGCTTGGCGGCTAGTTAAGCCACCGCTTGCCTTAACCCCAAATGAAAATACTGAGCCAGCGCCTTCAGGCACATACTTTTTGGCACGCGCATTGTGTGGGTGGCTGGCTAGCCCTGCGTATTTAACCCAATCAATACGCGAATCACTTTCTAGCCACTCTGAAACAACTTTGGCATTGGCAACGTGATCGCGCATGCGCTGTGGCAGAGTTTCCACACCTTGCACAAGCATGAACGCTGACATTGCACTTAGTGATGCGCCGACATCGCGCAGTTGTTCTGAGCGAAGTTTGGTTAAGAATCCAAATTCGCCAAAGTTTTCCCACCAAGAAACCCCGCCATAAGATGCAACGGGCTCAGTCATTGTCGGGAACTTGCCATTGCCCCAATTAAATTTTCCAGATTCGACGATCACTCCACCCAAAGTGGTGCCGTGTCCGCCGAGGAACTTAGTCGCTGAGTGCAAGACTATGTCTGCGCCATATTCAATCGGGCGCACCAAGTAAGGCGTTGCAACAGTTGAATCAATTACCAAAGGTAAGCCAGCATCGTGTGCCACCTTGGCTAGCGCTTCGATATCGCTGATCTGTGATGCCGGGTTTGAAATCATTTCAGCATAAATAAACTTAGTCTTATCGGTGATCGCCGCTTTAAAATCTTCAGCCTTATCGCTCTTAATAAATGTTGTGTCTACACCGAAACGGCGCAGCGTCACATCTAATTGCGTAACTGTGCCGCCGTATAAGGCAGAAGATGCAACAACGTGATCGCCCGCACCAACGAGTGCCGCGAAAGTTAAGAATTGTGCGGCCATTCCGCTAGATGTTGCAACCGCACCAATGCCACCTTCTAGCGCGGCAATCTTTTCCTCAAAGGCAGAAACTGTTGGATTACCAATTCGGCTATAAATATTGCCGTACTTTTGCAACGCAAATAAATTGCCCGCATCTTCGGTATTTTCAAAGACGAATGCGGTTGATTGATAAATCGGCAACGCACGCGCACCTGTTTGCGGATCAGGTTGGGTACCTGCGTGAAGAGCCTTAGTTTTAAAGCCCCATTTGCGTTCGCTCATAAGCCAATTAAACACCAGATACCGAGCGCGGCTATAATCACCGTGTGAGCAACAGTAAATTCCACGTTACCCAAGATGAACCACATCGCTGGCGTAATATCGAAGAGCTCGTATATAAAGATGAAGATGGCGCAGCCACTTTTAAAGATGTTACCCGCCGAGTTTTATTCGGCGAAGAGAATGTCGATGGCATGGAGGTTCGCTACTTCGAAGTCGATGCCGGCGGCCACACCACTCTTGAAAAACACGAGCACACCCACTTAGTCATTCCAATTAAAGGCAAAGGTGCTTGCTTAGTCGGCGATGAAGTTCTGCAACTTGCTATGCACGATCTCGTTTATGTTCCATCTTGGGCCTGGCACCAATTCCGGGCCGACGAAAACGAAACCTTTGGTTTTCTCTGCATGGTTAAAGTAGAACGTGATCGCCCAACTCTGCCAACTCAAGAAGAACTAGCAGATATGAAGTCCAACCCCGAGGTTGCTGCCTTTATCCGCCATCAGTAGTTAAGCACCAAAGAAAGTGGTGCTTTGTAAAACTTTGAGAATTATCCACAACTTAGCAAAACCAAGTAATCACAGATTGCAATAAGAATTATCTTTCGCACGCCTTAATCCTTACCTTCAAATCAAATGCACGCCGCCAGCGAAACATTTGATTTCTCAGCCGCCGGCTGAGAATGGAGAAAGGAGTGCAGATGAAATGAACTTCAGAGATTGGGCAACGCTAGCCGTTGCCTTAGCCAATCTCATACTACGTGTATGGGAATTGCGAAGAGCTCGTCGTAAAAACGATGAGACCGATCCAGAAGATCGCTAATTCGCATACGGCGGCCGCGTCGGTTTTGGCACTCCGGCGCGGTCTCACTAAATATATATCAAAAATATAAGAAGTAAATCACTTAATTAGAAATACTCTAGTTACTGAGAGTAACTAACCTTTAACAACAACTCGCACAACGGCATCAGGTGTAATACCAACTGAGCCAAGTTCGGCTTCAACGTTAGTACCCATTCCATTTATCTTCGCCGCAGATAGAACAGCCAGCTGCGTTGCGATCTCGCTCATCCAATAAAAGGCAGCCGGCCCCGCGCGATCCAAAATAGATTGCGCCTGCGCAATTCGCGCATCTGAAAACTTCTCCGCTCCATCGCGATCATCGGCCACAACCGAGAGCAGATAACCCTTTATCTCAGCTGCCATCGCATCCGAGTGATAGGTGCTTTCCACAAGTTCGCGAAGCTCGGCATCAATGCCGCGCACCTTGCGCTTTCGTTTCTTACGATTGATAAACAAATAGATAATCGCAACCAACGCCAATAGTTCAAACATTTTTCACCCTTCGCTCACCGATAAACCTATCCCCGTCCACCGACAACTATCCCTTGAGGGGCATCTTTGAGAATTATCCACAACTTAGCAAAACCCAGTAATGACAGATTGCAATAAGAATTATCTTTCGCACGCCTTAATCCTTAGCTCCAATCAAATGCACGCCGCCAGCGAAACATTTGACCTCTCAGCCGTCGCTGAGACTGGAGAAAGGAGTGCAAATGAAATGAGAACTTTAGATTGGGCAACGCTAGTCGTTGCCTTAGCCGACCTCGTATTTAGATACGTGGAAATGCGAAGAACCCGCCGTGGAAACGGCGGGCCCGATCTCAGCGATCACTAATTCGCATATGGCGGCCGTGTCGGATTTGGCACTCCGGCGCGGTCTCACTCAATATATATCAAAAACATGAACTTTTAAACAATTTCTTAAAATTAATTAAACTACTTTTAGTAACTACTTAGCTAGCGGCCCCAATAAATAATTCCCCAATACCGATATAGGTCTACCTTGGCTACGGTGCATTGCATTAAAGTCCTGAGTTCCATCGGTGCCACAGAGCGAGAGAATCGCACCCGCTCCACCAGGATGCGCGCTAATCCATTTAGTTAAGTCGTAAACATCTCCATTAATGACAGACCAACACTTGGCCGCGCTCTTATTCGCACTCACCTGTGCCATTGTGTAACTCGCAGCAACCGTTGCAGCCGCAGTCGGTGTAACACTTGGTTTCGCTGCAGCGCTTGCACTCGCAGTTGGTGCAGCACTCACTGCTGGTTTAGCCGTTGGCGTTACCGTCGGCTTAGCACTCGCCTTCACCGCAACACCCTTGCCCCAAACCAACTTGCCGCTCTTCTTCACACAGGTGTATTTCAATCCACCTGTAATGCTTATCAGCCCCGCCTTCTTGCACGAAGCCCCCACCTTTATCGCAGCCGATGATTCCGGCGCAACAACAATCGATAGAACCAAGGCCAGAGCAAAGGCGGTAAAAGTCTTTTTCATAAGTGAAGTTTATTAGAACTCTTGCATAACAGCACGCTCAAGCGAGAATTCTCACCATTTTCACAGCGCGCTTCGGCTTACCCTCGCGTAGCCTTTCCTTATCCCAAATGGATAATTAAGTTTCTTGGAGAGGAAACTAAAATGGACGAAAAATCACTACTTCAGCTTTGGCATAAATCCCGCACCCAAGTCATTCACGCCCAGGTTGCCCCAGCCCTAGTCTTGATTGCAATTACAGTACTTGCAGCATTCGGTAAATTCGACACTGCAAACGATGCCACTAAATATCTAGCCCTTGGCGTTGCTGCAGCGACTGGTATTTTGGCAATAATTAGCCAATACGCCGCAGTTCGCGAAGGTGAAGCGCTAATCGTTGATCTACGCAAAGTAGAAAAGAAGTCTGCTCTCGCCGGAAAAATCGCTGATTCACGTGGACTTCTTTCACTTTCAGCAATTGCAATTGTCGGTTTAGGAATCGCAATCTTCGCACTCGTTACCTGGGCAGTTCTAGGCTAAAGAATGAAGATCGGTTTTGCGATTATTGCCATCTATGCGATTGCGGTCATAGCTCTGGCAACACGTGTGGACCGTCCCCGAAGAAACCCCAAGCGCCTGACCGGCCGTGGTGGAGATTTCGAGTAGAGAAAAGTTAAAACAAAGTGGCCCCACGTAACTTGCGTGAGGCCACTTTGTGGTGCGTACCGCTGAGGGGATTCGAACCCGCTACACTTCCCTTAGTTGGAGGGGTGCTCTATCCATTGAGCTACAGCGGTACGCAAGGCGAAACCTAAGTCAGTTGATTAAACTGATTTAGGTTTTTTTCTTTCTCTGTGTATAACCGCCGACCCTTTATGATCACTGCATGAGCGCACTCTTCACACCACTGACCATCCGCCAAACCGTTTTCCAAAACCGCGTCTGGGTCTCCCCAATGTGCCAATACCAATCAACTAACGGCCACATCGGCCAATGGCATCGCTCTCACCTCGGCGCATTCGCCACCGGCGCACCCGGCCTAATCATGGTTGAAGCAACCGGCGTCATCCCCGAAGGTCGCATCTCAATCGGCTGCCCCTCAATTGAAGATGATGCACACGCAAATAGTTTTAAAGAAGTTATCGACTTCGCACATTCACAAAATGTAAAGATCGGAATCCAATTAGCCCACGCCGGTCGCAAAGCATCAACGATGCGCCCTTGGGATGACCACCGCATGGCCACACCAGAAGAAGGCGGATGGGAAGCCACCTCTTCATCTGCAACTGCCTTCGAGGGTTATCCAATCCCCCG
>CAXNDQ010000050.1:0-7299 GCA_964201275.1 Candidatus Planktophila sp. | reverse complement strand
AATACTGCATCAGCATCCAATTGAGCAGGGATGAAGTTCTCTATGTAAGGAGCGCCAGGAAGTGCACTTTGGAACAAGGCCTTCTTGACTGGATCCTTGACCGACTTTAAATCAAAGCGATCATCAGCTGGCATAGATCCTGTGAGTTTGTACCAGCTGTCGAGTTGTGCTTTTTCGTGAGTGAACATAATGAAGTCAGCTGCGACTTCCTTGTTCTTGCTCCACTGTGTAATGCCGATGGTCTGTGAAGTGCTGCCCATCTTGCCGGCAAACTTTCCAGTACTCCACTTTGGCATTGCCATAACAACAACTTTTGACGCACCAACTGCATTAGCGAAGTTAGGCGCATCAGGACCGGCCACGACAGTCATAGCTGCCTTTCCGTCCTTCCACAATTGTTGTGCTTGGTAGAGCTCAAGAGAGTTGATGTCGGTGTTCCAACACTTGCGTTCTTTAGTCTCCTGAAGGCGATTCCACCAAGTAGCGTGCTTTGCATCAGTGAATTTTTGTGTACCAATAACTGCGGCTACAACATCTTTATTTGTTACAGATTGTCCGCCGATAATTGAGTACAACCAACCACCGAACCAACCATCCTTAACGCCACCAGCTAAAGTTGGGATGCCTTCTTTGCTTAGAACATCACAAGTTTTTAGCAAGTCGCTCCAGGTTGTTGGTACTTTCAAGTTGTACTTACTTAAAATGTCTGTTCGGGCAAGTACTGGGAAAGAAGGATTTACATACCAAGGTGCTGTCCAAATTTTTCCGTTGAAAGAAAGTTCGGTTGTTGCATTGATGTAATGCTTCAACTCAGAAGCCGGAATGTGATCTGATACAGGGGCGATGTGACCATCCCATCCAGGTTGCTGGCTATAAATTCCACCCCAGAAGTACTGTAAGTCTGGCCCGCTCTTTGCTGCAGCTGCAGCTGAGAATGCAGGAATCAATCCATCAGTTGTTTGTAAAACAGTTTTAATAGTTACATTTGGGCGCTTCTTTTTGTAATCAATAACTGCTTTATCGAGCCAAGCTTGTGCGCCAGGAGCTTCCTGCTCACCCCACCACCACATTGTTAGTGTTACTGGTTTAGTAGGGAATGCTTTCTTGGGATCAACAGATGCTGATGCACCAATCAAACTAAATGTAGATAAGAGCACCGCGACTGCTGAGCCAGCGGCGATTGCTTTGCCTGTAATTTTCATAAGAACCCCTCATTAGCTTCAGAGCCGCACCAATTTTGGCTCTAATCTGGAAAGGTTTCCAGTAGAGACAGAATCTACTTCTCAAGCCTGGCTGTCAAGGGGTTAGCGGGGGTAGTCTGCTTTTCTTATTGATGAGCGGTTACCTTAAGGAGCCAATGTGTCAGGCACTAGTTCAGTAAAAGGAAAAATTGCAGTAGTAACCGGAGCATCGGGCGGCATTGGGCGCGCAATCGCAGAGCGCTTACGCGATGAAGGAATGCGCGTGATTGGCGTAGATATAAATTCCGATGGTCTCAATGCAGTGCCTGGAATTGAACACGTTGTTGCAGATCTTTCAAATGATGAGGGCCGCGCAAAAGTTGTTGAGGCTGGCAACGGTGCATACGCGCTAGTAAATGCGGCTGGGTTAATGCGAGTTAAGAAGATTACCGATTTTACTACCCAAGATATTAGAGATATTTACGCAGTAAATGTCGAAGCTCCTTGGTACTTAATGAGCCACCTTGGTAGAACAATGCCGGACAAGGGATCGATCGTAAATATCTCATCAGTTTCTGCCCGACTTACCGCAACTCAAGAGGCGGCAATTTATGCTTCCTCAAAGACGGCATTACTTGCAATGACTCGTTCCTGGGCATATGCACTTGCGCCACGTGGAATTACTGTCAATGCAATTCTCCCTGGAATTGTTGATACGCCAATGCAAGATCACGTACTTCAGAAGTTATCTGAAATCAGAGGCATTCCTCTCGAAACTCTCACCAGCAAGAGGCTAGAAACTGTTCCTTTGGGTCGATCATCTAAACCAGAGGAGACAGCAAATTTTGTTTACTTCCTTATTTCCGATGAAGGAAAATACATAACTGGGCAGAGCCTGAGCCAAGATGGTGGAATTGTAATGTAGCCAATATGGCTATTTGAAAAAGTAATTTACTTCTGAGTTGGTGGCTTCTGGAATAACTCGATGTTGTAACCATCGGGATCAATTAGATAAATCGAGCGCGCACCAGTATTTGGCCCAGCGTTGATATCCACGCAACCTTCACTTCTTGCGCGATAACCTTTAGCGAAAATTCGCTCTGAGATCTCGTCAACGCCTTCGACATATAGGCAGAGATGGCCAGCTCCATAATCACAAGGGCGAGATGAAGCGCTCAACCTTTCGATGCCGTGGTATTCAAGGAGTTCTACATAACCGCCCCCAGGAATATCAAGGTAAACAACTCGTATCGTTTTATGTGTGAGGCCAAGAACGACATTGAGGTAGGGACCATCAAGAATTCGATCGATGTGCACGGTTAGGCCTAGGCCATCGCGGTAGAAATCCAGGGACTTTTCCATATCCTTCACAGTGATTCCACCGTGGAAGAATCCGGTTACTTTTCCCATTTAAGCCTCATCTCTCACCGTTGGTGCTTATTGTTTTATAGTAATCAATCGCTGCATCAAAGTCATTAGACGGTTGAGGGCCTGAATTCGTGGAATTCACGCCTGCGCCTGAGCAAACACTTGCCTAGTCAGTCCAAGCGATTTATCGCTGACCAGTACTATTGGGCGAAAGTGCAACACTAAGTTTTCAGCCAGATAACACTTAAGGGAAGAGTCCTACTTGAGCATCAGCGATCTTGATCCGAACCTAGTTGGGAAAACCCACACGGCTCAAGGTGACATCCGTTTAGTAAATGATGATGGCTTTACCTGGCTTCCTGATCAATCAATAGATTTAGTTCTAACGGATCCCCCATTTAATATTGCGCGAGATACCAATTTTCATACATACGAACACAACACCATCAACTCTTATCGCTTTGATGCTGAAAAGGGTTGGGATTCTTACACCCCAGATGAATTCAAAGCGTTGTTAAAGCGCTGGGCTTTGGAGTTCGAAAGAGTCCTGCGCCCCGGTGGCAGCTTTGCGATTTTTTGCGCCGATGAGTATTTATCTGATCTGATTTCAGCGTTAAAGGATGCCAAATTAAAGCCACGTCGCACGCTTACTTGGCGTAAGCCAAATGCGGTTCCAGTAAACCGAAAGCACATGATGATGAGCGCGTGCGAATACATTGTGCTTGGCGTTAAAGGATCAAAGGCAGTATTCAACGCTGACATTGATTTCAAGGACGAGCCTGAGATAACTGTGCAAGAAATCATCGCAATTTCAGATAAAGCATCCGCCATTATTGATTTAGAAATCCGCAAGGCGCTAGAAAAGCTTGATGCGCGACCAAGTACCAGTCGAATCAAGGAGATCGTAAATAACGCCATCGCCGAAGTTGCATCAGCTGCGGCGGAGCGATCAATAAACATTTATGCAGAAGATGAAGGATCCGCTCAGTTATGTGTTCCTAACTTCGTAAACTTCAACAGCAAGGCGGGTAATCGCCTGCATCCAACTGAAAAGCCCGTTAACTTGCTGCGCTATTTAGTTGAATTACTTTCTAAGCCCGGCGATGTTTTGCTCGATCCTTTTGCAGGCTCATCTTCACTTGGCGAGGCCGCGGTACTAACTAAGCGTTCTGCGATGCTGGTTGAGCGCGATGAGGAATTCTTTGAAAAGGGATCTAAGCGAATCGAGGCGCTACTTAGTTCGCAGGCTCAAAGTCTCTTTGAGTAGTTAAAGAAGTTTGGCCCGAATCAGGCCACTTATGTTAAATCTAAACTTGAAGCAGTCTCTATTGTTGTGAACTTGGAATTCCCCGATTGAGACTCCACTGTATTTAACGGTGCAACTCTCATTCCAAGTGGTCAAGCTCTGGGTAAAGCTGATTTTAGATTTCTCCCACTGCGGACTTTTGGACTTCTCGAAAAGTCGAGCAGAAGGTGATCTACTCAGTTGGTTGCTTGCAGTGAGAACGTTATAAACATAAATCAAATAATCACAATCAAAGAGATTCTTCCAGTATTCGGTAAGTAAAGTAACGGTATCTGTGAGAGCAACTTGCTTAAACAACTTTGCTGAATCAGCATATGAAAGTCTTTTTGGGTCACTTCCTTCTGGCACAAGCTGCGGCAAAAGTTCCCAAAATGTAGAAGATGTTGGCTGACCAATATTCTGTGGTGCAATTTTTCCAGCATCTCTCATATTTGATTTAACCGAAAGCGTCTTATCGCCTTCGAGCATGAAATCAATCGGGTTCTGATCTTCTGCGATATGTCTGGTGGGTTTAGGTATTCGTTTCACAACGCTGACTAGAGCTGGTGAAATATGTTGCACCAATTCAGGCCGCCCACGACGGCGGTAATGATCAGCGATAGCGACGCCAGTTAGATCAGCGACTGCCACTTCTGCAGAAATTCCAACCTGTTCGGTTCCGTAATTTGTTAACAACTTCCCTCATCCATATATCTATAAGAGAAAGGTAATTAGTTATTTCTTACATACTCAGCAGCGTGAGGAAAACCATTAGCTTCAAGCTTTTCGGCTAATTCAGCTTTTACTGCTTTAACGACTTTATGTGTTCCGTCGCAGTTCTTTTCTTCATCTCTTGTGTATGTACAGGAACAAGCGCCCATGAAATCTCTCTTTTCTTCCTAAGTTAGGCGCGATCTTATAGTAATGGTGCTTATTTGTCGGTTTCTAATTAGTAACGGCTGCGCGACCAGATTCCAATCGAGCAATCGGCACCCGGTATGGTGAACAAGAAACGTAATCCAGACCTAATCCGTGGAAGAAATGAATACTGCGGGGATCGCCTCCGTGTTCACCACAAATGCCTAATTTGAAATCACTTCGCACTTCGCGGGAAAGATCGACTGCCTTGCGAACGAGAATTCCGACGCCTGCTTCATCTAAAGACTCAAAAGGATTAAATGGAAGAAGTTCTAGATCAAGATAACGTGGCAAGAAAGTTGATTCCACATCATCGCGGCTAAATGCCCAAGTTAATTGCGTTAAATCATTGGTTCCAAAAGAGAAGAAATCTGCGTGCACACCTAAGCGATCGGCGGTGATTGCAGCGCGAGGAGTCTCAATCATTGTGCCAATTGGCATATCTATCTCTTGATTGGTTCCTTTAAATGTTCGAGCAATTTCTTCTTCTAGTGTCTCGCGCAAGTACAAGAGTTCACGTTGCGTTGAAACGAGCGGAATCATTACCTCTGGACGCGGATCATGTCCCAACTTTCTAACTTCAAGACAAGCGTGCACCATGGCGCGCACCTGCATTTTGTAGAGCTCTGGAATCAAAATTCCAAGGCGTACACCGCGCAACCCCAACATCGGATTAGATTCGTGCAAACGTCGAACCGCAGCGAATAAAGCTTTGTCTCTAGCCGGAATCTCTTCGCCAAGTGCTTCACTGCGTGCCATTTGAGAACTTAGATCGACAAGTGAAGGAAGGAACTCGTGCAATGGTGGATCTAATAATCGAATCGTCACAGGCAAACCAGACATTGCCATCATAATTCCAACGAAATCTGCGCGCTGTAGCGGTTCCATTTCAGAGATAACGCCACGTTGCACATCTTCGTTTTCGGCAAGGACCAGACGTTCTACATAAGAACGGCGCTCCCCCAAGAACATATGTTCTGTGCGACAAAGACCAACACCTTCCGCGCCTAAAATTCTGGCGCGGATTGCATCCTCTGGAGTATCCGCATTCGTGTGTACGCGCAATTTGCGACGTGAATCTGCGTGAGTAAGGATTGTGTGAACAGCCTTTACTAGAGGAGATGCCTGATCGCTTTCTGCAGATACACGTCCTTCTAGATATGACGTAACGGAAGAAGCGACGACAGGGACTGCTCCTAGATAAACAATTCCGGTTGTGCCATCGATAGAAATGATGTCACCTTCATAAACGGTATGACTGCCGATCGTAAATAAATTGGCGCGCTCATCAACCGAGATTGAATCAGTACCGCAGATAGCAGTCTTTCCCATTCCGCGTGCAACAACTGCTGCGTGTGAAGTTTTGCCGCCGCGACTAGTCAAGATTCCTTCTGCTGCAACCATTCCGACTAAATCATCTGGGCTAGTTTCACGTCTAACTAAAATTACTTTCTTTCCTGCTTTGCTCATATCAAAGGCGCGTTTGGAGTCAAAGACTGCTTCACCAACAGCGGCACCTGGTGATGCCGGAATTCCACGCGCTATCTCAACAAGAGTTCCTCTCGTATCAAACTGCGGAAACATAAGCGCTGCTAATTGATCGCCACTGGTGCGAGCAAGTGCTTCATCCATTGTGATGGTGCCTTCTTCGACAAATTGCAGCGCGATGCGAAATGCTGCTTCAGCGGTGCGCTTTCCAACGCGCGTTTGCAAGATGTATAACTTGCCACGTTCAATAGTGAATTCGATATCGCAGAGATCTCGGTAATGTGATTCCAGCATCACCATGATCTTCTCTAACTCGCCATGAACCTTCGGTTCGAGCTGACCAAACTCATCAAGTGACATCGGCGTGCGAATACCAGCGACAACATCTTCACCTTGTGCTTTCTGCAGGTAATCGCCATAAGACCCAATTTCACCGTTGGATGGATTGCGGGTGAAGGCAACGCCTGTGCCTGAATCATCGCTGAGATTTCCGAAGACCATAGATTGGATATTCACCGCGGTTCCTAAATCGGATGGAATCCGCTCGCGTCTGCGATACAAGGTTGCTCGTTCTGAGTTCCAAGATCTGAAGACTGCTTCGATGGAGTCAATCAAATGCTCGCGTGGATCTGTCGGAAAATCTTTCCCAGTTGCTGCTTCTATAACTTTTATGAAGCCATCAGCCAGGGCCTTTAACCCAGCAACATCGAGTTCTTGCAAATTTGTATTTCCGTGCGCAGATAAAATGCGCTCCTGGACTTTATGAAACTCTTCGGCATCGACATCGCAAACGATTTTTCCGTACATTTCTATAAAGCGGCGATATGAATCCCAAGCAAAGCGCGCATTGCCTGAACTATCTGCCATTGATTGCGCTACCTCTGGAGTGATACCCACATTCAATACGGTTTCCATCATTCCTGGCATTGAAAACTTTGCACCAGATCGAACAGAGACTAAAAGCGGATTATCAACGCCACCAAAGGTTTTGCCTAACTCTTTTTCTAACGCAGAAAGAGAATCGCTAATTTCTTTGCGAAGTCCATCAGGAAACTTTCC
>CAXNDQ010000049.1:0-7730 GCA_964201275.1 Candidatus Planktophila sp. | reverse complement strand
TTCTCGGTGTAAACGAGACGCTCTACCACTGAGCTAAGCACCCGATTGTTGCTTGGGAAATACTACCTTAACTACAGAGCGGCGATTGCAGCCTTGTAATCCCCGTTATTACGCGCATCGCCGAGGCCATTTACGACCGCCCAGCGAATCACGCCCGACTTATCAATGATAAATGTGCCGCGCAATGCGCAACCAAGATCTTCATTGAAAATTTGGTAAGCCTTTGCAGCAGCGCCGTGTGGCCAAAAATCTGCAAGCACTGGGAAGTTGTAACCCTCTTTTTCAGCAAACACTTTCTGCGTAAATGGTGAATCACAGGAGATTGCTAGAACTTGAACATCATCATTTTGAAAAGCAGATAAGTCATCGCGTATTGCACACAATTCACCGGTGCAAGTTCCAGTGAATGCAAAAGGAATGAAAAGAACTACGACGTTCTTGTTTCCTTTAAATGATGAGAGAGAAACTTTCGCACCGTGCTGATCTTTCAACTCAAAATCAGGAGCAATGGAACCGACTGACAAACCTGTAAGTGATGTACTCATATGCGAAATCTAGCGCTTGCCAGCCTTTCGTGCGACCAGACGAGTAGCGGTCCAATCGTTTGCAACTACCAAAGTTGAAGTTTGACTTAGCCCCGCAATCGGAGCGGCATCTTGAATATCACTTGGTTCAACGTGGCCATCGCGTCCAACTTTTGGAGTTAAGACCCAAATAGGTCCGGTCTCACTTAAATAGGTAAGGGCATCCATTAATTCATCGACGAGATCTCCGTCACCATCTCGCCACCATAGAATTACGGCATCAACTACTTCGGTGGCGGTGCCTTCAACAAATTTTGTACCCGTGGTCGTCGTGATCTCTTTGCGTAAGACGTCATCACAATCTGCGTCATATCCGACTTCAAGGACTATCTCGCCTTGAGCAAATCCCATCCCCTTTGCCACGGGATAAGTCCACCGAAACATTTGGCCTTTGACAAGGGTTTGCCAAGGTTTTCTGAGATGAAATCTCATCCGATTTTGCTCTACTGTCCCGTAAGCGCGAGAATACGACCATGAGCGAGAACTTCGGCGTCCCAGATCAGATCATTGACCAACTTGTAGATACTGACCCGACCGAGACCGCTGAATGGCAGGCCTCCTTCGATGCCGCACTCAATAGCGCCGGACCGGTCCGCGCCCGTTACCTAATTCTTAAGCTACTTCAGCGTGCGCACGAAAAAAATATTGGTGTTGCCGCACTTCGCAATACCGATTACATAAACACAATTACTCCTGAGCATGAACCTGCCTTCCCTGGCGATGAAGCAATTGAACGTCGCATCCGTGCATTTATTCGTTGGAACGCAGCAATGTTGGTGCACCGCGCACAGCGCCCAGGCGTTGGAGTTGGCGGACATATTTCTACTTACGCTTCTTCTGCCGCACTTTATGAGGTTGGTTTTAACCACTTCTTCCGCGGACAAGATCATCCTGGTGGAGGAGATCAAGTTTTCTTCCAAGGTCACGCATCACCAGGAATGTATGCGCGCGCATTTATGGAAGGTCGTTTAAGCGAAGATCAACTAGATGGATTCCGTCAAGAACTTTCGCATAAAGGTGGCGGTCTATCTTCTTATCCGCATCCACGTTTGATGCCTGAATTTTGGCAGTTCCCAACTGTTTCAATGGGTATCGGCCCAATCAATGCAATTTATCAAGCACGATTTAACCGTTACTTACAGAACCGCGGAATTAAAGATACAAGTCAGCAAAATGTTTGGGCATTCTTGGGTGATGGCGAAGTAGATGAAGTCGATACCTTGGGTGCAATTGGAATTGCTGCGCGTGAAAAGCTAGATAACTTAACTTTCGTCGTTAACTGTAACTTGCAACGCCTTGATGGACCGGTCCGTGGCAATGGCAAGATTATTCAAGAACTCGAATCCATCTTTGGTGGCGCCGGCTGGAACGTTATTAAGGTTGTTTGGGGTCGCGAATGGGATCCACTTTTGGCGCAAGATCGCGAAGGCGCACTCGTTAATTTGATGAACACCACTTTAGATGGCGATTACCAAACATTTAAGGGCGAAAGCGGCGCATATGTTCGCGAAAACTTCTTTGGTCGCGATCCGCGAACTGCTGCAATGGTTTCAAGTTGGTCAGATGATCAAATCTGGGCGTTAAAGCGCGGCGGACATGATTACCGCAAGTTATATGCCGCATACGCTGCAGCGACGCAACCAAATGGCCGACCAACAGTTATCTTGGCAAAAACCGTTAAGGGTTGGACTCTTGGTTCGCACTTTGAAGCCCGCAACTCAACGCACCAGATGAAGAAGATGACTCTTGAAGATATTCGCGAATTCCGTGACCGTTTGGGAATTCCTATTGCTGATGACAAGTTAGATAAATACACACCTGCGTATTACAAGCCAGCTGAAGATTCTGCTGAAGCTAAGTATCTGCAAGAGCGCCGTGCAGCACTCGGTGGCTCACTACCTCGTCGTCGAAGCGTTTCTCGTCCGTTGGCACAGCCAGCAGATGAGGCTTACGAATCTGTTCGTCGCGGTTCAGGGCAACAAGAGGTTGCAACCACAATGGCTTTTGTCCGCATGCTTAAAGATCTAGTTAAAGATCCGGGACTTGGCGCTCGTTTAGTGCCGATCATTCCTGATGAAGCGCGCACTTTCGGCATGGATTCTCTATTCCCAACTCTAAAAATTTACTCACCTCACGGTCAGCAATACACCGCAGTCGACCGCGAATTAATGTTGTCCTATAAGGAATCAACTTCGGGTGTTATTTTGCACGAGGGTATTAACGAAGCAGGATCGGTTGCCTCATTTACTGCAGTTGGTTCTTCGTACTCAACTCACGATGAACCAATGATTCCAATTTACATTTTCTACTCAATGTTCGGTTTCCAGCGCACCGGAGATGCATTCTGGGCAGCATCTGACCAGTTGGTGCGTGGATTCGTGGTCGGTGCAACCGCAGGACGCACAACGCTAAATGGCGAAGGATTGCAGCACGAAGATGGCCATTCACCGCTTCTAGTTTCAACTAACCCAGCAGTTGTGGCTTATGACCCAGCATTTGCTTACGAACTCGGACATATTGTTAAAGATGGTCTGCGTCGTATGTATGGCGAAAACAGCGAGAATGTTTACTACTACCTAACTGTTTACAACGAGCCATATGTACAGCCAGCTGAACCAGAAAACCTAGATGTTGCTGGTTTGTTAAAGGGAATTTACTTATTCCAGAGCGGTGCTAAACAGCGTAAGAAGAGCGCGCAGATCTTGGCATCTGGCGTCGGTATGAACTGGGCGCTAAAGGCGGCGAAGTTACTCGAATCAGATTGGGGAGTTTCGGCATCAGTTTGGTCAGTTACTTCTTGGAATGAACTTCGTCGCGATGGTCTTGCCGTTGATCGTCATAACTTCCTAAATCCAAATGATCAGCGCAAGGCTTATGTAACAAATAAATTAGCGGGAGCATCTGGCCCAGTAATTGCCGTGAGTGATTACATGCGCGCTGTGCAAGATCAGATCGCTCCTTGGGTTGAACAAGAGTTTGTCTCACTCGGTACAGATGGTTTTGGACTATCTGATACTCGTGGTGCACTTCGCCGCCACTTCAAAGTTGATGCTGAATCAATAGTGATTGCTACCTTGGCAGAACTTGCTAAAGCCGGCGAAGTGAAGCAGAGCGTTGTGCAGGCTGCTATAGATAAGTATCAGATCAATGATATTAACGCCGCAGATCCAGGTAACACTGAAGGTTCTGGTTAAAGCGCGCTTAGTCCACTTTAAGTGCGCGCGCGAAGAAGGCTGCAGCGATGAGCATTAACCCCGAAATTGCCAGTGCAATTGCAAGTGAGCCCGTTAATTGAGCGGTCCAAGCGACTACCGCCTTTACGACAAATACAGATGACACATTCACAACACCCATTTGACCGATGACCACCGCACTTGGCAGTGAGGAACGTCGATTTGCCGCAGCGAAGAACGCTGGAGTTATTACTGAAGAACCAATTCCAGCAAATGCAAAGGCAATACAGGTTGTAGCCAGAGCAATATTCTTATGTTCAGCGGGTATCTGAGTTGTGATTGCTAGGAATATCAGAAAGCCGCCGCCGCCAAATACTGCTAAAACGCGAACCATGTGATGAACGTGGAAACGCAATGCCAATCTACCGGCATTTAGCCTTCCGGTTATTATCGCAATCATAAAAATTACATAGGGAAGAGCGGCTAATCCAGAGTTCACACCTATTCGCTCTTTAGCAAAGATAGCCGACCAGTCACCCGTGGAAAGTTCTATGAAAACAGCAGCTAAAAATCCACCACTAACCAGCCAGTCGATTCTAAATGATGTGAAGAGAGACTTAAGTGGAAGATGATCTTCTTCATTCTTATTAGGCTTAACAAGAACTGGGGTGAGGCGTTGCACTATCGCTGTTATAACAAGTGTCGCAATAATTGCTAATCCACCCACGTGCCAAGCGATGCTTAGGTAATTCACCATAAATCCCGAAAACACTGCTGTCAACAAAGCACCAAGTGACCACATACCGTGCAATCGAGAAACTGTTAAATCCTTAACTCTCTCCATTGCATCAAAACCTTGGGCATTTATGCAAATGTGATAAGCCGAGGAGCTCCAGCCAATTGCAATATTACAGATGAGAAAAACTCCAGCAGAGTCGGTTCGAACAATAAAAAAGTAAGCTACTCCCATAATCCAGAGATTGGTCAAAATAACTCGCTTTATTCCATATTTGTGTACCAAGTGGCCACTAAAAAATAAACTGATAACTCCACCGATGGCGGCAGTACTAATGAGCGTCCCAAATCCACCAAGATTTAAACCCAGATTCGCTTTAATCTCAGGAAAGCGTGGAATCCAAGACATTAGCAAGAATGCATAGACGAAAAAAAGCGCTTGAATTAATTTATATTCGGTAGCGGGCTTAACTGTATTCATTTAGAAGAGCGCATTCGCTAGGGCTGCTCGCGCTTTAATCACACGGGGATCAGCTTGGTCGACTAGGGCAAATAACTCAAGCAATCTATCTTTAACCTTCTTCTGCTCAGCGCCGTCTAAAAGTTGGATTAACCGCAAAAGGCGTGCAAAGGCAGGTTCTAAGTAACCGCTAACAACTTCAATATCAGCACATTGCATCTGGATTTCTAAATCATCTGGTGAAGCAACCGCATCTTGCATAATTTTCGCACCATCTAAACCATCTGTTCTTGCCAAGAGTTGTGTTTGCGCTAGACCCAAGGTGGCAAATGAATCACCTGGTTTGCGCGCCAACAATTTTTTATAAGCCGCCTCTGCTGTTGGATAATCTCCGGCATCAAGAGCGGCAATCGCTTCCTCTTCTTCAGGTTCGATTTTCTCAACTGGAGCATCGCCTACTCCTTGTTCGGCAGAAAGCGCTAAAACTTTATCTACGACCATACGTATTTGTGCTTCAGGATAAGGCTGTTCAAAGAGCGGCACCATTTGCTCATTGATTATCGCAACAGCAAATGGAACTGCGCGTGCTTGCAGCGCTTGCGCCACTTGTGGTTGTGCATCAACATCGACACGTCCAAAAATCCAAGTGCCTTGATCGTCCAAAGCTAACTTTCCAAGTATCGCAACAATTTCTTCTGACTCAGCAGATCGCGGTGACCAACAAATTAAAATTACTGGTTTGTTCTTTGAAAGCGCCAGGAATTCTTCGGTTAAGTTCTGTGGAGTTATTTCAATGCCTGGCATTGGTCCGGCTGGTTCTGGTTTAGGTTTTCCTAGCGAACTCAAATCTACGGCTCGGCCAAAGTTAGGAGGCAGACTCACTTACTTGCCCCCATTTCCACTCCTGAGTCGCGCCGAAACGGCATAACATCATCGATATAAGACTGTGCTGCAAATGTTAGTCCAACATCATGGCCCTCACGCTCACTCAAATACCAGCGATGTTCCAAAACTTCATGGAAGAACTGCGCTTCTTCTATTCGCCCAGCCAAATATTTAGGAATCATCTCAACTATTGGACGATATGTTTCATTAAGCCAGCGCCGAGCTGAATCTGCAATTGGAGGTTTTGGGTTTTCCTCACGCCCGCGGAAACGATCAAGAGATGCAAGCAAGCGTTTTGCTTGAAGTGCTTCAGTTTCAAGACCGGTCAACTCTCGCAAGCGGTTACGGTGATATCCAGGTGCTACGAGCTTTGGTTGGAAGTAAAGTTTTTGCGATTCACCATCGAGTGATACTGAAACCTCATCAACTGCAAAACCTAAATCTTGCAGCTGACGCATCGCGCGTTCGACCGCATGGCGATCTTTCGGATCTAATACTTGGCGTTCCTTTAGCGCCTTCCAGATCCGGTGGTACCGCTTGATAACTGCTTCACTCGCGCGAATTGGATCCATACCTGGATAAAGAACTCCAGAAAGTGCTAGATCTTCAAGTTCAGCTGCAACATTGAAATGGGCGATCTCTAAATCGTGTTCGCGTTGACCGTCACTGAGCGATTTCTGAAATTCTCCCGTTTCAGCATCGACTAAGTACGCCGCAAATGCTTCGGCATCACGACGAAAGAGCGTGTTAGAGAGTGAACAATCTCCCCACCAGAAACCAAGTAAATGTAATTGCACTAACAACAAGGCAAGTGCGTTGGCCATCATGGTGATGTCATTAGAAGTTACATCTTTGCCGCTGAGCAATACGCGGTAAGGAAGTGAATAAGGCAGAAAGCGTGTTACGAGCGCACACGGAAGTTCTTCATTAGCCTCATTGGCTCGACCTTCAATCACCGCAATTGCTTGCACGCTGGGTGCTCCTAGATGGGCTAGTTCGCGCAAAGCTTTATATTCACGATTAGCAAATTCAGAGACAGTCTCTTTTACTGCATAGACTTCTGAATCAGGATCATCGGTTGATCGCACTAAGCGCACGATGTGGCGTGAAATACCGCGTTTTTCCGCAAGGGCGGGATCTTCGGGCCACTCTTCCAAATTGATATGCCACGGCAGACCTGTAACGGCAGCGATTTCTTCGCCTAACCCCGTAATGCGCAGCGCCATTACGCAAGGATATCGCTTTAGAATAGGCGACATGGCTATATCTGATCGAATCAAACGTAAACCTAAGGCAAGTGCAGCGCCAACGGATTTTGGTGCCCAGGGCAACCCGATAGATCGATCACATCCTTTCTATTTTGGATTTATTGCAACTTTAGGTGCGCTAGTCGCCATTGTTTTGATGCGCGCACTTGCAAGTACAAGTCAAATATTTGTCCTAATTATTGTTGCACTCTTCTTGGCTACTGGCTTAAATCCTGCAGTCGTAGCAATTCAAAAGCGCGGAATATCGCGAACTAACGCCGTTGCTATTATTTTTATTTCGGTTATTTTCTTTGTCGGCTTCTTTATCGCTGTTGTTATTCCACCTGTGGTCGCTCAAGGTACGCAGTTAATTAATAGCGCTCCAAACTTGCTAAGGGAACTCGAGTCCAATTCGACAATTGCTGACTTAAACAGCCAGTTTGGAATTATTGATACTCTGCAAAATAAATTAACCGAAATCACCTCAGATGGAACGTTGATTATTTCTGCCTTCGGCGGGGTCATCGGTGTTGGAAAATCTGTACTTTCCGGAACCTTCACCGCATTAACTATTTTAATTCTTACCCTTTACTTCATCACTTCGCTTCCACAAATGGTTGATCTTGGCGTTCGTTTCGCACCAGCC
>CAXNDQ010000048.1:0-7942 GCA_964201275.1 Candidatus Planktophila sp. | reverse complement strand
TTGGATTGAGGGTTATTTTCATTTTTAAAGTAGCGCGACTAGCGCATCTCCAACTTCTGTAGTGCTGCGCTTCTTATCTCCGCGAGCAAGTAAGTCGGCAGATACAGCAACTTCGATTTCGCGAGCAGCTTCACCGAGCCCCATGTGCTCCAAGAGCATTGCAACCGACATAACGGTTGCAGTTGGATCGGCTAAATTCTTACCAGCGATATCTGGTGCTGAGCCGTGTACTGGTTCAAACATTGATGGGAATTCGCGAGTTGGATTGATATTGCCTGAAGCAGCAAGTCCGATACCACCACAAATTGCTGCAGAAATATCGGTCAAGATATCTCCAAATAAATTATCTGAAACAACCACATCAAAGCGCTCTGGGCTATTTACAAAGAACATCGCAGCGGCATCAACGTGTAGATAATCAGTTGTGACTGTCGGAAATTCTTTAGCGACTTCTTCAAAGGTGCGCGTCCAAAGGCTTCCGGAGTGAACTAGAACATTGTTCTTATGAACAAGAGTTAACTTCTTGCGATCGCGCTTTTCGGCACGAACAAAGGCATCTCGAATAACGCGTTCTGCGCCCCGACGGGTGTTAAGTGATTCCTCGGTTGCAATTTCATTCGCGGTTCCAATGGCGAGTACTCCACCTGCACCAGAATATGGGCCTTCAGTTCCTTCTCGAATCACAATGAAATCGATTGGGGCTTTGGTAGCAAGTGGACCTTTTACACCTGGTCGCAAAAGCGCTGGACGTAGGTTTACGTAGTGATCAAATGCAAAACGAAGTTTTAGTAGCAATCCACGTTCCAAAATTCCACTCGGAACAGTCGGGTCTCCAACAGCCCCGAGCAAGATGACATCTGATTTGGCAAGTTCTGCCATTACAGAATCTGGAAGGGCTTCTCCGGTGCGATGCCAGTAAGCAGCGCCTAGGTCATATTCGGTCTTCTCAAATGTTGCACCATGCTTTGCGGCAACTTTATCTAGAACACGAAGTCCTTGCGCGATTACTTCTGGGCCAATGCCATCACCGGCTATAACTGCAAGATTTATCTTCTTCATTATCTTCCCTCCTTAGTTAACTAACGTGACAGATCGAACTAATACAGCAGAAGTCTCTTTGGCTACGGCGCTAACGATCGCATCCGAAACCGGTGAATCTACAGTGATTGCCATAAGTGCATCGCCTCCAGCGCTGGCGCGAGCAACCTGCATACCTGCGATATTTATATTTGCCTTGCCAAGCGCGTTACCGACGGCACCGACTACGCCGGGACGATCTGCATAACGAAGGAAAAGTAAATTATCCGCAGGTGGAAGGTCTAAATCAAAGCCATCTATTGCAATGATTTTCTCAACTTTACGAATTCCCATAAGTGTTCCATCAACGGTGATTGATTTACCGTTACTGAGTGCACAATGCAGCGAAATCATGCTGCGATATTCTGAACTAACCGGATCGCTATCAGAAGTTGCAGTTAGGTTTCGGGCCGCTGCAAGTCCTGGTGCATTTACATAAGTAACATCTTCGGCTCCGGTTGCAAGAAGCGCGCCTTTGAGTGCGCTAATGGCCAAGATTGATGAATCGTGTTCAGAGATATCACCTCGTACGTGGACGTCGAGATTAGTTGGCAGTTCGCCAGCGATAGCAATTGCTATTTGTGCCATCTTTTCCACTAGCGGAAGTGATGGTCGAATCTCTTCGTGGATAGCTCCACCCTTTACGTTAACCGCATCTGGAACAAGCTCACCTGCTAGCGCCTTACGAACCGACACCGCAACCGCGATACCTGCACGTTCTTGTGCTTCATCAGTAGAAGCACCTAAATGTGGAGTTGCTACAACTTGATCAAGTTGGAAGAGAGGTGAATCGGTGCAAGGTTCAGTGACGTAAACATCAAGACCAGCACCTGCAACGCGTCCTTCGACGATCGCATCGTGAAGGGCTGCTTCATCAAGAACCCCTCCGCGTGCAGCGTTGATAATACGCACCGAAGGCTTTACCTTCTTCAACGCTTCAACGCCGATTAAATTCGCGGTCTCTTTAGTCTTTGGTAAGTGAATAGTTATGAAATCACTTCGCTTGAGTAAGGTATCCAAATCAACTAGTTCAACACCCAACTGTGCGGCACGCGCTGGCTGAAGGTATGGATCGTAAGCAATAACGCTCATGCCGAAAGCTTGCATGCGGTGGGCAACTAACTGACCAATGCGGCCAAAGCCAACAATTCCGAGCGTCTTTTCGAAAAGTTCAGCGCCTGTGTATTTCGATCTTGCCCACTTGCCATTGCGAAGTGCTGCATGCGCTGGAGAAATAAAGCGAGCTGAGGCAAGTAATAGCGAAATCGCAAGTTCTGCCGCAGAGACGATATTTGAAGTTGGCGCATTAACGACCATCACGCCAGCAGTTGTTGCTGCTGGAATGTCAACGTTATCTAATCCAACTCCTGCACGCGCAATTACCTTTAAACCCTTTGCGGCAGCGATCGCTTCAGCATCCATTTTGGTTGCAGAACGAATCAAAACCGCATCAACGCCTTTGCCAAGAGCAGCAAGTAGTTCAGCGCGGTTCGCACCATCGCAATTACGTACTTCAAAATCCGGACCTAACGCCTCAAGCGTTGCCGGACTTAACTCTTCAGCAATCAGTACAACAGGTTTACCCACGTGATGCGCTGCCTTCTCGGTAATCATCTTTATTTGAAGTCTTGATCCAGCTAAACATCTTGCGTAGTTCGCGGCCAGTGGCCTCAATTGGATGTGTTTCACCCTTTGCGCGAAGTGACTTGAATTCAGGTGCGCCGGCATCTTGATCATCGATGAAGCGCTTAGCGAATGCTCCAGATTGGATATCGGCTAATACTTCCTTCATTCTAACTTTGACACTTGGATCGATTACGCGTGGACCTGAAATGTAATCGCCGTATTCAGCGGTGTCAGATACGGACCAACGCTGTTTTGCAATTCCACCTTCGAACATCAAGTCAACAATCAACTTAAGTTCGTGCAAGCACTCGAAGTAGGCAACCTCTGGCTGGTAACCAGCCTCAATCAACGTTTCAAATCCGTACATAACAAGCTGGGATGCGCCACCACAAAGTACTGACTGCTCACCAAATAGATCTGTCTCTGTCTCTTCAGTGAAAGTGGTCAAGATTCCACCGGCACGAAGTCCACCGATTGCTTTGCCATAAGAAAGTGTTAGTGGCCAAGCGTTTCCTGTTGCATCTTGTTCAACTGCAACGATTACTGGAACGCCTCGTCCACCGGCATATTCGCGACGAACGATATGACCAGGGCCCTTTGGCGCAACCATACAAACATCAACATTTGTTGTTGGCTTGATATAACCGAAACGAATATTGAAACCATGTCCGAAGAACAGGGCGTCGCCATCTTTTAAGTTAGGCAAAATTTCAGCTGTGTATACGTGGCGCTGCAAGTGATCTGGAACCAAAATCATGATGACAGTTGCTTCCTTCACTGCTTCAGCAACAGATACGACTCGTAGCCCTTCCGCTTCTGCCTTGGCGCGAGATGCAGAACCTTCTTTAAGTCCTACTCGTACATCGACACCTGAGTCGCGCAAATTGAGCGCGTGCGCATGGCCTTGTGAGCCGTAACCGATAATTGCGACCTTACGAGCCTGGATGATTGATAGATCTGCATCTTCTTCGTGATACATCGTTGCCACGGTAGTTCTCCCTTAGATTTGTAGTTTGGGTGTCGTTTTAGTTCTGGTAATCAGGTTGGGTGTCGTGCTTGGTATTACTGATCGCACCTTCGAGAACTTCTTCAATGCGGATCACATTTATTAACTTGTCGAGCTGAGCAATTACTTGTTCCAGTGAATGACCTTCGACGCTAACTTCGATTATCATCTTTGAAATCTTCGAGTTCTCAGTTGGGCCTACAACTAGCGAATCAATGTTGTAGGTGCGTCGTGCAAATAGGCCAGCGATACGGGCTAGTACACCTGGTTCGTTTTCAACGAGAACTTCTAGTTTATGAATGGCCATTAGAGCTCCTGTGAATCCCAGTCAGGCGCAGTTGCGCGAGCGATCATGATTTCATCGTTAGATGTTCCGGCTGCGACCATAGGCCAAACCATTGCATCGCGATGAACACGGAAGTCGACAACAACTGGTTGATCATTGATCGACATAGCTTTTTCGATTGTTGCATCAACATCTGCTGGGCTCTCGCAAGAGAGTCCGATACATCCCATTGCCTCAGCCAACATTGGAAAGTTAGGTACGCGCTTGGACTCAAGGCTGGTATTTGAATAACGGCTGTCATAGAACAAGGTCTGCCATTGGCGAACCATTCCTAAGCTTTCGTTATTGATAATTGCCACTTTAATTGGAATATTGTTTAGCGCGCAGGTAACTAGTTCCTGATTTGTCATTTGGAAACAACCATCACCATCGATCGCCCAAACAGTTGTATCGGGTGCACCAACTTTTGCTCCCATTGCTGCTGGAACCGCATAACCCATAGTTCCGGCGCCACCTGAGTTAAGCCAAGTGCGTGGTTTTTCATAACCAATAAATTGAGAAGCCCACATCTGGTGTTGGCCAACGCCCGCAGCAAAAATAGTGTCGGGTCCACAGATTTTGCCAAGTCGTTCAATTACAAACTGAGGTGAAAGTGCACCATCGGCAGGTGTGTCATAACCCAAAGGATAAGTTGCTTTCAATTTATTTACACTGGCCAGCCAAGGGGAAAGATCCGCTCTGCCCTTAGCCAGAGTCGCTGTTAACGCCGGAATCAAAGCCTTAATTGTTTCGCGCAAATCACCAATTACTGCAACATCGGCATAACGATTCTTGCCGATTTCTGCAGGATCGATATCTGCGTGAATAACCTTGGCGTTCGGTGCAAAGGTAGAAAGTTTTCCGGTGACGCGATCGTCAAAGCGGGCTCCTAAAGTAATGAGTAAATCTGCTTTCTGCAGGCCAGTCACAGCAGCAACAGTTCCGTGCATTCCTGGCATTCCAAGATGCAATGGGTGCGAATCAGGGAATGCTCCGCGAGCCATCAAAGTTGTCACAACTGGTGCTCCAAGTAATTGTGCGAGCTCTAGTAATTCACGCGCTGCATTGGCTTTAATCACGCCGCCGCCAACATAGAAGATTGGCTTTGCAGATTGCGCGATTAGCGCTGCCGCATCATTGATCGCACTTTTATTTGGCTGAGTTTGTGGTTTGTATCCTGCTAATTCAATCGTTGTAGGCCAGTTATAACTAGTCTGCTTCTGCAGCGCATCTTTTGCGATATCAACCAATACTGGGCCAGGACGTCCAGAAGTTGCGATATGAAATGCTTCGGCGATTACGCGCGGAATATCATCTGGATTTGTTACAAGAAAATTGTGCTTGGTAAAGGGCATTGTGATGCCGCGGATATCGGCTTCCTGGAAAGCATCGGTACCAATTGCGACAGAGGGAACTTGGCCAGTGATCGCGACAAGTGGAACAGAATCCATTGCAGCATCAGCAAGGGGTGTTACAAGATTTGTTGCACCTGGACCAGAAGTTGCAATACAAACACCAGCGCGACCAGTTACTTGTGCATAGCCAGTTGCTGCATGTCCGGCACCTTGTTCGTGGCGAACCAAGATGTGGCGAATTGTTGAGTCGTAAATGGGATCGTAAGCAGGAAGAATTGCGCCACCTGGAATTCCGAACATCACATCAACTTTGGCAGCTTCTAAGCTTTTGACTAGTGAAGTTGCTCCAGTCATTGCGGTGCCGTTGGCTGTTGGTGCGTGTGCCATCTTCTTACTCCTTTCCGTTCGTTTAAATTTCTTGCAGAGAAATGAAAAAACCCTCAGATTTCTGAGGGCGCGTGCTTTAAAAAGGCACGCGCTATCGAATCACCACCACAATTACAGATGATGAAGAGGTAAGCGCGAACTTCTTTTGCATGGTCTTATTCTCCAACGCCGATAGCGCCTGCGTCAAGGCGTGAGATGTAAGTCTCAAATTGTGAAACTAACCGCAGACCGCGCCCTTTGAGGCAGAGCCAACGGTCTTTGAGTACTTGGCTAAAACCCCGCGCTTGAATTTATGTGGAAGTGGATTCCAGCCGATTTTGCGGGATGCAAGTTCGGCCGGGTCAACCAAGAGATCCAAGGTGCGAGCTTTAACATCGATACGTACCAAATCGCCATCTTTAATAAATGCAATTGGTCCACCATCGACTGCCTCGGGTGCGACGTGACCAACGCAGAGTCCAGTTGATCCACCAGAGAACCGTCCATCAGTTAATAGCAAAACTGACTTTCCAAGTCCGGCACCTTTAATTGCGCCAGTGATCATTAACATCTCGCGCATTCCAGGTCCGCCTTTTGGACCTTCATAACGAATCACAACAACATCACCCGCTTGAATAGTTCCATTTTGTAACGCAGCCATTGCTGCTTGCTCACGTTCGAATACACGGGCTGGACCTTCAAAACTATCTATGCCGATTCCGGCTGTCTTACAAACAGCGCCGTCGGAGGCAAGTGAACCACCCAAAATTGTTATTCCAACGTCCGTTGAAAGTGGCGTTGCGACCGCGTGCAAAATATCGCCATCAACATCCGGAGGATTAATTCCTTCAAGATTTTCCGCCATAGTTTTTCCTGTTACGGTCATTACATCTCCGTGTAATAAACCAGCATCAAGTAGCGCTTTCAGAATTACAGGAACGCCGCCGACTTTATCCATATCGCTCATTACATAGCGACCAAATGGCTTTAAATCTCCGAGTAGCGGAACACGTGAGCCGATGCGATGGAAATCATCTAGAGATAACTCAACTTCTGCTTCGTGAGCGATTGCCAGTAAATGAAGAACTGCATTTGTTGAACCGCCAACTGCCATAACTGCAGTGATAGCGTTTTCAAAGGCGCGCTTGGTCAAGATGTCACGAGTGGTGAGCCCGAGTTTGATCATATTTACAACAGCAGCACCAGATGCAACTGCAAAAGCATCGCGACGGCGATCCACTGCAGGAGGTGCGGCCGAACCTGGAAGTGAGAGCCCAATCGCTTCACCGACTGTTGCCATTGTGTTTGCGGTGAACATTCCGCCACAGGCACCTTCGCCGGGACAAATTGCACGTTCGATTTGATCAACGCGCTCTTTGGTAATTAACCCGCGCGAGCAAGCACCAACGGCTTCAAATGCATCAATGATTGTTACATCTTGGCCATCGACATTTCCTGGAAGAGTTGAACCCGCATAAACAAAGACAGATGCAACATCGATGCGGGCTGCTGCCATCATCATTCCGGGAAGTGATTTATCGCAACCGGCAAAGGTGACCATTCCATCTAGACGTTCTGCCTGCATAACAGTTTCTACTGAATCGGCGATAACTTCGCGCGAAACAAGGGAGTAATGCATTCCTTCGTGGCCCATAGAAATTCCATCAGAAACGGAGATCGTTCCAAATTGCATAGGGAAACCACCAGCATCAATAACGCCCTGCTTTGAAGCTTTCGCCAATCGATCTAAAGATAAATTACAAGGGGTGATTTCATTCCACGATGATGCGATACCAATCTGAGGTTTCACCCAATCATCATCTGTCATTCCAACAGCTCGCAACATTCCGCGAGCAGCGGCGCGCTCTAAACCATCGGTTACTAGGCCCGAGCGTGGTTTCATCTGCGACATAGGGTTGAGTCTATTAGACTGGGCTCATTCACTCCAGTTAAAAACCAAATAACTTTCTTTTTAGAGGAGAACCTTGTGTCAAAAAAGCCTGCTACCGATGGCCTAGATCCAACTAGATGGCGAACGCTCTTTGTTGTGGCAATCGCTCAATTAATGATCGTTCTAGATAGCTCAATTATGAATATCGCAATTCCAAGAGCGAAGATTGATCTGGGAATTTCAGATGCAAATCAGCAATGGGTTATCACTGCCTACACCTTGGCATTTGGCTCATT
>CAXNDQ010000047.1:0-7975 GCA_964201275.1 Candidatus Planktophila sp. | reverse complement strand
GGTTGGCAATGCTGCCGATCATGCTAATTCTTGGATACATTATTCTTACAATTGGAAGAGGTCGACTCTCTGCGGCCAATGATTTACCTACAGATGAAGAAGATTTAGCTGCGATGGCCGATAACTCACCAACAATTAAATAGCAGCAAGGCAAAGTATTATTAATGCGCGGCTGCGTTCCAACTCTTACCAAGACCAACACTGACATCTAAAGGCGCTTTGAGCGGATATGCAGCGGCCATCTCACGGCGCACCAAAGCGGTCAATTTCTCTTCTTCTCCAGCTACTACTTCCAAGATCAATTCATCGTGCACTTGCAGCAATAGGCGTGATTGAAGTTTCTCTGCTTGCAGCGCACGTTGCACATTGAGCATCGCTTGCTTAATGATGTCGGCAGCGGATCCTTGGATCGGTGCATTTAGAGCCATACGTTCGGCGATCTCACGGCGTTGACGATTATCGTGCATTAAATCTGGAAGGTAGCGGCGTCTCCCCATCACAGTTTCGGTATATCCAACTTTGCGCGCTTCGACAACCACGCTACTTAAATAATCACGGATACCACCGAAACGTAGGAAGTACTTATCCATTAGATCTTGGGCAGCAGGTGGCGAGAGATCTAGTTGAACCGCCAAGCCATAAGCGCTAAGTCCATAAGCCAATCCGTACGACATCGCTTTAATCTGCCGGCGCATTTCAGGATCGACATCGACGGCTGCAACTCCAAAGACTAAAGCTGCAACTGTGGCGTGTAAATCTTCACCAGTTTCAAATGCAGCAAGTAAACCTGCATCATTAGATAAATGCGCCATGATGCGCATTTCTATCTGACTGTAATCCGCGGTCAGTAGCGAGCTATATCCAGAGCCTGCAATGAATGTCTTTCGAATGCTGCGACCTTCCTCGGTCCGCACTGGAATATTCTGCAAGTTAGGACCAACCGAAGATAAACGACCAGTGGCAGCAACTGTTTGTGCAAAGTGAGTACGGATGCGACCGTCAGCGCTAATCTCTGCGATCAACCCGTCGACCGTTGTGCCAAGTTTCTTAGTTTCACGAATACGCAAGAGTGATGCCAGAAGTGGATGTTTAGTCTTCTCAAAGAGCCAATTAAGCGCCTCGGCATCAGTTGTAAATCCAGTCTTAATCTTCTTAGTCTTGGGCAGATTTAACTCGTCAAATAGCACAACTTGGAGTTGCTTGGGAGATGCCACATTGAATTCGTGGCCTGCTGCTAGGTGTGCCGCCTTAGTTTCGCGGGCAACTTCACCTTCAAAGAAAATGGCAAGTTTCTCTAGTTCTTTGCGATCAACAGCAATTCCACGATTTTCCATAATCGCTAAGAGCTGTGCTATCGGAAGTTCTAAGTCATTAAACAGTGGCAGAACTCCACGGTCGCGCATCTCGGTCTCCAGAGATTTACGTAAAGTGAAAAGAACCGCCGCGCTACTTAATAGTTCTTGCTCGGGAGAAGATGAATCAATAGTTGCTCCGTCACCCCATCGCTCAAGGAGATCAGGTAACTCTTGGGAACGGACTCCCGGATTAACTAGATATGCCGCCAATGCGGTGTCAAAGATAACTCCATCAAGTAAATTCTCGCGTGCCAATGTTTTAGCATCGTGAGCAATTTTCGGAATCAATTTATTCTGAGCCCACTCCCCCATATGTGAAGAGCGAATCAATTGGACATCTGTCGCTGAAAACGCAACGGCATAGGTGTGTAGCTTCTCATCGCGCATTTCAAAAGCAATTGCGATATCTCCTTGATGGGTGGAAATACGCTTATCTATCTCAGCTGGCGTAAGCACGCCACCTTCGACAGTAGGTGCAAAGAGGGTTAATTCTTCAATTGATTCCTGCTTCTTAACTACAGAATCAGGGTTAAGAATTGGCTTAAGGCGATCCTTTAGCGTTCTAAATTCCAGTTGTTCGAATAGTTTGGTGAGATCTGCTTCCACCACGCCCGGCCAAGATAAATCATCAACTTTGTACTCGATAGGAGCATCGTGAATCAACTGGGTCAGCTCGCGATTACGAATGACATCGTTGATGTTATCGCGCAGAGATTGACCTACTTTGCCGCCCACTTTATCCACGTTGGCGATTAGTTCTTGCAGTGACCCGTACTCCACAACCCACTTAGCTGCTGTCTTTTCGCCAACGCCAGGAATAGATGGCAAGTTATCGCTCGGATCTCCGCGCAGTGCTGCAAAATCTGGATATTGATCTGGTGTCATCCCGTACTTTTCGACAACTGCCGCCGGCGTCATTCGCGCCATTTCAGAAACGCCACGTTTTGGATAAAGCACCGTGGTTTTCTCTGTTACTAACTGAAAACTGTCTCGGTCACCTGTACAGATGAGTACTTCTGCGCCTTCACGCTCGGCTTGTTTGGTGATTGTTGCGATTATGTCGTCCGCCTCAAAGCCTTCTAATGCAAATTGCGTTATTCCAAAGCCCTTCACAAGGTCATTTAAATATGACATCTGCGAACGAAATTCATCAGGGGTTTTAGCGCGATTAGCTTTGTAATCAGGAAAAATCTCGGTGCGAAAAGTTTTGCGCGAGACATCGAAAGCAACGGCCACGTGGGTTGGTTTCTCATCTTTCAACAGGGAGATCAGCATTGTGGCAAAACCGTAGATCGCGTTGGTGTGCTGGCCTTGAGCGGTTGTGAAATTCTCGGCAGGAAGGGCGAAGAAAGCCCGATATGCCATTGAATGGCCATCGATAAGTAGCAATCTCTTCTGCGCCATGGCGTCATCCTAGAGAAGTACTCGTTAACAAGTTACTATTTCGAACTATGACGCAGCCTGAAAATACCCCGAACTATTTAGAGTTGATTCGTGAACGTGGAAGTGGTGCCCTAGATAAGAAGATGGGGATCGAAATTTTGGAGGCATCCCCGCAACGTTTAGTTGGACGAATGCCAGTTGAGGGAAATACCCAACCAATCGGATTGCTACACGGCGGTGCCAGCGTTGTACTTGCCGAGTCTTTAGGCTCGGTTGGAACACAACTTCACGCTGGTCCAAATCGGAAAATTGTTGGAGTCGACATTAATGCCACACATCACAAATCAGCGACGTCCGGTTTTGTTACTGGGGTTGCAACAGCGGTCTCCTTGGGGAAAACCCTGTGCTCGTATGAAATTGTGATCACAAATGAGGCCGGCCAAAGAACCTGCACAGCTCGGATAACCTGCTTGATCCTTGCCGAGGCCTCGGTCCGTTAGTTAAGGTTAGCCACCTAGCAAGAGCACGTTGCATCCAAAGATTGATGCACTGAAAAAAGATGTGGAGTGCGACTTGAATTTAGCAAGTAAGAAGTTGAGCGCGCGCTTCATCCTCTCGTTGATCACGGTGCTTAGTGCGGCAGCTGGTTTCTCTTCAATCGCATCACCTGCAAACGCTGCTGATAAACCCACCAAACTCTACGGAGTAATTTCAAGCTCTACCGAAGAACCACTGGCTGGGGTAGGCATCTCGATTGTCGGACCAGAAGGCTTTAGCGCTGACATTAAAACTGACTCACTTGGAAAATGGGAAGTTCTTATCCCAGTTAAAGGCACGTATAGCGCGACAATCAATGAGGGCGATCTTCCTTCTGGACAAGCTCTAACTGATCCGACCAAGGCAACCGTTAAAGCAAATGTATTCATGCTTGGTGTGGAACTACGACTTCTCTTTCCTGTAGGACCAGGAGTTGAGAAAGCCACCATGCTGGAACGGTCGGCTCAATTGACAGTAGATGGATTAATTCTGGGACTGATCATTGCGCTAGCTGCTTTGGGGCTAAACCTAATTTTTGGAACAACTGGGCTAACCAATTTTGCCCACGGTGAGATATTAACTTTTGCCGGTCTTCTTACCTATTACTTCAGCGCAATTGCGAAACTGCCAGTTCTTTTAGCTGCACCGATCGCAGTTGTGCTCAGTGCCTTCATTTCAGGATTCTTGCAAGATAGATACCTCTGGAAACCGCTGCGCAAACGTGGAACCGGTTTAATTGCAATGCTGGTCGTTTCAATTGGATTTGCAATCTTTCTTCGTTACTTCTTCCTCTTCCTCTTTGGTGGAGATACCCGACAACTTCCGCAGTATGCAGGGCAAGCTGGTCTCGAGCTTGGGCTAGTTAATATCACTCCAAAATCCATTCTTACGACTGTAATTGGAATCGGATTTATTGTATTTGCGACGCTTTGGCTCCTTCGTACTCGAATGGGTAAAGCGAGCCGGGCTGTTGCAGATAATCCCGCTCTAGCTTCTGCTTCAGGAATTGACGTCCAAAAAGTAATTAGAGCGGTGTGGATTTTGGGTGCAGCCCTCGCTGGTTACGCTGGTGTCATTGTTACCGTCAACCAAGGGGTCAGCTTCCTTATGGGACAGGACATGCTCCTTCTCATATTTGCAGCCGTTACATTAGGCGGATTAGGTACCGCTAATGGCGCACTTGTTGGCTCATTGATCATTGGTCTCTTTGTTCAGTTATCAACTTTGTTTATTCCGACTGAGTTGAAGTATGTAGGCGCATTGATCGTTCTTATCTTGATATTAATTGTTCGCCCTCAGGGAATTCTGGGCCGGAAAGAGAGGATTGGCTAAATGGACATTCTCTTTATTATTCAACAGACCTTGAGTGCAACTCTTGGCGTTAATGCAATTATCTTTGCGCTGGCCGCAATAGGTTTGAATATGCACTTTGGTTACACCGGCTTGCTCAACTTTGGTCAGGCTGGCTTTCTCGCCATTGGTGCTTACAGCGTCGCCGTACCGGTTATCTCCTTTGGTCTTTCACTTTGGCTAGCTCTTCTGATTGGTATTTTTAATTCAATTCTCTTTGCCCTGCTTCTTGGAGTTCCCACTTTAAGGTTACGGGCTGACTATCTTGCGATCGTAACAATCGCTGCTGCCGAAATCGTTCGACAGATTGCACGCTCTGCCACATTTAATGACTCACTCGGTGGATCAGATGGAATCACTGGAAAGTTCGGTAAGGAGTTCTTTGACCTCAATCCATTTAAAGATGGCCTAACAACTCCTATTCTTCGCTTTAACGGCAACGACCTTTGGGTTGTTATAACTGGTTGGATTCTTGTTGCGATCATTACCTTTGTTATGTGGGTAATGGTCAACTCACCTTGGGGTCGAGTTATGCGCGCCATCCGTGAGGATGAAGATGCGGTTCGTTCACTAGGCAAAAACGTCTACCTCTACAAAATGCAATCGCTGATCATAGGTGGCGTCATTGGATCTTTGGCTGGCTTTGTATATGCCTTGTCTCGACAGTCAGTCCAACCAGATAACTACGGGACCGCACTAACTTTCTTCGCCTACACGGTACTTATCCTGGGAGGCGCTGCCAGAGTCTTCGCGCCAATCGTGGGTGCAATGATTTTCTGGTTCCTTATCGTGTTTATTGAACAAATACTTCGCGCAGGAGTAACTTCAAACTTGATTCCAGATTGGCTCATTGGAGTAAATCAAGTTGGACAGATTCGATTCATGCTCATGGGTCTTGGGCTAATGCTCCTGATGATCTTTAGACCACAGGGAATCTTTGGCGATAAGAAGGAGTTGGCACTCGATGCAAAAGCATAACTCCGGGGCAGGCTTTGCCTTAACCACTTCACAAACTGCTGGATCTTCAAAGCCAGATCCGATTTTGATTGCAGATAAAATAACGCGCCAATTCGGTGGGTTAACCGCCGTCAACGTTGATCACGTGGAGATACAACGCGGTTCAATCACAGCGTTGATCGGCCCAAATGGCGCGGGAAAAACTACCTTCTTTAATCTTCTAACGGGCTATGACTCCCCTAACTCGGGTACGTGGAGTTTTAACGGCAAGGCGCTCAATGGAATTCCGCCACATAAAGTTGCCAGACTCGGAATGGTGCGGACTTTTCAGTTAACTAAAGCTCTCTACCGATTAACAGTTATGGAAAATATGTTGCTCGGTGCTAGAGCGCAAAAGGGAGAATCGGTTCTTCTCTCGGTTTTTCCTTGGATCTGGCGTGCGCAAGAGGCGCAGATCCAGGTAAAAGCAACATCGATCCTCACAAAATTTAAACTTCTGGAAAAGCAAGATGATTTTGCTGCAGCTTTATCTGGTGGTCAGAGAAAACTTCTCGAAATGGCCAGAGCGCTAATGGTTGAGCCAGAAATGGTGATGCTTGATGAGCCGATGGCCGGCGTAAACCCCGCACTGAAACAATCCCTCTTGGAACATATCAAAGATTTACGCAGTGAGGGAAAGACGGTTCTCTTCGTAGAACACGACATGGATATGGTTCATGAGATTAGCGACTGGGTAATTGTTATGGCACAGGGTCAAATTATCGCCGAGGGTACTCCAGCGAGCGTTATGGGAAATTCTCAGGTGATAGAAGCTTATTTGGGTGCTCATCACGATACCGATTTATCAAGTGAAGGGGCGTGAGTGATGAGTTCATCTGAGACTACAGCGCTGGTTTCTGCGAAGTATTTAGTAGCTGGGTACCTTCCAGGAATCAATATTCTCAATGGCTGTAATTTGTATGCCAATAAGGGAGAACTCGTAGGCATCATTGGCCCCAACGGAGCGGGCAAATCTACTTTGCTCAAAGCTTTATTTGGTCTTGTAAAAATCCGTGAAGGTAACGTCATTCTTGCTGGCGAAGAGATTACAAATATGAGAGCGGACCAATTAGTCGAGCGAGGAATAGGTTTTGTTCCTCAAAGCAACAATGTTTTTCCATCTTTAACAATTGAAGAGAACCTTCAGATGGGCGCCTTTCAATCACCTGATCAATTCTCGGAGCGCTTTGACTTTGTCACCGAACTTTTCCCAACGCTTCGAACACGCCGCAAGCAGAGAGCTGGTTCTTTATCTGGTGGTGAGCGCCAGATGGTTGCTATGGGTAGAGCCCTGATGATGAATCCATCTGTACTGCTACTCGATGAACCAAGTGCTGGACTATCCCCTGCCTTACAGGATGAAGTCTTTGTGCGTGTTCGTGAGATTAATAAGATTGGCGTAACGGTAATCATGGTCGAGCAAAACGCACGTAGATGTTTGCAGATCGTTGATCGAGGTTATGTTTTAGATCAAGGAAAGAATGCCTACGAAGGAACCGGTAAGTCGCTTTCAACGGATCCTAAAGTTATTGAACTATACCTAGGTACCCTGGCCAAGAAGTAATTTTTTTACTCTTCAGTAATAAGAATGGCCCGCCGGATAACCGGCGGGCCATTCTTATTACTTTGTTAGCTAATTACTCGCCCGCTGGCACATCACCAGAGATGAACTCTGCTGGAAGCGCTACGTACTTGTCATTTGCTTCGTAAACATACACACCCATTGTTGCGTATGAAGGATCGCCATTGTCTGCGAACTCTATTGGACCAGAAACACCGTCATAGTCGATGTCTGTTCCTTCTTCGATGAGAGCCTTGCACTCAGCAAAAGTTGTGCACTTTGTGCCATCCTTTGAAACAGAGACTAGGTTGTCGCGGATGGTCTTACCATCTGTTGCTCCACCCTGTTCTGCTGCAAGTGCGATCAAAACTACTGCATCGTATGACTCAGCAGCATATGAGAAGTCTGTCAAAGCTGGATCTACTGAAAGTAGACGCTCCTGCAAACTTCCATCAGCCAAAACGCCAGGAAGGGTTGCCTTAACACCCTTCATGATTCCTGCAGGAAGATCCTTGTAAGCACCGCTTGAAAGGTTTCCATCTACTAGGTAAGTCTTAACCTTGTCAGGTCCGATTCCCTGCTTGATTAGCTCAGTGAAAATCTTTGCTGTCTCATCGAAGCCAATGATTGCAATTGCATCTGGCTTTGCAGCCTTTGCCTTAGCAACATCTGCTGAGAACTCAGCTGCCTGTGGGTTGTAGACAATGTTTGTTGATGTACCAGTAAATGCAGCCATTGCGTACTTAGCAAGACCGTTACCGTATGCATCATCAAGGTTTAGAATTACAGCGTT
>CAXNDQ010000046.1:0-8068 GCA_964201275.1 Candidatus Planktophila sp. | reverse complement strand
TTTGAGGGTGGTCAGCTTCCGTTGGTTATGCGTTTACCTAAGCTTCGTGGCTTTAAGAACCCAGCACGTATTGAGTACCAAGCAGTTAACGTTGCAACAATTAACGATCTCTTCCCTAAGGGTGGAGAAGTTAGCGTTGCAGATTTGATCGCAAAGGGCGCAGTACGCGATAGCTTGCCTGTAAAGGTACTTGGCAATGGCGATATCGCTGTCAAGGTTTCCGTTACAGCACACGCTTTCTCAGCATCAGCAGTTGAAAAAATTGCTGCCGCTGGTGGTTCAACTAAAGTTCTTTAAAACCTAACATTGATTTGATAGAGGGAGAAGATTGATGCTTTCAGCATTCGCAATGGCTTTTAAGACACCAGATCTGCGCAAGAAGATCTTCTTCACTCTCTCAATCATGGCCTTGTTCCGTTTCGGTTCTGTAGTTCCAACTCCAGGTGTTTCATACACCGCAGTTCAGAGCTGTTTAAACCAAGTACAAACTGGTGGACTCTTCGGCTTGATCAACCTTTTCTCTGGTGGAGCGTTAATTCAACTCTCTGTCTTTGCACTAGGCATCATGCCTTACATCACCAGCTCGATCATTATTCAACTTCTTACCGTTGTGATTCCACGCTTTGAAACTCTTAAGAAAGAGGGACAATCTGGCACCGCTAAGTTAACGCAATACACACGTTACTTAACTATTGGTCTGGCAATCCTTCAGTCAACTGGTTTAGTAGCAGTTGCTCGCACACCAGGACGTTTGATCTCAGGCTGTAACGAAGCGATTATTCCTGACACTTCTTGGCAACGTATCGTCACAATGATCGTTGTTATGACAGCGGGAACATCAGTAATTATGTGGCTTGGTGAATTGATCACTGATCGCGGCATCGGTAACGGTATGTCAATTCTTATCTTCACATCGATCGCAGCAAGTTTCCCTGGCCAACTTTGGAGCATCAAAGTTCAAAAGGGTCTCTTCGCATTTATCGTTGTTCTAGCCGTTGGTATCGCAGTGGTTGCCGCAGTTGTATTCGTGGAGCAGGCGCAGCGCAGAATTCCGGTGCAGTATGCCAAGCGCATGGTCGGACTTCAGGCATACGGCGGAACCAGCACCTATATTCCAATCAAGGTAAACCAAGCTGGCGTTATTCCAGTGATCTTTGCATCTTCACTTCTTTACATTCCATCTTTGATCGTTAACTTCACCAATAGCCAAGCGGCTTGGGCGATTTGGATCTCACGTAACTTGGTAAATGGTGACAACATTATTTATGTTGCCGCTTACTCTGCTTTAATTATTTTCTTTACCTATTTCTATGTTGCGATCACCTTTAACCCAGATGAAGTGGCCGACAATATGAAGAAGTACGGTGGATTTATTCCAGGTATTCGTGCCGGTCGTCCGACATCTGAATACTTGCAATACGTTCTATCTCGAATTACAGCTCCAGGTTCTATTTATCTTGCACTCGTTGCGATTATTCCAATCGGTGCGCTGATCGTCTTCGGCGCTACCCAGAACTTCCCATTTGGTGGAACTGCGATCCTGATCGTGGTTGGTGTTGGTCTTGATACTGCAAAGCAGATTGAAAGCCAATTACAGCAACGTTCATATGAGGGGTTCTTGCGCTAATGCGTTTACTCCTGGTTGGACCACCAGGTGCTGGTAAAGGAACACAAGCTCAATTCCTGGCAGCGCACTACTCAATTCCGCACATTTCAACCGGCGATATCTTTCGTGCCAATCTAAAGGCCGGCACCGAACTCGGGAACCAAGCAAAAGCTTTTATGGATCGTGGCGAACTTGTTCCTGATTCAGTAACGAATGACATGGTCAAAGATCGCCTAACTCACGACGACGTTAAAAATGGATTTCTGTTAGATGGGTATCCACGCAATGTTGTGCAGGCACAAGTACTGCGTGAATTCTTGACGACCAATCAGACTCCTCTTCAAGCAGCCCTAGAACTTTCGATTGCAGCCGACGAAATTATTAAACGCTTGTCTTCTCGTCGCACTTGCCGCGCATGCGGTGCTCCATCAGAAGCTGGTGCCACAAATTGCTCTTCCTGTAACGGCACCGATTTGTATCAGCGTGAAGATGACAAAGAAGAAGTTATCGCACGCCGCCTGGAAGTTTATGAAGAACAGACTGCACCAATCATCGCTTTCTATCGCAGCGAAGGAATTCTGCTCACTATTCCGGCGGTCGGATCTGTCAGTGAAATTACTGAGCAAGCAATTACCGCACTTAGCCGCTTTGCTTAATTAAGATCAACACATGGCGATTCAGATAAAAACCCTCGAGCAACTCAAGGTAATGCGCCGCGCAGGCTTAGTAGTAGCAGATATTCATCAGCAAATTCGCAACGCAATTAAGCCAGGAATGACGACTAGCGCACTTGATGCAATCGCCGCCGCCTGTATCAAACGAGCTGGCGCAACTCCAAACTTTTTGAATTATCACGGCTTTCCCGCAACTATCTGTGTATCTGTTAATGAAGAGATAGTTCACGGAATTCCGGGCAATCGAGTAATCAATGATGGCGATTTAGTATCTATTGATTGCGGTGCAATTGTTGATGGTTGGCATGGTGATGCTGCATTCTCAATCGGCGTCGGCGCAGTTGATCCACAAGATCAGAAGATGATGGATGTCTGTGAAGAATCAATGTGGCGTGGAATCGCTGCCGGAAACCTTGGTGCGCGCTTAACGGACATTAGTTATGCAATTGAGAGTTATATCGATTCCCAAGGAAGATATGGAATCTTGCAAGAGTACGGTGGACATGGCATCGGCACTGAGATGCATCAAGAGCCGCACATACTTAATTTTGGAAAACGCGGCAATGGTCCAGAGTTAATAGTCGGTATGGCACTGGCCATCGAACCAATGATCACTCGCGGAACTCATAAGACAAAAGTTCTCGGAGATGACTGGACCGTTATCTCGCAAGATAAGTCACGTGGTGCGCACTTTGAACATACCTTCGCCTTATTGCCAGATGGAAAACCGTTTGTATTGACTGCCCCAGACGGTGGAAGGCAGCGTTTGGGTGAACTAGGGGTTGCGATTTCCGATCAGTTGGCTTGATATTTTCTTAGCGGGAAGTTAAGCGTGGCTGAGGTGTCCCACTTCACAGATTGGTTTCAAATCGTTATCAAAATACCTTTCGTTTAAGAGCCCCCTCGCATAGCCTTTCCCAACCACATCCCTCGTGGTAAACCTCTAAAGGAGAGTCCTAATGTTAAGAAAGAAAATTGCTGGTGCGGTAATCGCATCTCTTGCAGTTGCAATGGTGGTCACAGTTTCACCGCAAGCAAATGCAGTGCTCAAAGCCGCAAATGTTGCAAACGTTGGTGATCAGTGTGTAAAAGCTGGTCGCGTAGCAAAAGCCCGCGGAGTAAATGGTTCAGATTTAACTTGTACAGCCGTAAAGACAGGAACATCTGCTGGATCACTTCTTTGGTGGTACGCCGACATGAAGCCGTTCGGTTCAGTTGAATGGGTATCTTCATCTGCTATCGGTGGAGGATATGGAACAACTGCTATCGCAATCGGCGATGCTATGAAAAAAGAAGGTCTTCTTAAGGACTATACAGTCACATACAAGACGAATGCACCACTTGGTCTTGGATACTTCTATGACCAAAAGGGTCGCAATGACCTTCTATTGATTACAGGTTTCGCTATGCCTGGTGGCCTTGCCACTAACGGTTCAAAGCTTTCAATTACAACAGCAAACGCGGTAGCCGGCGTTATGCGTGAGGCAGAAGCATTCGCAGTTCCTACCAACTCCAAATACAAGACAATCAACGACTTGATGGCCGACATTAAAGCCAACCCAAAGGCCGTTGCCATCGGTGGCGGTAACTACGGTGGAGTTGACCACGTTACTGTTGCAACACTTGCAGAAACTCTTGGTGTTAAAGCTCTTGACCTCAACTACATTCCTTACTCAGGTGGCGGAACACTGGTGCCAGATGTAATCGGTGGACGTGTTGCTGTCGGAGTCTCTGGAACTTCAGAGTTCGCTTCTTATGTAGCAGCTGGCAAGATGCGAATTCTCGCTGTTACTTCACCAAAGCCACTGAAGGCAATTAAGGGCAAGACTCTCGTTCAACAGGGCGTTAATCTTACGTTCGGTAACTGGCGCGGAATTCTTGCCCCAGCTGATCTATCTGCAGCTGACCTTCTAAATACTTTAAAGGTTATTGACACACTTCATGCATCGAATTCATGGAAAGAAACCTTGGTTGCAAAATCATGGATCGATGAATACCGTGTAGGTAACCCTTTCTCATCTTGGATAAAGACTGAGAACTCATCGATCATGAAAATTTTGGCTGATTTCAAGCTGATTAAGTAACCGTTAGAAAAAGCGAGTTACAACTGATCGAATGAAACTACCTCAAGGCGCAAAGAGTGAGCTCACATTTGTGGGCTCACTCTTTGCCCTTGGCTTGTTAGTTTTTTGGGATACCGCGCGAAGTGAGCCGCCGGCTTTTAATTTAACGGTAAGCCCAAAAGTTTTCCCTTACGCGATTGCCTTATTTCTTATGGGACTTTGTGCCGTTCTCTTCATCAGAATTCTTCGTGGAGATGTCGCCGCTCCTGAAGGTTTAAATCCTGGTGACCCAATCGAGAAATCTGACTATAAGACTTTTTCAATTGTTCTAGCCTCACTCTTTGCATACTTGTTATTGATCGAACGCGCGGGTTTCATTATTGCAGCGTTTGTGACCTTCTTTGGAATCACAGTTGCATTTGATAACAAGCGTCCCAGTCGTGCTTTGATATTTGGTTCAATCTTTATTTTACTCATTTACATTTCATTCACTAAATTTCTTAATGTGGCTTTGCCCGCGGGCATTCTGGAGGGCATTTTATGAGCAATCTAAATTCCCTCTTGGAGGGTTTCGCTAGCGCGCTAACACTTAGTAATCTTGGCTTTGGCTTACTTGGAACATTCCTCGGCACTCTAGTTGGCGTCCTACCTGGTATTGGCCCCGCGCTGGCAATTGCGCTTTTATTGCCAATCACTTACACCGTCAGTCCAGCATCAGCACTGATTATGTTTGCAGCTATTTATTACGGTGCCATGTATGGCGGATCAACAACATCAATTCTCCTAAATACACCTGGAGAATCTGGTTCTGTAATGACCGCCCTTGAGGGTAATAAGATGGCGCGCAAAGGAAGAGCAGGAGCAGCACTTGCAACTGCGGCAATTGGGTCATTTATTGCCGGAACAATTGCAACAGCGATCTTGGCATTTACTGCGCCATCAATTGCAGATTTGGCTATAAAAGTAGGAGCCGCAGACTACGTGGCGCTAATGCTTTTGGCATTTACAACAGTTTCCTCGCTATTAGGAAGTTCCCAAATTCGAGGTTTTATCGCTCTATCAGTTGGATTGGTGCTTGGACTAGTCGGCGCAGATCTGCAGTCTGGTCTGGCTCGTTTAACATTTGGAAACATGTCAGCAATTGAAGGAATTGAAACCGTCCCAGTAATTGTTGCAATTTTTGCTCTTGGTGAGGCTCTGTATATCGCAAGTAGATATAAGAAAGTTGGCTGGAATATTTTGCCGATGAAGGGCAAGGCGCTAATGACGCGCGATGACTTAAAACGCTCTTGGAAGCCTTGGTTACGCGGAACCGCCATTGGATTTCCATTAGGGGTCATTCCCGCTGGAGGCTCGGAAGTACCAACATTCTTAAGTTACGCCGCTGAAAAGAAACTTTCAAAACATAAAGAAGAGTTTGGACATGGAGCAATCGAAGGCGTGGCTGGTCCGGAAGCTGCAAATAATGCTAACGCTGCAGGTGCTTTGGTGCCGCTGCTAGCACTTGGTTTGCCAACATCGGCGACCGCAGCAGTAATTCTCGTAGCTTTTCAAACCTATCAAATCCAACCTGGCCCCACTCTATTTCTTACAGATGGCGCGCTAGTTTGGACACTTATCGCTTCCTTGTTTATTGGAAATACCCTCCTGCTAATTTTAAATCTTCCATTAGTGCGCTTGTGGGTACAACTTCTTAAGGTTCCTCGTCCATATCTCTTTGCTGGAATTGTGACCTTCGCACTCTTGGGTTCATACGCACTTAATACTTCGACCTTTGACGTACAAGTTGCCATTGCGATCGGAATAGTTGGATTCCTTTTCCGAAGATATGGAATGCCGATTACTCCGCTGATTCTAGGATTAATTCTTGGCCCAAATCTGGAGCTTCAATTTAGAAGAGCTCTGCAAATCAGCGCCGGCGATTATGGAACTCTCGTTGCCAGTCCGCTTTCTAAAGTTATTTACTTAGTAATTTTTATAGTAATAATTGGTCCGTTGGTCTGGAACCTTAAGAAGAAGCTTGCAATAAAGAAGTAAATGTCGCCTCAAAAGCTCTTGCCGTGGGCCCGCCCACTGTTATTGAGTTCCACTCTGACTCAGGCAACTATCTACGTTCTACGTCCGATGATTACTTATCGGGCGATCGAACTCGATGCCAGTATCTTGCAGATTGGTGTTGTAGCGGCGCTATATGCGCTCTTTCCGGTCTTGCTTGCTCTGCAATTCGGCACGTGGGTTGGAAAAATTGGAGAAGGAAAATTACTAATTGTGGGCACGCTTTCGCTTGCCGCAACCAGTTTGGCGTTGATCTTTGCCAATTCTGTATTCACTCTGGCGATCGCAACAGCACTTGCTGGCGTATCGCATCTGGCGTGCATGGTTGGGGGACAGTCGATGGTCGCACTTCGTGCGCCTCGGGAAAGTTATGATAAATATTTTGGTTATTACACTTTTAGCGCATCCCTTGGACATCTCGTCGGCCCACTAATTGCTGCTCTAGTTGCAGGCTCTGATGGAACACTTCCTAAATCAACTTCCAGCGCATTTCTTCTAGGAGTTATTCTCTGCATTGTTGCGCTCTTTCCAGTAATCAAATGGTGGAGTGATAAACCCAGCATCGTCGGAAAGTCAGACCAAGGCACTTACACCGCTGCTTTCTCGCTGATGAAGAAGCCCGGAATATTTGCCGCCATATATGTCTCTTTGGCCATTTCATCAGTTGCCGATGTTCTTGTCGTTTTCTTGCCACTGTTCGGAACCGAAAATAACTTCTCTCCATATGCAGTTGGAATCATCTTGGCTATTCGTGCTGGCACAACCATGATTTCACGATTCTTCTTAGGAAGATTAAGTAATCTCTTCTCGACTTATCAATTGTTAATGTTCAGCACCTTAATCTCAGTTATTGCTTGTGCGGCAATGGCATTCGCCAAAACTCCATTTACCTTAGGAGCGATTGTATTTGTCGCGGGATTTTCTCTTGGAATTGGCCAACCTTTAACTATGTCACTCGTTTCGCAAAAGACTGCTGCCAACGAACGAGCTTTAGCAGTATCTGCAAGGCTGATGGGAAATCGTTTCGGACAGTTTTTAGTTCCCGCTGGAGCCGGCGCTATCGCCGCATCCGCTGGAGCGGGCGGAGTATTTATTGCACTTTCAATACTGCTAGCCACCTCGCTCTTTGGAGCATCTAGCAGGTAACCTTCACTATATGGAGCGCGCATGAGCCAACAAGATCAAGTTGAGTTCACCCTGTGGTTACGTGAAAACCAGACGGCTTTCTTGCGCGCTGCGAAAATGATCTGTTTTGACACTCAGAATGCTGAAGATGTGTTGCAAGAGGCACTTCTCGATGTTTATAAGCGTTGGAAAAAAATTCGCGAACATGAAAATCCAGAAGCTTATTTAATGCGGGTTATGGTCAGCAAGCATGCTGATATGCGACGCAAATGGCTACGTCGCCAGCAAGATAAAGAGACCACTTGGGATCTAGCAGAGAATATTCGCGACCTGGTTGATCAGACAGAAGATGTAACCCAACGTCTATTGGTTCAGGCCGCCCTTAAATCTTTATCTGCGGCGCAGCGCGCTGTTCTGGTTCTAATCTACGAGCACGGAATGGTTCTGCGCGAAGTAGCCGAAGTCTTACAAATTCCAATAGGCACAGCAGCGTCGCACTTGGCTCGTGGCAAAGCTGCAGTTGCAGCATATGTAGAACTTGTTCC
>CAXNDQ010000045.1:0-8190 GCA_964201275.1 Candidatus Planktophila sp. | reverse complement strand
GCAACAATTGCAGATAACGTCGGTGATAACGTCGGTGACTGCGCTGGTATGGCCGCTGACTTGTTCGAGTCATATGCAGTAACACTTGTTGCAGCACTTATCTTAGGTAAGGCCGCATTCGGTAACGAAGGTTTGATCTATCCATTGATAGTTCCTGCAATCGGAATTCTCACCGCAGTAATCGGTATCTTCCTTACTAAATTGCGCTCTACAGATAAGTCAGCAATGACAGCGATTAATCGCTCATTCTTCTTATCCGCGATTATTTCTGCAGGCCTAACCGGTCTTGCAACATTTACTTACTTGCCTGCAAAGTTTGATCAACTAACAAACTTCTCACCTAAGGTTCTAGAAGATGCGGGAAATATCAACCCACGCGTTCTTGCCTTCGGCGCAGTTCTAATTGGTATCGCACTTGCCGCAGCAATTCAGGTATTAACTGGCTTCTTCACTGAAGTTGGTAAGCGTCCAGTAAACGATGTTGCAGCATCTTCACAAACAGGTGCCGCAACAGTGCTTTTGGCTGGTATTTCAGTTGGTTTCGAATCAGCGGTTTACTCAGCACTTTTGATTGCCGCATCAGTATTCGGCGCATTCTTGCTCGGTGGCGGATCAATTACCTTGTCACTCTTTGCAATTGCAATCGCAGGTACTGGTTTGCTCACAACAGTTGGCGTAATCGTCGCAATGGATACCTTCGGACCAATTTCTGATAACGCACAAGGCATTGCAGAAATGTCCGGCGACGTTAAGGGCGAAGGCGCACAGATCCTTACATCACTCGATGCAGTTGGTAACACAACTAAGGCGATTACTAAAGGAATTGCAATTGCGACCGCAGTTCTGGCCGCAACCGCGCTCTTCGGTGCATTCACCGATGCGATCAAGGAAGCAGTCACAAAGGCTGTTGGCGAAAGCACAGAAGTTGCACTTCAATTCCAAGGCGTGCTCGATGTTGCAGATCCACGTAACCTCGTTGGTCTAATCATCGGTGCAGCGGTTGTATTCCTCTTCTCAGGTCTTGCAATCAACGCAGTATCTCGCGCAGCTGGCGCAGTTGTTATGGAAGTTCGTAACCAATTCAAGTTGCACCCAGGAATTATGAAGGGTACTGAAAAGCCTGAATACGGTCGCGTTGTTGATATCTGTACTCGCGATTCATTACGCGAACTTGCAACACCAGGACTTCTTGCAGTGATGGCTCCAATTGCAGTTGGCTTCGGTCTCGGCGTTGGCGCACTCGGTGCATACCTTGCTGGCGCAATCGGCACCGGAACTCTTATGGCGGTCTTCCTTTCTAACTCAGGCGGCGCTTGGGATAACGCGAAGAAGATGGTTGAAGATGGAAATTACGGCGGCAAGGGTTCAGATGCACACGCTGCAACAATTGTTGGCGACACTGTTGGTGATCCATTTAAGGACACTGCCGGCCCAGCAATTAACCCGCTAATCAAGGTTATGAACTTGGTTGCGCTATTGATTACACCTGCGATTGTAAGTTTTGCACTTCCAACTCAGCAGGGCACATCAATGATCATTGCACTCGTTGCAGTTCTGCTTATCGTCGGTGCGCTAATCCGCAGCCGTCGCCAAGCAACTTCAATCGAATACTAAGAACTTAACTTCCCCGATCTTAGGAAACGATGGCAAAAGAGCTTAAAAAACTGGTGATCGTTGAATCACCAGCAAAAGCGCGCAAGATTGGCGACTACCTCGGCGATGGTTTCATCGTCGAGGCTAGCGTCGGTCATATCCGCGACTTGCCACAGCGCGCGGCTGACATTCCTAAAGATGTTAAGAAACTTGCCTGGTCAAAAGAAGGCGTCGACATCGAAAATGATTTCGCACCTTTATATGTCATCAACCCCGATAAAAAAGCGAAAGTTGCTGAACTTAAAGAGTTGATGAAAGAAGCCGACGAGCTTTTACTGGCAACAGATGAAGACCGCGAAGGCGAAGCGATTGCCTGGCACTTAGTTGAAGTCCTTGAACCAAAGATTCCAATTAAGCGAATGGTCTTCAATGAAATTACCAAAGAAGCGATTCAGGCAGCCGTTGTAAACACTCGCGATTTGGATTACAACTTAATTGATGCGCAAGAAACCCGCCGCGTGCTCGACCGCCTCTTTGGCTACCGACTTTCTCCAGTTCTTTGGAAGAAAGTTATGCCGCGTATTTCAGCCGGTCGCGTGCAATCAGTTGCCACAAAGCTAATCGTTGAAAAAGAGCGCGAACGCATGGCCTTTATCTCATCTTCATGGTGGGATTTAAATGCAACTTGCGAACTCGGCTTTACCGCACGCTTGCTATCAGTTGAAGGCAAGAAAGTAGCGTCCACAAGTGACTTTGGGGCCGATGGCGCAGTTAAAGAAAAATCACTTGAAAACATTTTGTTACTAGATGAAACCGGTGCGCGCGCACTTGTTGATTCACTTAAATCAACGCCGCTCACCGTTAAATCAATGGAGGAATCTCCACGTACCGAACGCCCTAAGCCCCCATTTACAACATCAACAATGCAACAAGATGCTGGATCGCGACTCGGCTGGGGTGCACAAATCACAATGCGCGTAGCTCAACGTTTATACGAAAACGGTTACATCACTTACATGCGTACCGATTCAATCAATCTTTCAGTGCAAGCAATTAACGCAGCGCGTGCTGCCGCAAAAGCACTTTACGGCGCAGACCATGTTGCAGATGCACCTCGTGTTTACCAAGGCAAAACAAAGAACGCACAAGAAGCCCACGAAGCGATCCGCCCAGCCGGTGATACGTTTAAAACTCCAGGCGAACTTGCCCCAGAGCTATCACGCGATGAGTTCTCACTTTACGATTTAATTTGGAAGCGCACCGTCGCATCTCAAATGGCTGATGCCAAGAAGATGCAGATGCGCGTTGACTTTGATGCAACCACATCAGATAAGAAAGCCACAATTTTCCGCGCCAACGGCAGCGTAATTACTTTTCCAGGTTTCCTTGCCGCTTACGATGATATCGTCGACGAAAACGCTAAAGTTGATGAAGAAGCATCCGATAAGCGCCTTCCCGCAATGAGCGTTGGCCAATCAATCAAGGTGAGTGAATACAACTGCGAAGGCCACGACACCAAACCACCTGCACGTTATACCGAGCCAACTCTTGTTAAGAAGCTAGAAGAACTCGGCATCGGCCGCCCATCTACATTTGCATCAATCATTCAAACAATTCAAGATCGCGGTTATGTTTACAAACGCGGTCGCGCATTGGTGCCAACATTCTTAGCATTCTCTGTTACAGGCCTATTAGAGACTCACTTTACGAAGCTAGTTGATTACGACTTCACCGCATCAATGGAAGAAGATCTCGACAAGATCGCAGCCGGTGAAGCCGGCCGCGTTGATTGGCTCCGCGATTTCTATTACGGAGTCGATGGCCAACCAGGCCTTAACGAACTCTCACTTGATCTCGGTGGCATCGACGCTCGCGCAACAAACACAATGAACTTATCTGACACCATTGAAATCCGCGTTGGTCGATACGGTGCCTACCTTCAAGAAAATATTCCTGATCAAGATCGCAAACTTGCAAACATTCCTGAAGAACTTGCACCCGATGAGCTAACTCTTGCTAAAGCAATTGAGCTCCTTGCTGCACCATCAGGAGAGCGCGAACTCGGTACCGATCCACAAACTGGTTTAGAAGTTATTGCAAAGTCTGGTCGCTTCGGTCCTTACATCACCGAAGTCTTCCCACCAGAACCAGTTGAACTCGATGACAAAGGCGAGCCAAAGAAGAAGCGCAAGAAGAAAGATGCACCTAAACCAAAGACCGCATCACTTCTTTCCACAATGACACTGGACACCATCACAATCGATGATGCGTTAAGACTCCTTTCACTTCCGCGCATCCTCGGCACAAATTCAGCCGGTGAAGATATAACTATTCAAAACGGACGCTACGGTCCATATCTAAAAGCCGGCGTTGATTCGCGCACGCTGACAAGTGAGGATCAACTCTTCTCACTCTCACTTGATGAAGCGCTAGAAATTTACTCAAAACCAAAAGAGCGCCGTCGTGGTGTTGCAAAACCTCCACTTAAAGAACTCGGCAAAGATCCCGCAACCGAGAAAGAAGTTATCGTTAAAGATGGTCGCTTCGGTATGTATGTCACCGATGGCGAAACAAATGCAACGCTTCGACGTGGTGACACCCTCGAAGCCCTAACCATTGAACGTGCCCTTGAACTTCTTGCTGGCCGCCGTGCGTGGGAGGCCGAAAACGGTCCTTCACCAAAGAAATCCAAGAAGAAAGCTGCGAAAGTAAAGGCGGGTGATAGCGCGCCATCGCTTACCAAGAATACGATTAAGAAAGCAGCCACAAAAAAGAAGGCCGCCAAGAAAGCTACTGGTAAAGCCAAAAAGGATTAACTGATGAAGCGAATTGCGTTAATTATTATCAGTGCGGTTTTATTCGGATTTTCAACTTCACCCGTGCAGGCAATCGATGATCGTAGCCTTTGGGACATTAATAAATTAAGCGAGATTACTGACCCAAATCTCATGAGAGTACTTTTTGGATACTACCCACGGCTTACTTACAATGATGATTTCAGCTATACCGCCGACAATGAACAAGAATTTTCATTACGAGATTTTCAAGTGCTTTTGAGCCCTTGTTCGTCTTCCGCGGTAATTGATCCCAACCTTCAGGCTTGTATTGAAGAAGTTTCTGTAAGAAAAAATGGAACAACTAATTGGAATTTAGCATCGTTATCTCCCCAAACTCTGGGCGAACCAACTAAAACTTTTTATAAGTACAAATATTTTGAGGTTGGTAAACCAGTGGCAGTGGATGCAGTTGGATTTCGCCCAGCGGGAGATCGCGCATCGATTTGGAAAATGCCAACTGCACGCCACAGTAAAGGCGACTCTTATCTAATCAGGGCTGCGCTTGGTGGCACAACAGTCAACGGCAACCCGGGAAATGACAATGTACCGTCTAGGCGTATATCAATGGAGCTTGTACCAATCAGCACAACCAAAACAGCCAATACAATTAATCAGGATGAGTATAAAGTTGAGGAATTCCCGAAAGGATATGAATATAAAATTCGATTAAGGCTAGGGGTTTTCACTAAGTCCATATCTGGGTGGTTTTTTGGTCGTATTCAGGATCAGTCTCTTGATATCAATGTTTCAAAAGGATATTTGGAAATGACTGGTAAACCAGCAATCGTTCCAATGGGCGTCACCAACGTAATCAGTAAATCGCAAATCCCACAGAGATTGTTAGAAATTTGTATGAAACTCGCATCCGATATTAATTGTGACGGTAATACCGCTAATAATTATGGACGAGCGACGCTTTATGCACCCGATGATGGCGCTGACCCGTCCATATTAAGTGAATACGAAGGCGTACCTGGAGGCGTCAAAACAGCTGCATCACTATCATTTTGGAACATTAGATCTGGTTGGGCAACATTTTCAGCAAGCCCTTCTAAAAAACAAGATTGCAGCACCCAAAGCATAAAAGAGGGAGAGAATTCTCTTCTTGGAATTGTTAGTTCAAACGCGAGCTTGTATCAGCCATCACCACCAACCTGGGACGAGATAGATAAGTCATTCACATTCAAAGTTTCATCGCCACATTTCGATGAATTCGGAAAGGAAAATAGGGGTTTCTACACTCTTTATCTTCCTCTAACGCAAGCAAATTGTCGTTGGGGTAGTGATGCATCTCTTCCAAAGGCTCAAGTTCAAATCGTTAATCAAAACGGGGCTTCATCAGTAACCACAGCAGTTGCCACTCAAGAAAACGGAATGCTCCGGTTCAACATCTCTGGATTTACCTATTCATCTCCGATAATTCGGATCCGAATGGGGCAGGGTGGATTCAAACCAGCGGTCAAAACCTCCATTAAAAATCAATCGGGAGCTAAAAAAACTGTTCTTATTTGTGCAAAAGGTGCAACACTAAAACAGATTGTCGCGGTGAAACCCAAGTGCCCAACCGGATATAAAAAGAAATAAAGGGTTAAACTCAAACTATGTCCCGTGAAACTTGGCTGATTACCGGTGGTGCGGGCTATATCGGCACACATGTTGCAGACTTGTTTATCGCAGATGGCAAGAACGTTGTTCTGCTCGATTCACTTTATCAAGGACTTGAATCTCGAGTCGCACACCTGCGTAAAAAACGTAACCAAGAGATTCCACTTCACGTTGTAGATATCCGTGATTACACCGCAGTCGAAAATATCTTAAAGAGCCAAACCTTTACCGGCATCATCCACACCGCAGCGCTGAAAGCAGTTGGTGAGTCAGTTGAAAAACCTGATGAGTACAAGGAAGTTAACAACACCGCCACCGTTGAACTCTTAAAACTTGCGCAAACATATGGTGTTAAGAAGTTCTTCTTCTCTTCAACTGCCGCCGTTTATGGAAGTCCCGACACAACCGAGCCTTGCAAAGAAAACGGCCCGTTGTCACCGATATCTCCATACGGTTCAACAAAGTTAGATGCCGAAAGCAAAGTAACTGAGTTTGTAAACACGCCAGGAAATTCGGGTTCATCGTTTCGATTCTTCAACGTTGTAGGCGCTGCATCCCTTGAGTTACTGGATAACTCAGTTGAAAACTTGGTGCCAATCGTTTTAGGTAAGTTGATTAAGGGTGAAGCCCCCGTGATCTTTGGTACTGATTACCCCACCGCGGATGGCACCTGCGTGCGTGATTATGTTGATGTGCGTGATATCGCCGCAGCGCATCTGGCAGCAGCAAATGCCACAAAGCCAATCCCAGCAATTATCAACGTTGGTACTGGTCGCGGCGCATCAGTGCGCGAGATCATCAACTTGGTCTTGGATGCTGTTAATAAAAGCGATACCGAAGTTATTGAAGCTCCACGTCGTGCCGGAGATCCTGCTTTTTTATGCGCAGATGTTGAGTTGGCTGCAAAAGAGATGGGCTTTAGATCTAAATATAACCTGGAAGAAAGTATCCGTAGCCTCTTTTAATTAAAGCTTGGCCCCAGGTGAAAGAACCTTAAGGCCCATGTTTTTGGCATTTGTCACCATTTGTTTGTCGTAAGTAATGATTCCTTTTACCGCATCTGTAATTCTCAAAACTGAGGCAACGTGAATTGCGTCGAGTGTTCGCAAAGTTATATCAGGAGTAAAAGCTTCCGCCAGTTGAAGTGTCTGGGAATCTAACTCAGTGAATTGAATCTGCTCCAATACTTCATTAGCGACCACCAGCTTCTCAGCGTTTATTCGCCCCACTGCTCGTTTTACTTCTACGCGAGTTAAAGTTGAAGTAACCATTTTGTTACTCATAACTTTATCCAGCTCAGCCGTTTCCTTCTCGGTAAAAATTAACTTCAAGATTGCAGAACTGTCTATGTACCAACTCAATATCTTTCCTCTGCTCTCATCTCCATCAAAACATCAGTGGATGTTTTTGATCCTTTGATTTTCACGCGCCCTGGGTGTGGTCGCCAATCTGGATTTTCCGCGGGTTTAATCAATCCGCTTTCAATGTATTCGTCATAAAGTGAACGTTTGATTGGTGCAAGACGAGCAACCGGAACGCCGTGTTCGGTGATTTCGATAATTGCGCCCGCTTTAACCGCATCTAAAACTTTCGAAGCGTTCTGTCGTAAATCACGAACACCAACAGATTGCATCGCAGCAGGTTTAACCACCTTCACCGCAGGCTCTTTCACACTTGCTTTCTTCTTGCCAGCAGTTGGCTTTGTTTTGCGCGCAGCGGTTGTCATATGGCAAGAGTAGCACATCAGATAAAAGTGCTACCTCTAAAATCCTTTATTACAAGCCATTTGAAGGCCTATATAACGCGCCTGGGCTGCCCGATAGACTTAATTCATGCCGAACAGCTTGCCGACCCCTGCCGCCCCCGCGCAGGATGAAACCCGCAACGTTCTGGCGATTCCCGCATTTCGCAAGCTCTGGAACTCGATGGTCTTCTCTTCCCTCGGCGATTGGCTCGGACTTCTCGCAACCACAGCCCTTGCCCAAAAACTTTCTGGCGGCTCTTACGCAACTGCAAACTTTGCAATCGCCGGTGTCTTCATCGCGCGCTTACTTCCCGCAGTATTTCTCGGCCCAATCGCTGGCGTGATTGCCGATCGCTTCGATCGCCGCAAGTTAATGGTTTTCTCCGACGTTATTCGCGCCGGACTTTATAT
>CAXNDQ010000044.1:0-8369 GCA_964201275.1 Candidatus Planktophila sp. | reverse complement strand
ATTTCATCTCTAATCACGCGAACTGGCTCAATCCCCTGTCCTGCTGGATCTTCCAGTACCCAATCTTCATAACGTTTGCCGGGATAGAACGGGCAGACATCGCCGCAACCCATTGTGATAACCGCATCTGATTCTTGTACTGCCTCAGGTGTTAAAACTTTTGGCGTGTTATTTGCGATATCGATTCCGACTTCGGCCATCGCTGCAACGGCAACTGGGTTAATGGAATCTTTTGGAGCAGAACCTGCGGAAAGCACTTCTACGCGTCCTTGGCCGAGCTCGCGCATAAAACCTGCCGCCATTTGAGAACGGCCGGCATTGTGCACGCATACAAAGAGGACTGTTGGTTTGCTCATTTGCTACTCGTTTCTTTTCTCAATCTCGGTTTGTTGACGTTATTAATTTGGTTAAGGCAATACCTGCAATAGCGCCAATTACTTGCGCTGCAATAAATGGCAAGACAGATGCGGGCGCAATGCCAGCGAATGAGTCAGAGAGCGTTCTTGCAATGGTTACCGCGGGGTTGGCAAAGCTAGTTGATGAAGTAAAGAAGTAAGCGGCAGAGATATAAGCCCCAACAAGAACTGGAATCTTGGCTTCGCTCTTTTGAGCGATTGCGGTGAAGATAATAAAGACCAAGCCAGCGGTGGCGAGAATTTCGCTCACAAAGAGATCTGTGCCGGTGCGATCTTTCTGTGAGATTTCAATAATTGGTAATCTGAAGATGAAATTAGCGAGTGCAACGCCAATTACCGCGCCGACTAAATGCGCTACAAGGTAGGCGGCTGCAAGAGACGGCGTGATGTTCTTCTTGAAGATCTGAATTCCGGTCACAACTGGATTGAAGTGAGCTCCACTAATTGGGCCCAGTAAGGTAATTAAAATGTAGAGAATCAGACCGGTTGCCGCTGAGTTGATCGTTAACTGCACGCCAACATCTTTTGAGAGATTAGTGGCCATTACACCAGAGCCGATTACAACTAGCAATAAAGTGGCGGTGCCAATGGCTTCGGCAAGTATTCGTCTTAAATTCACTCCCTAATCATCGGGTATAGATCAGCAGGTAATACACTGCGGCACAGAGTAATATCTGAATTTAAGATGAACCTTTCGCTCCAACTCTTCCCATCCGAGGCAACCGATGCGCCTTATATCGTGATGGTGCACGGGTTGGGCTCGGCAGCAACTGCCTGGAAACCATTGACCCCTTTTCTGCAGCCCCATTACAACATAATCACCGTTGATCTTCCTGGGCATGGGAAAACGCCCCTAAATAAATCACAAATGATGGATCCGCGTTCTTTAGCAACATTAGTTGTCCAAGAAGTTGCCCGGCAATTTAACGTGACCAGATTTGATTTAGTTGGAAATTCTTGGGGCGGATGGATCGCACTTGAGGCCGCAGCAGATCATCCTGAATCAGTAAGAAGCGTTGTCGCATTAGCGCCGGCAGGCTTTTGGTTAGCATCCTTTGTGCAGAGTTTTTCAGGAGTTTCAGCGCTTCGCTTTTTGGCGAGAAGCACTGCGGCGATAGCGCCGGCATTTTTAAAGTATGAGTGGGCGCGCAAATCAGGTTTTGAAAGAGTGAGTCCGCGCTGGCGAAATTTCTCAATTGAACTTTGCGTGGATGCAACTATTGCCATTGCTAACTCCCCTGGATATGTACCAGGCTCCAATGCAATGGTGCAAAAACGATTTGATTCTGCGATTGATTCTGCGATTCCCGTAACAATCATTTTTGGAGATAGCGATAACACGCTTCCTGCGACAGCTTGTCAAGAACGCACTATGGCACCAGCCCACTCGAAGTGGAAGATATTTGAAGAGTGTGGGCACGCGCCAATGTGGGATCACCCGCAAGAAGTCGCAGCAGAAATCTTTGCAGCATCAGGTGTCAATAAATGAGTAGCGAGCTCGTCACGGTTATTTACTTCTGGAAACTTAGAAAACGCAAAGTTGGTTTTGCGCTATTGCATATGGCTCTAGATCGTCGCGTGATTCGCAAATTTAGCGGTGTGCGCTTTGCAAAAATGCTAGGAACCGGAAAAGGTGAAACCTTTACACCGCGTGACGCCGATGCCCAGCGTTGGGGTGCGCTAGCAGTGATTGAGAAATCTCAAATTGATGCGTTAGATAATTCAAAAATTGTTAAGCGCTGGCGTAAAAATAGCGCCGATGAAGTTAGATATTTACTAGATCCGATCTCATCTCACGGGCTATGGGCGAAGACCAATCCCTTTGCATATTCGGCAGTGCAGACTGATGGTGAAGTAATTGCCATTACTCGTGCTCGAATTAAATGGTTCCAGAATTTTCGATTCTGGCGCGCAGTCCCACCCGTGACGCAGAGTCTTCACTCATCACCTGGGCTAATTAAAACCATCGGGATCGGTGAGGCCCCAATCGGATTGCAAGGAACTTTCTCCCACTGGCAAACAGGTGCGGCTCTTCGAAACTTCGCATATAAGGGTGCTGCGCATCAAGAAGCGATCGCTGCGACTGAGCGGCATCAATGGTATGCCGAAGAACTCTTCGCCCGCTTTGCAGTACGCGATATTCGCGGTTAAATCTCGCTTGGATTACTAAGTAATCCTTAATTAGGGCAGACTTAGACCATGTCGATTCGCCATTACTCACCACGTCGTAATCGCCGTCGCGGAATTTCCTACCGAGCTCAGTTATTGCTCAATTTAACTTTAGGTATCGCGATCTTGCTGCAAGTCAGTTATCCACTTTTAAATGGTGAAGTGTTGCGCGTCGTAACAATTGCTACGGTTTATTGGGGTGCTAGCGCAATGGCACTTCACGCGCTTCTTGCTTATGGATCACGCTATGCATTTACATATCTAGGCCTAGCTCTGAGCTTCGGATATTTCATTGAATTACTTGGCTTAAAAACTGGTTGGCCTTTTGGAATATATTCTTACGACGCTTCACTCGGTCCACAAATTTTAGGTGTTCCGTTGGTTGTTCCTTTCGCTTGGGCCATGATCGCTCATCCAATTCTTTGCGCTGCTCGTCGCGTTGCAGGTAGTTGGGTATTTCTCTACGGCGGTTTTGGATTAATGGCCTATGACTTCTTCTTGGATCCACAAATGGTTTCTGCTGGTCGTTGGACTTGGGAAGTTACCGGCTCACATGTTCCTTTCTCACCAGAAATTCCACTATCAAATGCATTTGGTTGGTTGCTATCGGGAATGGCGTTAATCGCTATTTTGCATATATCGCTACCGCACGATCGACGTAAAGTAAGCGCTAGCCTGGCAGCGGTAGATGTATTTCTAATTTGGACCTGGTTTGCTGGTGTTATCTCCAACTTATTCTTCTTCGATCGTCCCGGCGTCGCCCTGCTCTTCGGAGCAAGCTTCGGACTAGTTCTAGCGCCTTACATCTTTTCGCGTTGGCTCGGCCGTCCCTAACAATTAGATGGCTACCGCACTTTTCATATTCTCCATCTTTCTGCTTTTAATCACTGTGATTAACTTCTTCACGATTCGTCGACCAAAGCGATTTGAGCAGATTACCTCCCCGGTAACTATATTGATTCCGGTGCGTAATGAAGCTGAAAATATCGCAGAGCTCGTTACCTCTCTCACCAACCAAAGCGCTCTCGACTCCGTGGAGATAATCTTTATAGATGATTCTTCAGAAGATGGCACTGGCAAGTTACTTAGCGATGCCAAATCCGCTGGTGCACCAATAAAAATCATCAACGCGCCGTCCTTGCCAAATGATTGGCTAGGCAAACCTTGGGCCTTACAGCAAGGTTACTTAGCAGCAAGCGGTAAATTCATCGTGACTTTGGATGCTGATGTTCGCCTTGCACCCAATGCAATAGCACAGACCATTTCCATGCTTGGAATGCGTGATTTTATCTCTGCCTATCCAAAGCAAATTGCAAAGACTTTCGCTGAGCGCTTAGTGCAACCAATTCTGCAATGGTCTTGGATGACAACTGTTCCATTACGTATCGCCGAAAGATCTAGCCGCACTTCCCTTGCCGTTGCTAATGGTCAATTCTTTCTTTTAAGAAAAGAAGCTCTCGATCAGATAGATGGCTTTAAGTTGATTGCAGGGCAAGTACTTGATGACATGAAACTTGCCCGCGCGCTTATTTCATCTGGCGCCCATGGCGGCGTGGCTGATGGATCGAGGTTAGCCCAAACTCGTATGTACAAGAACTTTGATGAGATTAAGGCTGGTTACGGTAAATCGCTTTGGAGCGCATTTTCAAATCCACTAGGTGCAACACTTGCTGTTGCATTTATCTTTCTAACTGGAATCGCTCCCGTTCTAATTATGCTTAGCGGCAATCCCATCGGGCTCTTTACCTACGAATTAATAGTCTTAACTCGGATGCTGAGTGCCCAACGCTCTGATGGACGATTGCTGGATTCACTGCTGCATCCAATTTCATCAGCCATCTTGATCTATTTGATTATCTATAGTTGGCGGATGCGCGGAAGAGTTCAGTGGAAGGGGCGCACCTTGTGAGCGCACCTAAAGAACGTGTAGCAGTCATTGGGGCCGGCATGGGTGGAATGTGCACCGCAGCTCGTTTAGCAAGAGCAGGTTATGAAGTAACCGTTTTTGAAGCATCTGATCGTCACGGTGGAAAGTGCCGTACCGAATGGATCGGAAATTATGCTTTTGACACTGGTCCCTCACTTCTAACTTTGCCAGCGGTATATCGCGATTTCTTTCAACGCACAGGTGATGTGATGGGACGTGTAGTTGAACTGCAAGCCGTCAGTCCATCTTTTGACTATAGATTCGCTGATGGCAGTGCCGTACGTTTTGCCAATTTGTCGCGTAAAGAAACCTTGTCAGCGATTGAAACCTCTTTCGGAAGTTCTTCAGCCCAGGAGTGGGATCAGATCATGCTTCAAGCCGAAGCAATGTGGGATGTCTCGCGCGAACCATTTATTGAATCAGAGTTGCGTTCAGTGCTTTCGCTTTTGAAGCGCCCGACCCTTCTGCGCGATATACGAATAATTGCACCTTGGAAATCTCTACGTGACTTAAAGTTGAAAGATCAAAGGTTGCGCAAGATTCTTGATCGCTATGCAACTTATAGCGGTTCTGATCCACGCGTTGCTCCTGCGGTGCTCGCCTCAATTGCCTTTGTGGAAGAAGCATTTGGTGCATGGCATACCAAAGGCGGAGTTGGAAAGTTAGCCGATGCGGTCTATCAAAGATGCTTAGACCGTGGTGTTAAATTTGAATTTAATGTAAGCGTCAGTCAAATTGATCACGACGGTACTTCCACAACCGGAATCACCTTGGCGGATAATCGAAAACTGCCTTTCTCCATAGTCGTTGCAAATGCAGATGCCACTGCGGTATACAACAAATTGATAACTGGAAAAGTTAAGAAATTGCACAGAGAACGCGCTAACTTGGCTAAAGCCGATCCTTCACTTGCCGGCTTCTCCTTGCTGCTGGGCCTTCGTCCCAGCGAAAGCGGGACCGGACTTTCGCATCACAACATCTTCTTTCCAGAAAATTATGATGCAGAGTTTGTAGATATCTTTGATCGCAAGCAACCAGTACAAGATCCGACAATCTATCTATGCGCACCTCAGGATGAATCTATGGTTAAACATCCTGGCCACGAAGCATGGTTTGTGCTGGTAAATGCTCCGCGCCACAATGCAAACGGCGCGGATGGCTTTAACTGGAACGATGCCGACTTTAACCATCGTTATGCGATGCAAATTATTGATTCACTTGAATCTCGCGGGATTTCAATTCGCGACCGTTTAGAAGTGTTGGAGATCCGCACACCCGCAGATTTAGAGAGAACTGTTGCAGCACCCGGTGGTGCGATCTATGGCACTTCCAGTAACGGTGCCCGCTCTGCCTTTATGCGCGCGAAGAATCGCTCACCTCTGAAAGGTTTGTATTGCGTAGGAGGATCGGCACATCCGGGAGGTGGGCTACCTTTAGTTGGCTTAAGCGCCGAGATTGTTGCGCAAGCTATTGTGGGCAAAACGAGCCACTAAGCCAAAACTAATTAACTGCAGAATGGCGAGAATCGCCATAGTTAAAGTTACTAATTCGAAACTCAATGCATAGGAAACTAGTGCTATAAAAATAAAACTTGCCCGCACTGGACGTTCTGCAGGAGTAACCACACCAACGCCACTGATTCCTAGCGAAGTGAGTCGTGCCCGCGCATACTCTTGCGTTGAGGCAATTACGTAAGTTGCAAGAACCAACCAGGCTGGGGCTCCGATTCGATAGGCAACGTAAAACCAGAGCGCTTCGCTGATGCGGTCAGCTACCGAATCAAGAATTGCACCAAATGAACTCTGACGCTTTTGAAAGATGGCAACACTGCCATCAATTCCATCAGCGTAGAGAGATAAAACCAGGAGTGGAATCGCCCAAAGCGAGAGCGGATAAGCCGCCATTGCAATTGCGAATAGAACGCCGAGCAGAGTCAAAACATTAGGAGTGATATGTAATCTAGAGAGAAATTTGGCAGATGAAAACGAAATTGCCAGCCAAGTTTTAACTATCCCCTTTATCTCGGCTCCCCCATGGAGTGCGCTCCACGTGGAGTTAAATTCGCTTTTCTTCATGCTCTTTTCTTATCTTTGATCTGTGCAAATATTTCTCGCGTGGCAGTAGACGTATTCATCGTATAGAAATGTAAACCAGGAACTCCCGCGGCCAGCAAATCTTCACAGAGTTCTGTGGCCAGTTCTACGCCTAACTTTCGAACATCATCTGGGTTATCTTTTATCTTTTCAAAAGCGTTTGATACTGCGCTAGGAATCGGAGTTCCACTTAACTCAGCCATTCGATTTAGTTGATTGACATTTGTAACGGGCAATATTCCGGCGATTATCGGTAATTGTGATCCGCGGGCAGATAACTTATCGACAAGTGCTTTCCATTTATCTACTTCAAAGAAGAATTGAGTGGTTGCAAATGTTGCTCCTGCTGCTTCTTTGCGGATAAGCGTTTCAATATCGGCAGCAAAATCACCATTCGATGCCGGGTGGCCATCTGGAAAGGCGGCAACGCCAATTGTGAATCCGCCAAAGTCTGCTGCGAGAGAAACTAACTCATCCGCATGATTTAAACCGCCAGGCGTTGGTGACCACGGTGCGCGTGGACCTCCTGTTGGATCACCGCGGAGCGCCAAAATATTATGTATCCCAGCAGCTTTGTAACGCGACAAAATTTCCAACAACTCTTCTCTCGTTGAGCCAACACAAGTTAAATGCGCAACAACAGGCAATTTTGTATGCTCGGTAATCTCAGAGGTAATTCGTATTGTGCGATCACGCGTTGATCCACCCGCTCCATAGGTAACTGAAATGAAATCCGGGGCGATCGGCTCAAGCGCAGTGATTGCGCTCCAAAGGCGGTTTTCACCCTCTTGGTCTTTGGGCGGGAAGAATTCAAATGAGTAGGTGACGGCATCCCCGTCTCTCTTCATGCGCATCTCCATGCGGTCAGGGTACCGTTGCGCCGTGGTTAACGATGCGCGTGGCACGCTCCTTGAAATTCGTGAGCAGGTTCAGAGCGAACTCACCTCATATTTAGCGTTGCAACGCGAATACCTTTCATCGATCGGTTCAGAGTTAGCGCCAGTCTGCGATGCCCTCGAGTCATTTCTTTTAGAGGGCGGCAAGCGGTTGCGTCCGTTATTTGCATACGCCGGATTTTGCGCAACAGGTGTGGCTCCTACCGCCTCCGATATTCGCGCCTTCACCAGCCTTGAACTATTGCAAGCTTGTGCGTTAATTCACGATGATTTGATGGATCGCTCTGACACGCGTCGCGGCAAACCAGCAATACACCGCCACTTTGAGAATTTACATCAACGAGATGCGATGAACGGTTTATCAGATCAATTCGGTGAAGCAGCTGCAGTGTTACTTGGTGACCTAGCCCTTGTTTGGTCCGATCATTTACTTCATACATCTGGCGTTGCAAATGATGCGCTGTTATCGGCGCTTTCGGTACACGATGAGATGCGCATTGAGTTAATGGCTGGTCAATATTTAGATGTGCGCGAATCTGGTGAAAAATCCCCCAGCGTTGATCGTTCGTTGCGAATTGCTAGATATAAATCTGGCAAGTACACCATTGAACGACCTCTTCATTTAGGCGCGGCGCTGGCGGTCACCGATCCGGCAAAGCGTAAAGAACTTACAAATATCTTGAGCGCTTATGGCCTGCCACTTGGTGAGGCTTTTCAATTGCGCGATGACATGCTCGGAATCTTTGGTGATCCTTCAGTTACGGGAAAGCCGGCAGGAGACGACATCCGCGAAGGTAAACGAACCGTGTTGATGGCGATGACCTTTGAGCGCGCCGATCAGGAAACCCGAGCGAAACTAAGCGCCGCA